>NZ_CM132929.1:720000-1080000 GCF_054031195.1 Algorimicrobium bowmanii
AGCTAAAGAACGCGTTACAATAACATCAAATTTTTCAAATAATGCACGTTTGGGTATTTACGATATTACAGGTAAGCTAATAGCCTCTAGCATTATTTCTTTTGGTGATAATCATTTAAACATCGCTAAATTAGCTCCTGGTGTTTATTTAATGCGTATCCAGTCAAATGGAATTACAAGCACTAAGAAGCTAATTGTTAGATAAGTATATGAAAAATATAAAACCAAAAAAGCCGAATTGATTGCCATAATCAATTCGGCTTTTTTATAGCTATATAAAGGGGTTACTTCTTCTTGTTAGCCTCTTTAATATATTTTTCTAATGCCATAGTCATAGATGGAGTTTCAGGTGTTGGAGCAGCAATATCCACACGTAAACCATGAGATTCTACCGCTTTAATAGTGGTGTTTCCAAAAACAGCTATGCGCGTATCTTTTTGTTCGAAATCTGGAAAGTTATGAAATAAAGACTCAATTCCAGAAGGACTAAAGAATACTAAAATGTCGTAATACACATCTGCTAAATCCGATAAATCACTAATTACAGTTCTGTAAAAAATAGCTTCTTTCCATTCTACATTTAAAGCATTTAATGTTTCTGGAACTTCCGGTTTTAGTTTATCGGTAGTTGGTAGTAAAAACGATTCACCTTTGTATTTTTTTATTAAAGGCGATAAATCTGCAAATGTACGTTTACCAACATAAATTTTTCGTTTTCTATAAACAACATATTTTTGAAGGTAATAAGCAACAGCTTCCGATTGACAGAAATACTTCATACTGTCAGGAACTTTAAAGCGCATTTCGTCAGCAACTCTAAAAAAGTGATCTACAGCATTACGACTTGTTAATATAATTGCAGTATATTTAGATAAATCTACTTTTTGTTGTCTAATTTCTTTGGTGTCTACGCCTTCTACATGTATAAAGGGTCTAAAATCAATTTTTACCTTTTGCTTTTCCTGAAGATCAAAGTATGGCGAATTTTCTATTTTAGGTTCTGGTTGAGATACTAAAATTGTTTTCACTTTCATAATTGTTTTCTTTAAATTGAAGCACTAAATATTTATAGCCATTTGGTATAAAATGATATAAGGTGCTATTTCAAGTGCGCAAAGATACAAAATAAAATAAAACATATTCTGTTTAATAAGATTTTGATAAGACTTAATAGTTGTGATTTGGCCGATTATAAAAATGATTAAAATTAAGCCTGAAATAATATATAAACTAGCCTCCGAAATAAAAGATCCATAAAGAAGTATGGCATTTATAGGCATCAAAATAATACCTAGGAAATTTTTATAACTGGTTTTCTGAAACAGGTATTTGTCAATTAAAAAATCAATTTCAAATACACTGCCTATTAGGCGCTCTAATAAGGTTTTTATAACCAAAAATAGGGCAGTTATTGCTGCAATCTTAAAAAGTGTTTGTGCAGAAACATCTAAATTATAGGCTAAGTGATTATAGCTAATATAGCCAAAAATAGAAACAGCTAAAACAAAATTCACAAATAGCAAACCATCAAAAACATCTAAAAACTTCTGATCTTTAGCATATATTTTTAAATACTTAGAGTTTCCTAATACAAGAATAAAATCCTGAAAACGTTTTGCAAATAAAACCTTTGTAACCGTTATTAGAATTAGCCCAATAACAATTAATAAAGTAAATAGGTCATTTGAAAAAACAGTGCGAAGCATGGTGTAAAATTATTATAAATTATTGTACTTATATCTAATATTTTAAGGAATATTTAAAAAAAAGTATCTTTTAAATAGTTTACATTTGCTAAAAAATAACAGCCTGTAATGTCAGACACAATTGTCATCATTCCTACATATAACGAAATTGAGAATATCGAAGCTATTATTAGAGCGGTGTTTTCTCAAGAAAAAGCGTTTCATATTGTAGTTGTTGATGATAATTCACCCGATTTAACAGCTAAGAAGGTTACTGAGTTACAAGCCGAGTTTCCACATCAACTATTTCTACTTCAAAGACAAAAGAAAACAGGTTTAGGTACTGCTTATATAGCAGGATTTAAATGGTGTTTGGAGCGAGACTATAGTTACATTTTTGAAATGGATGCCGATTTTTCGCATAACCCAACCGATTTAATACGTTTATATAATGCCTGCCATTCAGATCAAGCCGATTTAGCCGTAGGCTCACGTTATGTTACCGGTGTAAATGTTGTAAATTGGCCCATGAGTAGAATACTATTGTCTTATTTTGCATCTAAATATGTACGACTTATTACGCGTATGAAAATTCATGATACTACAGCAGGGTATGTATGCTATAAACGTCAGGTTTTAGAAACAATTAATTTAGATGCTATAAAATTTGTAGGCTATGCATTTCAAATAGAAATGAAATTTAAAGCCCATTTAGAGGGGTTTAATATTGTAGAAATACCTGTTATTTTCACCGACAGATCCAAAGGAAAATCTAAAATGAGTAGCGGTATTATTTCGGAAGCTATTTTAGGGGTTTTAAATATGAAAATTAAAAGTTTTTTTAGAAAAAAATAAATATGAGTGTACCAACAGCATTATTAATTAAGAATGGAAAAATAGTTAATGAGGGAACTATTTTTGAAGGTGATATCTATATCGAAAATGATGTTATAAAAGAAATTGCACCGCTAATTAGTGTAAAATCATCGCAAGTTAAAGTTATTGATGCCGAAGGTAACTACGTTTTACCTGGGGTTATAGACGATCAAGTGCATTTTAGAGAGCCTGGTTTAACACATAAGGCAGATATTGCTAGCGAATCTAAAGCTGCTATTGCAGGTGGTATTACTTCATTTATTGAAATGCCTAATACCAATCCACAAACTACTACGGTTGAGAAGTTAGATGAAAAATTTGCCATAGCTGCAGAAACATCTTATGCTAACTACTCCTTTATGTTTGGTGGAACTAATGATAATCTAGACGAAATATTAAAGGTAAACCCCAAAGAGGTTGCAGGATTAAAATTATTCCTAGGTTCGTCAACAGGAAACATGTTAGTGGATGATCCTGCGGTTATTGAAAAAATATTTTCGAGTACCGATATGGTTATTTCTGTTCATTGTGAAGACGAAGCAACTATTAAGGCAAACTTAGAAACATATAAAGAAAAATACGGCGAGGACATTCCTATTAGTTGTCACCCTTTAATTCGTAGTGAAGAGGCCTGCTATTTATCATCATCTAGAGCTATTGAGTTAGCTAAAAAAACAGGGGCACGTTTACACGTTTTTCACTTATCTACGGCAAAAGAAACCGAATTGTTTTCAAATAAAATTCCTTTAAAGGATAAGAAAATTACGGCTGAGGTTTGTGTGCACCATTTATGGTTTTCGGATAAGGATTACGATAAGAAAGGAACGCATATAAAATGGAACCCAGCAGTTAAAACAGCAACGGACCGCGATGGATTATGGAAAGCCTTATTAGACGATAGAATAGATGTTATTGCTACCGATCATGCTCCACATACACTAGACGAGAAAACAAATAATTATCTAAAAGCACCATCTGGAGGACCATTGGTTCAGCATGCTTTAGTGGCTATGTTAGAAACATACCATCAAGGTAAAATTCCTGTGGCTAAAATAGTAGAGAAAATGTGTCATAACCCAGCCATCCTTTTTCAAGTTGAAAAACGTGGGTTTATAAAAGAAGGCTATTTTGCCGATTTAGTAATTGTGGATCTAAATAATCCGTGGACGGTTAAAAAAGAAAACATCATGTATAAATGTGGCTGGTCTCCTTTTGAAGGAGCTACCTTTAAGTCGCGTGTTACACATACCATTTTAAATGGTAGTTTAGTCTATCAACACAGTAAATTTAGTAAAGAAAAAGCAGCAAAACGTTTAACCTTTAACCGATGAAAAAAAGTCTAATATATGTATTATTGTTAGCCGTGCTGTTTAGTTGCGGTAATCCTAATGGACCTAAAAAGCCAGAGAATCTTATTTCAGAAGATACGATGGTAGACGTTCTTATTGAATTAGCTTTAGTGTCTTCAGCAAAAGGAACCAATAAAAGTGTGTTAGAGAATAACGGGATTGTACCTAAAACGTACGTATATCAACGATTTAATATAGATAGCCTGCAGTTTTTAAATAGTAATAACTACTATTCGTATCACACGGAAACTTATGCCCAAATTTTAAGCAGGGTGCAAGATAGTTTGAAATCAATGAAAACGATTATTGAATCAGATTTAGAGAGCTCTTTGAAAAAGCAAACTGAGAAGAAAAATGCGAATAAAGAAAATAAAAAAAACAGCCCTATTAAATAGGGCTGTTTTAATGATCCGCATTAAATTTTTCTGAAATAGCCGCTACCGTATCTTCAACACTTGTAAATTTAAAGTTTAATTGCTTTTCAATTTTAGAGCAATCATAAACGGTTTTGTTTAAAGTAGACTTAACCATTTGCTTTACCAATACGCGAGGCTTACCAGTTAATTTATGTTTCAGCCAGTCCAATCGCCATGCCACACTTAACATCCAAGGTTTCGCTTCTATATGTGGTGGTTTTGCATTTAAATTTTTAGCAATCAACCCTAGGAATTCCTTATAAGGTGTGTGGTTGCCAACCATTATAAACCGTTCGTTTTTTATAGAGGCTTCCATAAGCTGAATCATACCATCTACAACATCCAAAACAGAAACATTAGCTACATGTCCAGGACTGTAAAAGGGTAAACCATTGTTAACTTGTGAAAATATTTTTCCTGTGCCCGAGTTCCAAAAACCAGGACCTAAAATAACCCCCGGATTTACAATAATACTATCTAATCCTTCCTGTGTGCCACGCCATACTTCTAGTTCGGCACCGTATTTCGTAATTCCGTAAACACTATTGTCTTTTTCTGGATTCCAAGGCGTTTCTTCATCTACATGGCGGTTGTTTTCTGTGTCACCAATGGTGGCAACACTACTAACGTAACAGAGTTTTTCAACCTCATGACTAATGCCTAAATTAACAATATTTGTGGTGCCCGTAATGTTTGTTTGTCGCAATTTATGGTAGTCGTTAGGTGCAAACGAAACGAAAGCAGCACAATGGTAAACATGACTTACATTTTTAAAAGCATCGTTAAGCTGTGGGATATCTAATAAATCGGCTTGAACCCATTCAATTTTATTAAAAATATATTCGTAATTAGGGCTATAGTATGAGAAAACCTGCTTAACAAGTTCTTGTTTGTTAGCAGTTCTATAAGTTGCTCTAACTAACTTGTTTGCAGTAATCAGTTTGTATAATAAATGTGAACCAACTAAACCGGTTCCTCCAGTAACTAAAATCATATTTACAAAATAAAGAATTATTAGGAAAATAGAGCCTTTTGTGTATTGATTTTTATCTTTGTACTTATTTAATTTATATAAGTTATAGAATGGCAAATGCATTTGTTGATGATTTAAGATGGCGCGGAATGGTACATGATATCATGCCTGGTACTGAGGAGCAATTTTCTAAAGAAATGACCACAGCCTATATTGGTTTCGATCCAACATCCGATTCCTTACATATTGGAAGTTTAGTGCCTATTATTTTATTGGTTCACTTAGAAAAAGCGGGGCATAAACCCATGGCTTTAGTAGGTGGTGCCACAGGAATGATTGGCGATCCGTCCGGTAAAAGTGATGAGCGTAATCTGTTAGATGAAGCTGCTTTAAGTAAAAATGTAGCGGGTATCAAATCGGTATTATCTCGTTTTTTAGACTTTAACTCTAAAGCGGATAATGCACCTGTATTAGTGAATAATTATGATTGGATGAAAGAGTTTTCATTTATCGATTTTGCACGCGATGTAGGAAAACGTATTACCGTTAATTATATGATGTCTAAAGACTCTGTAAAAAAACGTTTTTCTGGAGACGCAGGTAATGTAGGTATGTCTTTTACCGAATTTACGTATCAACTAATTCAAGGTTATGATTTCTATCATTTATATAAAAATTATAACTGCGTTGTACAAATGGGTGGTAGTGATCAATGGGGTAATATTACTACAGGTACAGAGCTTGTAAGACGTATGACAAGCGAGGATGATGCGAAAGCTTATGCTATGACTTGTCCGCTTATTACCAAGGCCGATGGTTCTAAATTTGGTAAAAGTGAAGGTGGAAATATTTGGTTAGATGCCGATAAGACATCAGTATATAAATTTTACCAGTTTTGGTTAAATACATCGGATGCCGATGCTGAAAAGTATATTAAAATATTTACTTTTTTAGATAAAGAAACTATTGAAGAACTTGTTAAGGCGCATCAAGAAACACCGCATTTACGTTTACTTCAAAAGCGATTAGCTAAAGAAGTAACAACGTTTGTACATTCGGCTGCTGATTTTGAAAATGCTGAAAAGGCTTCTAATATTCTTTTTAGTAAAACCTTCAAAGCAGATATTAAAACCTTAGATGAAAAAACCTTCTTAGATGTTTTTGAAGGCGTACCGCAAGCAGAAATTTCAAAAGCAGATTTTGATGCGGGTATTGATATGATTGGTGCTTTAGCTGCGCAAACGAACTTTTTAGCTTCTAATGGCGAAGCAAGACGTGCGCTTAAAGAAAACTCAGTATCGGTAAACAAAGAAAAAGTTACTGATGCATACAAGCTTTCCGAAGCAGATTTAATTAATAATAAGTATATCATACTTAATAAGGGTAAGAAAAATACCTATATTATTAAGGTGGTGTAACAGCTAATAAAATAAAAAACGCCTCGATAAATCGAGGCGTTTCTTGTAACCAACCAACTAAAAAAAATCATTCTTTTTCATAGCAATGGTTTAGTCGGTGGTTTTTAGTATTCCTTACAGTGCCATTAAATTACAACCTCTAATATCTGAGTTGTCAAACCTACCAATAACTTCAAAAGCCCCGTTAATACTGACTTTCCCTAAATCTTGAGTGGCTATAAAAGAACAAGAATTAAAATTTGCTAAGTCTATAATATTCAAGCCGCCCGTTTTTTCAGGTTCTTGAATGCTTAGTGCATCTTCGGTTTCACGGGTAAGTATTTTCATCCATGGTGGGCAATTAAATATCCCATGTCCTTTTGAGTAACCTTGACTTAATAGCTCGGTCATACCATATTCACTATGTATTTCATTAACACCAAAACCGGCCTTTAAAATATCATGTAGTTCATGACGTATAAGTTCCTTTCGGCGACCTTTCATACCGCCAGTTTCCATAATTATTGTGTTTTTTAATTGAAACTGATGATATTCAACCAAATCTAGTAAGGCAAATGAAACACCAATTAGCAAAACTTTTCGGTTGTCAGATTCTAATTTCAGTAAGGTATCCTTTAAAGCTTTTAAGTCGTTTAAATAAAAACCACTTTCGGCTTGCTGAGATTGTTTTATAAGGGCATCGGCCATATATATTAACGAGGAGCCGTCGCGCTCCAAATAACTAGGTAATAAAGCCAATACTACATAATCTTCAATGGGGCCATAAAAGTATTTAAAAGCAGCTTCAAAACTAGTTTCGTAAACCGATAAATCACTAACTAAATGTTTACTGGTAGTCTGACCGGTTGTACCTGAACTCGTAAATATTTTTTTAATAGGTTCCGTAGTGCTTACAACCTTATGGGTTTTAAAAAATTGAATGGGTAAAAACGGAATCTCTTCAATTTTATGAATGTCACTAGGGTTTTTATACAGTAAATCGCAGAACGATCGGTATACAGAATTGTTTTCAAATTGAAATTTAAACACCTCTAAAGCCATTTTATTAAAAGCTTCGGGGCTGTCTATTGAAAATATGTCTACCGGATTTATCATAATGCAAAAGTATGTAAAATAAAAAAGCGCCACCAAATGGTAGCGCTTTTAAAATTATAAAAATGGGTAATTATTTAATCACAACTTTCTTAGTGATTGCTTGACCATTTTGAGTTATTTTCACAATGTATAATCCGGCATTTAATCCAGCAACATTAAGTGTATTGTTTGAAATTGTTTTAGCTAAAACTTGCTTCCCTAAAACATCGTAAACCGCAACCGAAATAGCTTCGTTAGATTGGCTAGAAATATGTAGCACACCATTAGAAACTGGGTTTGGATAAACGCTAAAAGATGTACTGTTAAATTTATCAACTGAAAGTGTAGCACCTTCAACATCTGTTACATATCTTGGGAATATTTGGTAGTCAGTGTAAAACTGAGAACCTAAACCAATAATATAAGATGTTGTAGTTGGAATAGTTGCACCTATTAAGTTTTCGTCACCAAAAGTTACACGAGCTACAACAGTACTTCCACCGTTTACAGCATCGTAGCTAGTGTTGTCTTCAAAAACACCTGTGTCTTGAAATGTAACGTTTGTTATTTTAATTAATTCACTTTCGTAATCTTCAGCATTAGCTGTAAATTCTGCAGCAGTAATTTCTTGTGGTGTAATTACGTTTGAAGAAGAAGAAGCTGAAGCAAGGTTTGCAGAAGGTATAAATTGAAGTACACCTGCATATTCAGTTAATTCACCTTGTAAGCCTGTAAGACCATCACCAATACTAAAAGCTGTTGATAATACGCCTGCATTATCATCAATTAAAATACCACCTGTAGCATCTTGAATATATTTTTGGTTTCTAGTGTTATCTGTAACAATGTAAGAAATAACAGCTTCACCTGTTAGTTGGTAAAATGAGTTAAGAGTACCGGCTCTTAAATCTGAAATTGTTGCTACTTGAGAAATTGTAGAAACGGTAAACGTTGTTGTAGCTGTTGCAGGAGTTGCAAGTGGCTGTCCACTGTTATCAACTAATTCTACATTTACTGTATGAGAACCTTCAGCTAAACCTGTTAAGCTAATAGCTGTTGTGTCAAATTTGTCAGTTGTTGTTCCACCATCTACAGAATACTGAATATAACCGTCGCCACCTGAAGCAGCTACATTAAAGTTAGCTACATTTAATTCTACATCAACATCAGTAGTTGGAATTGTTGAACCATCTGCAGGAGCAGTAATAGCAATGTTAGGGTTAACAGCAGTAGCTGTAATGCTAAAGTTATCTATGTAAAATAAAGATCCACTTACCCAATTACCGCTAATGTCGTAAAAACGGATTCCAAAATCGAAGTCTTCATTACTATCTGGCGTGTACTCAAAACTAATTGTTTGCCATGTATTTAAAATGTCTGGATCAGAATATTGAGAAGGATTGTAATTATCTCCATTAAAAATACGAGCTCTTGCTTCGTTATTAGTTGCATATACATCTAAACTCATTGTGTAAGTTACGCCACCTGTTAAGGCTACAGTTTGTTTGATGTCTGTGTTTCCTTGAGATTGTGTCAATACATTTACACTTGCAGATTTAGTGCCTTCTGATACATATGCTGCATTAGTGTTTTCTGTTAAATCAGTGGTGCTAAAATCTACTGTAGTATAACCATCAGGTGCTCCAGCTGTCCAATTTTCAAAGCTTCCATTAACAACCAAGTTTTGGCCGTAGGTAGCTATACCAATGAACGTTAAAAATAAAAAGTAAAGTTTTTTCATAATTCGTTATTTAATTTAAAAGGAATTTTGACGCGAATATACGGAGATTTCACCTTTTATCTAAAAAATATAACAGATAAGTTGTTTTTTTACAATTAGTTAATGTAGGTAATACTTATTTAACAATCAGCTTTCTAGTGGCGCTAATGTTGTTTTCTGTAACCTTAATAATGTAAATCCCTGGCTTTATTTTTGATATGTCTAAAATCTTGCCCATAAAGGTTGTTGATAGTATTTTTTTTCCTAAAACGGTATAGATAGCTACCTGTTTGGCAAAATTATTTGAAGTAACAACATATAGCTTGCCATCGCTTACTGGGTTTGGGTATATAGCGAGTTTTGTTTCGCTTTCTTGTTTAGTGTCAGGTACATCCGATACCGATTGTGAAAAGCCAAGCTGTAAACCAAAAAGCATTAAAAAAATAATAAGATAGTATGTTTTGTTTGTCATTTTTAAATGAAATAGTGGTTATAAAATACAAAAATAATAGCAAATAGCCTGCCAAAACAATCGAGTTCAACCATGATTTTGGTGTTACGGACTTTTAATTTAAACGTTACCATAATGTTATTAATAAAGCGGATGACGTTTTCACTAGTTTATAAATTTTATCTTTGCGTTTTTGAAATATTAACTCTCTATGAAGAAACAAGATATTAAGATACTATTAGTTGATGATGAACCAGATATTTTAGAAATAGTTGGTTATAATTTATCATCAGAGGGGTATGAGATTTTTACAGCTGAAAATGGCATTAAAGCTGTTAAAAAAGCTAAAAAAGTAAAACCTCATTTGATTATAATGGATGTGATGATGCCAGAAATGGATGGTATCGAAGCTTGTGAGTTATTACGTAAAGAACCCGACTTAAGCGAAACCATTATAACCTTCCTTACGGCACGTGGTGAAGATTATTCTCAAGTAGCTGGTTTTGATGCCGGAGCAGACGATTATATAACTAAACCTATTAAGCCAAAGGTTTTAATTAGTAAAGTGAAATCCTTATTACGTCGTTTTAAAGAAGATGCCTCTAGTGATACCATTGTTAAAATAGGGAACCTAACCATCAATAGAGATGAGTATAAGGTTATTTTAGATGATAAAGAACTCGTTTTACCTAGAAAAGAATTTGAATTACTATCTTTATTAGCTTCTAAGCCAGGTAAAGTATTTAAAAGAGAAGATATTTTAGATAAGGTTTGGGGTAATGAAGTTGTAGTTGGTGGACGTACAATTGATGTTCATATTAGAAAACTACGCGAGAAAATTGGTGACGATTCCTTTAAAACGGTTAAAGGTGTTGGCTATAAGTTTGTCGAATAAATGCAGAAACTAAAAAAAACGTATAAATTCGCGATTAAAACATCGCTGTTTACTACCATACTTTTAACACTCCTTTTGAGTGTTTTTTTGTATGTCCTAAATGCGTGGACCTGGTGGATATTCCCATTTGCACTTATATTTGGTGCATTTACCTTTAGTATTATTCAATACCGGGTGGAACGATTCATCTACAGACGTGTTAAAAAAATCTACGACGATTTAACCCTGTTAGAATCGGCATCATTAACCAAACAGCCTATTACAACTGATATGGCGACACTTACTAAAGAAATAGATAAGTACGCCAAAGACAAGAAACTGGAAATTGAAACCTTAAAAGTTCGTGAAGAGTACCGAAAAGAGTTTTTAGGAAATGTATCTCATGAATTGAAAACACCGTTGTTCACAGTTCAAGGATATATTCTAACCTTGCTAGATGGTGCTATTGAGGATAAAAATATAAGAGATCGCTATTTAGATCGTGCCAATAAAGGTGTTGAGCGTTTAATATATATTGTTAAGGACTTGGATATGATTACCAAGTTGGAAGTAGGGGATTTAAGTCTTAAAAAAGAAGAATTTGATATTCTAGAGCTGATTAAAAATGTTTTTGATTTGCTTGAAATGAAAGCCGCTAAGAAAAAAATATCTTTAATTTTTGATAGGAATTACACAGAACCTGTTATGGTTTATGCCGATAGAGAACGTATCGAGCAAGTGGTGACAAATTTGGTAGTTAATTCTATTAAGTACGGTCGGAGTAAAGGTACTACCGAAGTTGGAATTGAAAATTTAATTAAGAATAAGGTAATTGTAAGAGTTACCGATAACGGCGAAGGTATTGCGGAAGAGCATCTATCTAGAATTTTCGAACGCTTTTTCCGAGTTGATAAAAGTGGTTCTAGAAAAGAGGGAGGCTCTGGCTTAGGCTTGTCTATTGTAAAACATATTATTGAAGCACACGACGAACATATTTATATTGAGAGTGAACCGGAAGTCGGTAGTGAGTTCTCATTTAGTATGGAAAAGGCTAAATAATGCTTTAAAATCTACCGGGTAATCACAAGTTTGTAAACCACTAAAATTTGAAACGGTATCTAGCTTGTCTAAAGTAAAATCGGCTTGTTTGCAATACGGAATCATACCGTTTTCATGAAGGCGTTGGGCTAAATAACGCTGTTCAAACTGTCCAGGTGTGGGAATAAAAAAAGCTTTTTTGTTTAGCTTAGCTAAATCCATCACCGTTGTGTAACCCGAACGTGAAATTACCAATGCACTCGTATTTAAAGCTGTTTCCAAGCGTTCGCTTGTTAGATAGTTGTATATCGTAAAGTTTTCGGAAACGACTTTTGTTATAGGGCCATCTATCACACCTCTAACCATTAAAATTCGTCCTTTGTAGGTTGCTAATTCTTGGCGTAATTTCGTTTCTAAAAGGGAGCGTTGTGGTTCGGGACCCGACAAAATAATTAAAATATCATACATGTGTTTTTCAGCCTTTTTCTCAAACCTGCTTAAAGGACCTATGTATTTTATATGAGAACTAGCATTTGGTATATGTCCTAATTTACCGCTTAAATTTAGTGTGTCCGGACGGTCTGGTACCCAACACACATCAAACTTCCGAATTATATTATTATGGAGTTTAGTGCTTATTTTAGTGGTGTTTCCACTTAATACTTGCAACTGGTGGGTAATAAAAACCGAGGGAACTTTATCTGAGTAAACCCCAAAACGGTTGTCTGAAATAATACCAGTTATAGCGTAATCGGCTAAAATTTTATCGGTAGCAGCTTTCTCAGCATATTTATTCTTTAAAATTTTAGGAGTGTCTTTCAGTAATTTCAATTTGAAAAAAGCGCCTTTTTTAGCGTATTTAATATTGTAAGAGGGTAATTCTAGACAGGTCAGATTCGGGAATTCATTTTTTAACAACGCAAGCGCAGCCCCATCACTAGCTAGGATAGGTGTAAAATTCTCGGCTTGTAAAGCTTTTATAATGGGGATGCATCTGGTGGCATGACCAAGTCCCCAATTTAAAGGCGCTACTAAAATATGTTTTCTGTCAACCATTAAAAACAAAGGTAAGCATATATGCGCTTCCACATATTTCCGTAATTTTACCAAAACTTTTTTAAATCATTAAAGAAAATTGGGAAGTAAAAATAAATTAAGACGTTTTAACGAAAATGAAACCTTCAAGAATGTGGTGCAACCAACTCGAGAAGAGCTCGTTAATAAAGAGTTTCCGTTAACAGGTAATTGGAATCGTGATTTTTTTAAAAACGATAATCCTATAGTTTTAGAACTTGGCTGTGGTAAAGGAGAGTATACTACGGCAATGGCACAAAAATATCCAAATAAAAATTTCATAGGTGTCGATATTAAAGGTGCCCGCTTTTGGCGTGGTGCTAAAACAGCTTTAGAGGAAAATATGCCTAATGTAGGATTTTTAAGAACGCAAATTGAATTAATCGATCATGCATTTGCTGCAGGAGAAGTGGATGAAATTTGGATAACTTTCCCAGACCCACAAATTAAATACAAGCGTACAAAGCATCGTATGACTAATGCCGCTTTTTTAGAACGCTACAAAACGGTGCTTAAAAAAGATGGTGTTGTTAATTTAAAAACGGATAGCGAATTTATGCATGGTTATACCTTAGGGTTGTTACATGGTGCTGGTCACGAAGTGTTATACGCTAATCATAATGTGTACAAGCAAGAAGGAAGCCCTGAAGATGTAACGAGTATTCAAACGTATTATGAAGGACAATATTTAGAACAAGACAAAGCAATTACGTATATTCAATTCAAAATCAAAGATTAGTGAATATTGCACTTGTTTTCATTCTAGGCTTTATAGCAACCTTTTTGGCTACATTACCACCGGGATTAATTAATATCACAGCGGCAAAAATTAGTTTAAAAGAAGGCAATACTAGAGGGGTTATGTTCTCTTTAGGTGCCTGCTTTATAATTATTTTTCAAGCCCTATTGGCTACTATTTTCGCACGCTACTTAAGTAATCATCCAGGGGTGATTGATGTGTTACGAATTGTGGCATTAGTCATTTTCGCTATTCTGAGTATTTATTTCTTGTTTATAGCTAAAGGAAATGAAAAGAAAAAAAAGGACGTCGATTCACGAAGTAAAACAAAACGCTTTTTTCACGGGATGTTTTTGTCTACTATTAACTTTTTCCCAATACCTTTTCAGGCCTACGTGGCTATTACCATAGCTTCCTTTGGTATTTTAAAGTTTAGCAATTTCGGTATTGCATCTTTTGTTGCAGGTTCAACACTCGGCGCTTTTGGTGCTTTGTATTTATACATGCATTTTTTCGATAAAATTAAAGACCGCAAAATTGCTTCCCAAAAGAGTATGAATTATTTAATAGGTATAATTACGGGCTTAGTGGCTATTATTACCTTAGTGAATATGTTAAAAGATTTTATGTGAAACCAGAAACCTTAACGTTCTATCAAAAGGTCTACCAAGTAGCACAACAAATTCCTTACGGACGTGTTACAAGCTACGGTGCTATAGCAAAATATCTAGGTGCTGCACGAAGCGCACGCATGGTAGGTTACGCTATGAATGGTTCACATGATAAAAATGTGCCAGCTCATCGGGTGGTAAACAGAAAGGGCTTACTAACGGGTAAACACCATTTTCAAGGCACTAATTTAATGCAGCAGCTTTTAGAAAGTGAAGGTGTCGTTGTTAAGGATAATCAAATTCAAAATTTACAAGCTATTTACTGGGATCCATCTCAGGAGTTAGACCATTATGTTTCTAATGATGCCTAAATCAATAGCTAGTAGGTAATCATCAAATGCATTCAATAAAAAAACGATGGCTAAATTCCTGCAATCATTTCATTTAAAGCATTTCAAATTCTAAACATTTCACTGTATATTTGTAGTTTAGAATAATTCTGAATAAAAAAGGCTTAAACGTGTTGATTATAAGTGTTTTAGCTATTTTATTTTGCAAAATACATCAAATGAAATTAAATAAACAAGATATATTAAACGCTTTACAAAGCATTTCTGTTCCTGGTGAAGGTCAGAATATGGTAGAAAGCGGTGCGGTTAAAAATATTATGACTTTTGGAGATGAGGTTATTGTAGATATTACAATAAGCAATCCAAGCCTTCAAGCTAAGAAGAAAACAGAGGTTGAAATATTAAAAACCATCCATGATAAGGTTTATGAAAAAGCTAAAATTACAGTTAATGTAAAAGTTGAAGCCGCAGCAAAACCTAAAAACGAAATCAAAGGAAAAGCCATTCCGGGTATTAAAAATATTATTGCCGTAGCTTCAGGAAAAGGAGGTGTAGGGAAATCTACAGTAACCGCTAATTTAGCGGTAACCTTGTCCAAAATGGGGTTTAAAGTAGGAATATTAGATGCCGATATTTACGGACCTTCTGTGCCAATTATGTTCGATGTAGTAAACGAACGCCCTCTAGCAGTTACAATCGATGGGAAATCAAAAATGAAACCTGTTGAAAATTATGGGGTTAAAATACTATCTATTGGTTTCTTTACAAAACCTGATCAAGCAGTAGTTTGGCGTGGGCCAATGGCAGCAAAAGCATTAAATCAAATGATTTTTGATGCGCATTGGGGCGAATTAGATTTTATGTTAATCGATTTACCTCCAGGAACGGGCGATATCCATTTAAGTATCATGCAGTCCCTGCCAATTACAGGAGCAGTTGTGGTAAGTACACCACAAAACGTAGCCCTTGCCGATGCTAAAAAAGGTGTGGCAATGTTTCAGCAAGAAAGTATTAATGTGCCAGTTTTAGGTATTGCCGAAAACATGGCTTACTTTACACCTGATGAGTTGCCAAACAATAAATATTATATCTTTGGACAAGAAGGTGCTCGCAACTTAGCAACCGATTTAGATGTGCGTTTCTTGGGTGAAATTCCAATTGTTCAAAGTATCCGTGAAGCTGGCGATTTAGGACGTCCTGCCGCTATGCAAACCGATACGCCTTTGGAGAAAGCATTCCAAAAATTAACACAGAATGTTGTGGAAGAAGTTGTAAAACGTAATGACGATTTACCACCTACCGAGGCAATTAAAATTACAACTATGGCTGGATGTTCAGCAGTAAAAAAATAGGTTATGACCACAGAAGAACTCACATTAAATGTTGAAAAAGCACTTGCCGAAATCCGTCCGTTTTTACAAAGCGATGGTGGCGATATTTCACTAATAGCAATCGAAGGTGGTAACCTGGTAAAGGTGCAGTTGCAAGGCGCCTGTGTTGGGTGTAGTGTGAATCAAATGACCTTGAAATCGGGTGTGGAAATGACTATTAAAAAGTATGCACCACAAATAGAGCAAGTTGTTAATATCGAGATTTAGGGCGTGACCACAAGGGTCAGGCTTTCGCTACTCGCACGCTTCGCGGCGCTCAAACAGAAGCTCAATCCTTCACGCAAACTGATAAATATCATATAAATTTACAGGTATTTATATGTTCTTTGCAAGTAAATAAGAAGTCAAATAAAAAGAAGTATCCCATTTTCTGGGTCGCATTATGATACAAACAGATATACTTATTATTGGCGCTGGGCCAACCGGATTGTTCACCGTTTTTGAAGCAGGTTTATTAAAATTAAAATGCCATCTAATCGATGCTTTGCCGCAAGCAGGTGGGCAATGCACCGAGCTGTACCCTAAAAAACCAATTTATGATATTCCCGCATATCCTGAGATTATGGCGGGCGATTTAACAGAAAAACTTCTGGAGCAATGCAAGCAGTTCGAGCCTGGTTTTACGCTTGGTGAACGTGCAGAAACCATCGAAAAACAAGAGGATGGGAGTTTTATTGTAACAACCAATAAAGGAACCAAACACCAAGCACCTGTAGTGGCTATCGCTGGAGGACTGGGTAGTTTTGAGCCGCGTAAACCACCTATTCACAACATTGCCGATTTTGAAGATAAAGGGGTGGAATACATGATTAAAGATCCTGAGGTTTATCGCAATAAAAAAGTGGTTATTGCTGGTGGTGGCGATTCAGCATTAGATTGGAGTATCTTCTTAAGTGATGTGGCTAGCCAAGTAACACTTATTCACAGACGAACAGAGTTTAGAGGGCATTTAGACTCGGTTGAAAAAGTTCAAGAACTTAAAAATCAAGGCAAAATAAATCTAATTACCCCTGCTGAGGTTACAGGTATTGTAGGGCATAATAAAGTACAAGGGGTTGTAGTTTCACAAGCAGCTCATATCAAAAAAGAAATGGAAATTCCTTGCGATTATTTCATTCCACTTTTTGGTTTGTCGCCTAAGTTAGGGCCAATTGCTAATTGGGGACTGGAAATCGAAAAGAATGCCATTAAAGTAAATAACGCTTTAGATTATCAAACAAATATTCCAGGTATATTCGCTATTGGTGATGTTAATACCTATCCTGGTAAATTAAAATTAATTCTATGCGGTTTCCATGAAGCAACACTCATGTGTCAGGCAGCTTACAAGATTATTAATCCAGGAAAACGCTACGTACTTAAATATACAACTGTAGCTGGTGTTGATGGTTTTGATGGATCACGAAAAGAAGCGCCTAAAGCTGTTGTAAAAGCTATTGACTAGCCATAAACCGGAAAGCTACTATGGAACAAGATGTAAATATTACAATTATAGATAGGGACGGTGTTTCACATACAGTTGAAGCACCTACCGATATGGCAATGAACCTTATGGAAGTTGTTCGTAGTTACGAATTAGCTCCTGAAGGAACCATTGGTATCTGTGGCGGGATGGCTATGTGTGCTAGTTGCCAGTGTTATGTGTTAAGTGATACCGATCTTCCAGAAATGCAAGACGATGAAGAAGCTATGCTTTCTGAGGCTTTCTTTGTAAAAGATAATTCCCGATTAGGTTGTCAGATTCAAATAACACCCGAATTAGAAGGGTTGCAGATAGAATTAGCGCCTGAAGAATAAGAACTTAGTCACTTGGGGTCTTAAGTAGAAGGGGTTAATTTGTCTGTTTGTAATCCGATAATTTTGTAGGGCCTTCTAATAATACTCGAACCACTTTTAAAGTGCCATTTTCTGTAGTGGCTATTTGCCATTTAATTAATGAGATGGCATTGTTTTCAATTTCAATCCCCGTAATACTTCTCGGAAACACACAACAACCATCATTAAAAAACGGAATTTCATGAGGTTTTGGAAATCGAGGTCTATGTGTGTGACCAACAATGGTTAGTAGGTTGTTTTTACTAACTATCCAGTTTTTTATACGCTTTTCAATACGTAATAATTCCAATCTATTTTTGGTGGCGCTAGTCGGGTTTGAAATCCCTATAACGTTTAAAGGTTTCCATAATACGCGAACTAAAAACCGACTTAATTTCCAGCAACTATAGTTCCACCAATCGGCTTGATGGCCGTGAGTAAGAAATAGCTCTTGGTTGCTGTCAGTGTTTTTTAATAGGATGGCTTCGTGTATTTTAATATTCGGAAACAAAGCTTCTTCTTTTCCAGTTATAGGGTCGTAGTAGCTAGATAGTGTTTTTGCTACAAATTTCGGATCCTTGTATACCATGTCGTGATTACCATAAAGTAAATGCAAGCGGTTGTTTTTAAAAAACGACTGCATTAAAAGATAAACATGTTTGTGGGCGTCAAAAATAGTTTTAAAATAGCGGTGCTCCCACAATTCATCACCATCTCCCAATTCTATATAGTTAAAACCCTCGGCGTAATAATGCTTCAACGCATGAAAATAAGTATTGGCATTATTCGCAAAATCATCAGCGAAACTTGTGTCGCCTCTGTGGCAATCACTAAAGAGGATAAACTTGCTAGAGGCATCAAAAGTGATGGTCTTCGCTTGCTTATAGGCGCGGTCTAAACGGTTTTTACTGGATAACATAGGGTAAATGTAGTCAAAAATTCTAGGAATGTAAGCTGTTTTTAAAGCACTTTTTTTTATCTAAACGAGTTGTTCGGAGTAGGATAAAACAACTAAATATATGTTAAAATGGATTCCTTAATTTAAAGATAACCTAAAAATAACAGCCTGATAATTAGTCAATTCCTATCAAAGTTGTTATTTTTGCAGCGACTAAGAGTCTTAATGTTTTGTTAAAATACTTAGTAGCTATACCTTGTTTTGTTCTACGTGAACAAAACGCAGTATTTAAAGTGGTAAAAAGAGGATGGTCCGAATTCCCCTATTGCGTAAATAATTTTAAATAGGTTAGGCGCAGTAATAAGTAGTTCAATAACGGAAACCAAATGAGGTTAAAGAATTGAAATGGAACATTTAGATAAAGTACCAAGTAGGCTAAGTATGTTAACAATGAAGTTGAAAAAAAGTCACCAATAAAACGAGTTAAATAACATGATTTTGAATTTGAAAATAAAGGCAGATTAATTTAAAAACAATCAAAAATATCAACGGGGTTGTTTTGTCATCAGTGGGATTTGTTGTAAAATTGCAAATAAATTAATAGCACCTTTTATATCCCTGTTTTAGAGATGTAATTGTAATTTTAAACCCCCTTTACGTAAGTTTCTGTCGTAAGTTCAGCCGTTCGGTATAGAGCTTAGAGGTTTACAAATTCAAAAATATAAAACATAAATAGTACTGCTATTTAGTTCCCATATCTTTAGGTGTTGGGTGCTTATAATAGTGTCTAATTGTGTGTGTAAAACTATGTGAGACATATAAGTATGGAATCACATGGGGTAAAAAAGCAGTTTAATCGCTTGTTGTTGTAACTAGCAACAGGAATTGTTATTAATAATGATGCAGGTTAAAGTGTTAGAGTAGAGTAAATGAGTATAATAATAAGTTAAGGCGTTTTTTAGTAAAACAAAAAACATTCCCAGTTAAACACTGCCCCTAGAGTGCGTAATTGTCCTTAAATTAACTATAGCAACAAATAATAGCAATTGCAGTAGTATAATTTTAAAAATAAAAAAATAATATTTTGGACACCATACCTTCAAATCATGCTGAGTTATCAGCCTTCCTATCCGGGTTTAAATTCATTGCGGCAATTTTTACCTTGGTCTTTTCATTAGTTACAACACTAATCGTTATGCCCAAAATCATAACCATTAGTAAGGTTAAAAATTTAACGGCAGAAACAAACGAACGCACGTCTCATAAAGGAATCGTACCGACCTTAGGAGGGATTGGCGTATTTACGGGTTTATTATTAACAGCTAATATCTCAGCGGTGTTATTTGCTAATTTCAATCAAATAATCGATTTATTGATATTTAATATTCTCGTGCTTTTACTGTTATTAGTGGGAGTGTCCGACGATATAATGAATATTTCCGCACGTAAAAAATTATTCTTCCAAGTTATAATATCGCTTATAGCAGTTATAGGAACCAATATCTATATCAAATCCTTTGGTGGCTTATTTGGTATTTATGAGTTGCCCACTACGGTAGGTCTTATGTTTTCAGCATTTGTTATCGTTATTATTATCAATGCCTACAACCTAATTGATGGTATTGATGGTCTAGCAGGTGTGGTTGGTGTGCTAGTCTCAGGGTTTATGGGAGTGGCGTTCTATTTTAGTAATAACTTCTTTTATTGCCTGCTGTCCTTTTCTTTAGTAGGAGCTTTGGTTGGGTTTTTAGTGCATAACTTCTCACGTAGAAGAAAAATATTCTTAGGAGACACGGGTTCCATGGTAGTTGGGTTCGTCCTAGCATATCAAGTCGTAATCTACTTGGGCTTAAGCACAGTTGAACAGGAGTATTTAGTATTCAAAAATGCCCCGGTATTAGTGCTAGCCTTGTTGTCATACCCATTGTTCGATACCTTACGGGTTTTCTGTGTACGTATTCGTAAAAAGCAAAGTCCATTTAGGGCAGACAGAAGTCACATACATCACCGCTTATTAGATTTAGGTTTGTCGCATATAAGAGCAACCCTACTTGTGGCTTGCTATACCATAACGGTTTCAGTTATAGCTTACCTATGCAACAGTTTGCCAATCAATATGGCATTTATGATTATGTTACCAGTATGTATAATCTTATTAGGTATCCCATTTATGGTTAAACGTGATAAAAATAGGTATAGCTTTGTGCTTCCAACTTTATAAAATATAAGATGTTAATAGTACAATCCCTTCAATAAATTAATTTCAGTCAATTAAAATTCAAATGAATTTAGCCCCTTTTAAAATTTTAGAAAACAAAAATGTATTAGTCACAGGTGGTGCTGGTTTCATCGGTTCCAATTTATGTGAAACACTTTTAAACCTAAACGCACAAGTAACCTGTTTAGATAATTTTGCTACAGGACACCATCATAACATAGCACCATTTTTAAAGCTTAGTAATTTTAAGCTAATTGAAGGGGATATTCGGGATTTAGAAACATGTCAAAAAGCCTGTAAAGCTCAAGATTTTGTCCTGCACCAAGCAGCATTAGGTTCGGTGCCACGTTCTATTGCCGATCCCATTACAAGTAACGATGTTAATGTAGGAGGTTTTTTAAATATGTTAGTTGCAGCACGAGATGCCCATGTAAAACGTTTCGTATATGCAGCAAGCTCATCTACCTATGGCGATCATGAGGCCTTACCAAAGGTCGAGGAGACTATAGGAAAACCTTTATCGCCTTATGCTATTACTAAATATGTAAATGAACTTTATGCCGATAATTTTTTTACAACCTACGGCTTAAATACCATAGGTTTAAGGTATTTCAACGTTTTTGGTAGACGTCAAGATCCCAATGGGGCTTATGCAGCTGTTATTCCATTATTTGTGAAACAATTTATGAATCACCAAAGCCCTGTTATAAATGGTGATGGTACGTTTTCACGTGATTTCACTTATATTGATAATGTCGTACAAATGAACTTACGTGCTATCACAACAACAAATAAAAAAGCCTTAAACCAAGTGTATAACACAGCAGTAGGCGATCGTACAACCTTAGTACAACTTACCGATCTACTAAAAAAATACCTATCCAAACACGATGCTAAAATTGCTGAAGTGAATATTGTGCATGGACCAAACCGTCAAGGCGATATACCACATTCTTTAGCATCGGTTGAAAAAGCAAAAAAACTACTAGACTACCAACCATCCCATACCATCAATAACGGTATTGAAGAAGCTGTAGATTGGTATTGGGAGAATTTAAAATAATCAAAAGGTATATTAATACTTATAGTTATTTTAAAAATAGCTAAAGACATAATATTTTATAATAAATAATGAAAATAAAAAGTATTTGCTGTATCGGAGCTGGCTATGTTGGAGGACCAACAATGGCTATGTTAGCATTAAAAAATCCCCATATAAAAGTTACTGTTGTAGATCTAAATAAAGAACGAATTGCCGCATGGAATGATACGGACTTAAATAACCTACCAATTTATGAACCAGGTTTAAGTGATGTTATTCAAGAGTCAAGAGGACGAAATTTGTTTTTTAGTACAGAGATTGAGAAAGCAATTGATGAATCCGAAATGATTTTTATTTCTGTAAATACCCCAACAAAAACATACGGTAAAGGTGCTGGAATGGCGGCAGATTTAAAATATATAGAGCTTTGTGCAAGACAAATAGCTAAAGTTGCTACCGCTGATAAAATTGTTGTGGAGAAGTCTACACTTCCGGTAAGAACAGCAAAGGCCATCAAAGATATTTTAGATAACACTGGTAATGGTGTTCAGTATCAGATATTGTCTAACCCAGAGTTTCTAGCAGAAGGAACAGCAGTACAGGATCTATTAAACCCTGATCGCGTTCTAATTGGTGGTGAAGAAAGTGAGGAAGGAAAAATAGCAATAAATGCTTTAGTTGATATTTATGCTTCATGGGTTGAGCGTGACAGAATATTAACCACTAATGTCTGGTCTTCCGAATTATCAAAATTAGTAGCTAATGCATTTCTCGCTCAAAGAGTATCATCAATCAATGCTATTTCAGAACTGTGTGAAGTTACTGGTGCCGATGTCAATGAAGTTTCAAAAGCTATTGGTATGGATAGTCGAATAGGTTCTAAATTCCTAAAAGCATCTGTAGGATTTGGAGGGTCGTGTTTTCAAAAGGATATTTTAAACTTAGTTTATATAGCTAAATCATATGGTTTAAATGAAGTAGCTGATTATTGGGAGCAAGTAATTATTATGAATGATCATCAAAAGAATCGTTTTTCTGAAAATATCATCACTAAATTGTATAATACTGTTTCAGGTAAAAAAATAACATTTTTTGGGTGGGCATTTAAAAAAGACACCAATGATACTCGTGAATCTGCTGCAATCTACGTTGCCGATGCATTATTGAATGAAAAGGCAGAAATTGTGGTGTATGACCCCAAAGTAAGTGAGGAGAGAATTTATGCAGATTTAGATTATTTAAATACACGAAGCCCTGAAGAGAACAGGAAGTTGTTAACAGTCGTAAATGAGCCTTATACTGCTTGTCAAAATGCACATGCAATAGCTATATTAACTGAATGGGATGAATTTAAAGGCTACGATTGGGAAAAAATATATCAATCTGTAATTAAGCCAGCTTTTGTTTTTGATGGAAGGAAAGTGTTAGAAGGTAATAAAATGACTAATATAGGCTTTCAATATTCTGAAATAGGGAGCTAGTTTAAAAGAGAACAATAAGCTAAATGGTTTTATATATAATTAATAATTACTTACACACTGATAGTTAATGAGCCAATTAAAAAAAGGAGCTATTTTATCTTATGCTAATATAGGTTTAACTAATGTTGTTGGACTTTTATTAACTCCTTATATAATAAAAAGTTTAGGTGACAGTGAGTATGGGTTGTATACCTTATTAGGTTCTATTATAGGGTATTTGAGTATTTTAGATTTAGGGTTGAATAATGCGATAATACGTTATGTATCTAAATATCGTGCAGAAGGAGATGCTAAAGGTGAAGAAAATTTTTTAGCAATTACCTTTTTAATTTATGGTGTTATTTCTTTGATTATAATTGGAATAGGCTCAGTTATTTATTTTCAGCTTTCAGAGATATTTAAGGATTCATTAACTTCTTATCAAATTATAGAAGCTAAGAGGATGTTTATTATTTTGATTTTTAATTTAGCTATAACTCTGCCTGGTGGTGCTTTTACTGCCGTTTGTAACGCTCATCAACAGTTTGTGTTTCCAAGAGTTTTAAAAATTATAAAGTATATAAGTCGTACACTTTTAGTGGTTTCTTTTTTATTTTACTATCCTTATGCTTTAACATTGGTTTGGATTGATACAATACTTAATGTGATCGTTATTTTAATCACTATTTTTTATGTAGTAAAAACACTTAAGTTACGAGTGAAAATGCATCAATGGAGTACACCACTTGTTAAAGATATATTTGCTTATTCTGTTTGGATTTTTTTAGCAGCTATTGTAATGCGTTTACAATGGAATGCAGGACAGATGGTGTTAGGTGTGTCTGAAAATACTATTGCAGTTGCTGTTTTTGGTGTAGGTATTATGTTAGGTGGCTATTATGGTGCTTTTGCGGGAGCTATAAATACCTTATTATTACCTAAAGCAACACAAATGAGTGTTAATAGAAATACTTCAACAGATTATAATATAGCAATTCAAAAAGTTGGTCGATTAAATGGCTACCTGTTATTTTTGATTCTATCAGGTTTTTTTGTATTTGGGAAAGAATTTATTAGTTTATGGGTAGGAGATACTTATGAAGATTCTTGGGAGATTGCAATTCTCGTAATGTTAGCTATGACCTTACCTTTGCTTCAGGCGTTTGGTAACTCTATTTTAGAAGCAAAAAAAAAGAATAGATTTCGGTCATTGGTCGGATTCGTAACTGTCAGTATAGCTGTCAGTATAGCTGTTTTATTAGTGCCTAATTATCATTTTAGAGGGGTTATATACCCTTTGTTTATAGCACTTGTGTTTAATAGTTTGTTGATGTCTTGGTACTATAGTAAAATATTTGGATTCCGTTTAATAAACTTTTTGAGTAAAGTTATTTTAAGGCCAGTAATGGTGATTTTACCTACAAGTATTATTTTCTTATGGATTAAAAGTAAATGGGAAATTAATACCTGGGGTAATCTATGTTCACAAATAATATTGTTTGGGTCTATTTATTTTATACTCATCTATTTATTTGTTATGAATGAGAAAGAAAAAGAAATATTATGGCGAATAAAAAAATAAAAACAATCACCTGTCACGAGGTATATAATCATGGTGCGTCTTTACAAGAATATGCACTTCTAAAATATTTAAATTCACTTGGATTTGAAGCGGAGACGATTCATTATAAACCTCCGTATTTGTCACAGCATTTTAAACTGTGGTCTGTAAGTCCGCGCTTTGATAAACCTATATTAAAGCAGCTTTATCTTTTAGCGAAGTTGCCAAAACGATTAAGAGATTTGAAACGTAAAAAGGTGTTTGATGTTTTTGCAGATCGTTATATCCCTACTGGTAATACACGTTATGAAAATAACGAAGAACTGAAGAAAAACCTTCCCGAGGCAGACGTATTTATATGCGGTAGTGATCAGATTTGGAATTCATTTTTTCAGAATGGAAAAGACCCTGCTTTTTATTTAAATTTTGTTCCTGACAACAAAGTTAAAATGTCCTATGCTGCCTCTTTTGCTATTGATGAGTTAGACAAGGATGTAAAACCCTTGGTGCAATCTAATGTGTCGCGATTAGATGCTATAGGCGTACGAGAAAGCTCGGGTGTTGGTATATTAAATGACTTAGGGATAGATAGGGCTGTACAGGTTTTAGACCCTGTGTTTTTGCTATCTAAGGCTTATTGGTTAGATACGTTTGTAAGTCCAATAGACCGTAAGTTTATTTTTGTGTATGATTTTGATTCTAATCCATTGGTTAAAAAAATAGCACTTTTTTTGAAAGCGACCGAAGGTTGGGATATTTATACTGTTAATAATAATATAGATTATGCCGATAAGAATTTTTGGTTACATGGACCAGAACAATTTTTGTCATTAGTATCACAATCTCAGTTTAACATTACGAATTCATTTCATTCTGTTGCCTTTTCAATTATTTTTGAGCAACAATTTGTTGTTGTAAATCGTACTGAAAAAATTAATACACGTATGCGTGATGTATTAGGATTATTTGATTTGGATGATAAGTTAATTAGTGATTTTGAGGCTTTTAATTATAAGCGAACTATAAATTATAAAGTAAAAACAGCTTTAGTTTCTCGCGCAATTGAGCATTCGAAGCAATTTTTGAAGAATAGTCTTAAAGCATAATCAATAATTAAAGAAAAGAAAGAAAAGATGAAAAAAGTAGTATTTTTTGTGGAATCTATGCATTGTGGAGGTGCTGAAAGGAGTTTATTGAGTTTGTTACAAAATTTAGATAGAAATAAATACGACATTGATTTGTTAGTTATAAATAAGGGTGGTGAGTTTGAGCAATTTATTCCAGAAAATATTAATTACAAAAGTTTAAATTTAAGTTATTCTCTTATGGGTAAGCTTAAGTTTTTTTTAAATAAAAAAATAGAGACTAAAGCACATGCCGCTCAACTTTTTTGGAAATCTTTTAGAAAAGAAATACCGGCTTATAGTGAGACGTATGATGTTGCAATTGCTTGGGGTCAAGGTTTTGCAACCTATTTTACAGGAACTAAAATTAAGGCCAAGAATAAATATGCTTGGATTAATATAGATTATGATAAAGCAGGTTATCAATTTAAATATGATAAGGCCATTTATAGTGAGTTTAATAAAGTTATAGGAGTTTCCGATTTTGTTAGAGATTCAATGTCTAAGTATATTGCTACTGATAAATTAATGTCTATAGTAAATATTATTGATGAAAATGATGTTATTGAAAGAGCAGATTATCCTGAGGCTATAGGCTTTGACCTCTCTATAACTAATATTGTTTCTGTAGGGCGATTAGCTGAACAGAAAGCTTTTGGTTTGGCTATTGAAACCGCGAAGCATTTGAAAGATAAAGGCGTTGTTTTTAAATGGTATATAATAGGAGAGGGGCCTGATCGTAAAAATTTAGAAAAATCTATTGAAGCACATAAGCTAGAAGATACTTTTATTTTGTTAGGTCATAAGGACAATCCTTATCCTTATATAAAAGCTTGTGATGTATATGTACAAACTTCAAGTTTTGAAGGTCTAGGACGTACAATTATTGAGGCGAGTTTATTAAACAAACCAATTGTTACTACAAATTTTCCTACAGCTTATGGTTTGTTGGATAATGAACAAACAGGGTTGATTGTAGATATGGATGCTGTTACGCTTTCTAATTCTATTGAACGTCTTATAGCAGATGAGCATTTTAAATTAACATTGATTGAAAACTTAAAAAAGAAAAAGAATTTGAATAAGCAGAGCACACTTGATCATGTGTATGCATTATTAGATTAGAATTTTGTGAAAATTTATATCAACACCTATAAAGAAACCCTATCAATTAAAAATCATAGTTGTTTTAATGATGTTGAAGTTTTATATAGACTATGTTATTCGATAAACGGTAAACCCATATAATGAAACTACTTTACATTACAAACGGTATTAACGGTGCAGGTGGCTTAGAGCGTGTGCTGTCTATAAAAGCCTCTTATTTAGCGGAGCATTATCATTATGATGTGACTATTTTGTCCTTAAATGATAATCATCTTGATCCCTTTTATACGTTTTCGGATAAGATTATTATGTTAAGTATCCCTGTTAAAGGTAATGCGTATCAATATATAAAGCAGTATTGTAAGGGTTTAAAAAGCGTGGTTGATACTGTGCAACCCGATGTTATTTCGGTTTGTGATGATGGATTGAAAGCCTTTTTTACGCCTGTAATTTTAGGAAAAAAAGTGCCTGTTATCTATGAGCGTCATGTCTCAAAAGAAATAGAGATGAAAGCTGAATTTTCATTTTTAAAAAAGACCTTAGTCCGTTTAAAATGGCGCTTAATGGAAAGTTTAGCAAGTAGGTTTTCTAAATTTATTGTTTTGACTAATGGAAATATAAAAGAGTGGCAGGGGTTAAAGCATATACAAGTTATATCTAACCCCTTGTCTTTTTATCCTGAAGCTAGCTCAACGTTAGATTCTAAAAAGGTTATATGTGTAGGGAAGATTTCTTATCAAAAAGGCCAAGATTTATTGGTTAAGGCGTGGTCTCAGGTTTTTGAGAAGCACCCAGATTGGGGGCTTGAGTTATACGGTTATGCTAATACTACTTTTTTGGATACGAGTTTATTAAAGTCTATAAATGTTTCTTATTATCCACCAGAAAAGCATATAAAAGATAAGTATTTAGATAGTTCTATTTATGTAATGAGTTCGCGTTTTGAAGGTTTTGGAATGGTACTAACAGAAGCTATGGCATGTGGTGTGCCTTGTGTGAGTTTTAATTGTAATTATGGTCCTTCGGATATTATAAAAGATGGCGTTGATGGGTTTTTAGTAGAAAAGCAAGATGTAAAGGAATTGGCTGATACAATTTGTACTCTTATTGATAATGATGCTTTAAGAAGCGAAATGGGACAACTAGCCAAAAAGAATGTGAAACGTTATTTACCCGAAACTATTGTAAAACAATGGGATGAATTATTTAAAAGCTTGGACATTGAAAATACTATACCTAAATAATCAATCCTACCTGCATGGGGGAATTGAGAAAATATTAAGTGATAAAATTAATTATTTAATTCAGGAATTTAATTATGAAGTTACCTTATGTACTAGTGAACATAAGGGTAATTCGTATGTGTACCCGTTACATGAAAAATTAAATCATGTTGATTTAAAAATTAACTACGAACGATCAAAAAGTTATTTTCACCCTATTAATTTAAAGAAAAGCTTTACACATTATAGAAGGTTAAAACACTTCATAAAAGCTTTACAACCCGATGTTGTCATATCAGTAAATTATACTCCAGAACAATATTTTTTGCCTTTTATAGAAAAGCAAATTCCAAAAGTGAAGGAGTTTCATTCGTCTGGGGTCACATTAAAAGCACCTATAGGTTTTGTTGGAAAGTTAAAATATCAGCTTTTTAAATTATTTGGGCGCTATGATTGTGCAGTGGTTTTAAATGCAAGTGAAACCGCCTATTACCCTTTTGATAATATAGCGGTTATCCCTAATTTTATACAATTACCATTACAAAAGGAACCTTGTACAAAAGAAAAAATTATCATTTCGGCAGGAAGAATAGCTGCAGTGAAACAATTTGATCATCTTATAAAAGCTTGGCATAAAATAGCCTTGCAATTTCCTGATTGGAAGGTTGAAATATATGGCGATGGTGATGAGGAGCTTAGTAAAGCATTAAATAATTTAATAGTAGATTTGCAAGTTCCTAATATTAACCTGATGGGTGCCACAAGAGATTTGAAACATAAAATGAATACTGCCTCGGTATATGCCATGACCTCTGCAACGGAGTGTTTCCCAATGGTATTATTGGAAGCCCAAGCTGCACAAATGGCAATTGTGTCTTATGATTGTCCTAATGGACCACGACATATTGTTGAAGATACTGTGACAGGTGTGTTATCACCCTATAATGATATTGAAAGATTTGCTGCAACTCTAGAAGAGCTTTTAATAGATGACAATAGAAGATTGCGTTTAGGGCAACAGGCCGCACAAGAGGTAAAGCAGTTTAGTGCCCCTGAAGTAATGCATGTTTGGAATAAGCTATTTAAAGACTTGAAACGATAATTATGTTTGATTGGATTCCAATAGCGTTTTATACACCGCTTTATCATTATATGTTACTCCTTATTATATTAATAATAATGGGGGATGCGTTAAACTCTAAATTACCATCAGGAAATAGGTTTCAAGGTTTAGGTGTTGTTATTTTAGTTTTTATATTGATTTATATGGGGTTTCGCCCTATTAGCGGACGTTATTTTGGAGATACCGCTACGTATGCTCATCACTTTGAAAACTATAGTTATGGGGCTGAAATAACATCTACCAGAGACTTGTTGTTTCATTATTTCATGAAAGCTTGTTCCTATATTATGAGTGTGCATATGTTCTTTTTTTTATGTGCTAGTCTTTATGTTGTTCCCTTGTATGTAGTTTGTAAGAAATGGTTTAAAGAATTATGGTTTTTTGGGTTTATCTTTTTAATTTCTGCATTTTCTTTTTGGGTTTATGGTACTAATGGGGTTAGAAATGGAATTGCAGGTTCTTTATTTCTTTTAGGAGTCTCAAGAGATAAACGCGTGTTTCAAGTTTTATGGTTATTTTTAGCGATATGGTTTCATAAAACCATGTTATTACCCACAGCCGGTTTTGTGTTAGCTAATTTTTATAATCAACCTAAAAAACTGATTGCTTTTTGGTTGTTATGCATTCCTTTATCATTGGTAGGAGGCTCTGTATTTGAAGCTTTTTTTGGTACTTTAGGCTTTGATGATCGTTTAAGTTATTTAACGGATGGAAATATTAATGATGATAATTTTAGTAGTACGGGGTTTCGTTGGGATTTTTTAATATATAGTGGTACGGCTATTTACGCGGGTTGGTATTATATCGTTAAAAAGGGATATCAAGATAAGGTATATTACTGGTTGTTTAATACTTATATAATAGCTAATGCTTTTTGGATTTTAGTCATACGGGCTAATTTCTCAAACCGTTTTGCTTACCTCTCATGGTTTATGATTGGTTTGGTTATCGTGTACCCACTATTAAAAGAAAAATTAATAGTTAATCAATATAAAAAAGTTGGTATTATTTTATTACTACAATTTGCTTTTACCTTTTTAATGAATGTTATTTTATGAATATGAAAACCATAACGGTGTTTACACCTACTTACAATAGAGCCCATTTATTACCGAGATTGTATGAAAGCTTAGTAAACCAAACCAATCAAGATTTTATTTGGATGATAATTGATGATGGGTCTGTAGATGACACTAAAGTATTAGTTGAAAAGTGGCAGAAAGTTGCTAAAATAGATATTGAATATCATTATAAGTCTAATGGTGGGATGCATACGGGGCATAATTTAGCTTACAAGCTTATAGAAACAGAACTTAATGTTTGTATAGATTCTGATGATTATATGCCTTCAGATGGTGTAGAAAATATTTTAAGTATATGGAATAACCTTACTGATAAAAATAGTGTATCTGGTATTGTAGGTATAAACGTAGATCAATCTGATAAAATTATAGGTCTTCCTATTCCAGAATCTTTAACAAGGGGCTCATATTTTGATTTATATAAAAATGGGAATGCTGTTGGCGATAAAAAATTTGTTTTAAATACTAAACGTCTTAAAGAAGAAGAACTGTATCCAGAATTTAAAGGCGAAAAGTTAGTACCTTTAGGTTCTTTGTATATTAAAATGGGGGATAAAAATCCTTTTGTTTTCCAGAATAGCATTTTTTGTGTTGTAGATTATCAAGTTGATGGTTCTAGTAATACAATTTTTAGACAATATAAAAAATCGCCTAAAGGTTTTGCTTATGCGAGAAAGTCTAACAATAAATTTATTAAATCTACTTCTCTTCGTTTAAAGAATGCTATTCATATAGGTTCTTCAGCTATTTTCGCTAAAGACTTAAGGGTTTTGTTAGAAAATAAAAGAACAATTATTAACGTAATTGTTTTTCCTTTAAGCATACTATTAAATTTATATATCCGAATTAAAATCAGTAAAAAATGAAAATATTACACTATATAAATGATTTAGGTTCTGGAGGTGCTGAAAAACTGATAACAGACATGTTGCCTTTAATGAAAGAAAAAGGACATCAACCTTTTCTTTTAATATCTACTGATAAAAACAATTTCAAACGAAATGAGGATGTAATTAAAACAAGTAACATTCCATATAAATGTTTGGGTGTGTCAATATATAATCCGTTCCAAATTTATACTATAGTTATGTTTATTCGTAAACATAAATTTGATGTTGTACACGCACATTTATTTCCAACTCAATACTGGTTAGCGTTTGCTTCTTTCTTTTTGCCTAATAAAACAAAACTTGTTAAAACAGAACATAGTGTATATAATGAAAGGAAGAATTATAAGTTTTTAAAACCTTTAGAGAAGCTTGTTTACTCACGTTATACTAGTATAATAGCAATAACGGAAAAAGTAAAACAGAACTTATCAGAATGGTTACATAAAAGTGATAATATAGTGGTTATTCCTAATGGAATAAATTTATCTGAAATGGAAAAATCTATATCAGATGAAAAGTCCTATTCTTTTTTAAGTTCGGATTTTTATAATATTTTGATGGTGGGGAGGTTTGATGGTTGGCAAAAAGATCAATTAACATTGATAAAATCTTTGAGGTTTTTAGATAGTAATGTGAAAGTTTTTTTTGCAGGGAAAGGTCCGTTTATGGAAAAAGTTAAAGAAGAAGTTGAATTACAGGAAGTCAAATCTCAAGTTGTCTTTTTAGGAATAAGAGATGATATTTATTCTTTAATGAATAAAGTAGATTTAAATATTTTATCAACTAATCACGAAGGTTTGTCTGGAGTTACATTAGAATCATTAGCCTCAGGTAAACCTTTTTTAGGCTCTGATGTAGAGGGGGTTCAAGAAGTCGTGCCGTCTGAATTATTTTTGTTTCCTCCAAAATCACCTATGGCAATTGCTGAAAAAATTAAACAGATTAGCGCTAATAAAACTTTGAGAAATGAAATGATTTCATTGGCTTTAAGTCATGTTAAACAATATGACACGAAAAATATGGTGAATAAGTATTTAAGTGATTATAAAAGAATACAATAAAAGAGTTTTTATGCTTTAAGACTTATGAAAGAAAAAATCTACAATCATGCACCGAATGGTGTTCAGAATTTAATGGTTTCCCTTTTTAATATTTTAGCCTATAAAAAGATTTATGGCGGAAAATATAAAGCATATAGGAAGTTATATCTAAAGAATAGAACTTTAACACGTCAAGAGCTTTCTGATATTCAAGAAAAGAGATATACGAAGTTTGTAGAAAATGTGCAGAACCGTTCACAATTTTATAATGATTTACATAAACATATTTTGAATTCTAATAAAATTGAAAATATTGTAAGGCTACCCATTGTAAATAAAGAAATGCTAAGAGCAAATATTAAGGATGTTAGCGTCTCAGGAAATAAAAAGGTTATGGTTTTTAAAACAGGGGGCACTACAGGTAAATCTCTGGAGGTAAAATGTACACAGGCAAATATACAAGAGCGCTTTGCTATGCTTGACGATTTTCGATCACGTGCAGGATATGAATTAGGAAAAAATACCGCATGGTTCTCGGGTAAAAACTTATTATCGCAACGTGATATCCGTAAAAAGCGTTTTTGGAAAACAGATTATTATCATAAAGTGAGGTATTATTCAACCTTTCATATTAAAAATGAGTACCTGAAATACTATGTGGAAGATTTAATGAAGTTTCAACCAGAATTCCTTGTTGGTTTTCCATCAACAATCTTAGAAATTGCGAAATATGGTTTAGAACATGGTTACAATTTCCCGGAAAACACAGTCAAAGCTGTTTTCCCTACGGCGGAAACAATCACAAAAGCTATGCGAGATGATATTGAAACTTTTTTTAAGACAAAATTATATAATCAATATGCTTCTTCCGAAGGTGCTCCTTTTATTTTTGAATGTAAAAAGGGCCATTTACATTTAGAATTGCAATGTGGCGTTTATGAGGTTCTAGATGAAAAAAATCAACCATCAAATTCAGGAAAGCTTGTTGTTACGTCTTTTACTACAGAAGGAACACCTTTAATTCGTTATGATATTGGTGATCAGATTACCTTAGACCACACTGAGAAAACCTGTTCTTGTGGTAATAACAACCCAATTGTACTCGAAATAAATGGACGAGTAGACGATTATATCTATTCAAGTGACACAGGGAAAGTAAACCTAGGAAATATATCTAATACGCTCAAAGGTACTTCTGGTATTAAGAATTTTCAAGTAATTCAGAATTCATTGAATACTTTGGAGATAAACGTACGTGTAGATGAAAGTGTTTTTACTAAGGAAGTGGAGAAGAAGTTTCTAAAAAATTGGAGAGATCGTGTTGGTGAGCAAATGGAGATTAAACTGAATTATGTTCAGGATATTCCTTTAGAGTCAAGTGGGAAATATCGAATGGTAAAAAATAACATCAAACATTTATTAAATGCCTAAACCAAAACTTATACGCATTACAACAGTTCCTATTTCTCTAGAGAAACTGTTGGAAGGGCAGCTAACCTTTATGCAAGATCATTTTGATGTTACTGCTGTGTCTGCTGAAGGAGAGCGCTTAAAAGCTTTCGGAGAGGCTAATAATGTCAAGGTATTTCCGTTAGAAATGACTCGGCAAATCACCCCTGTTCAAGATCTCAAGGCTTTAATAAAACTCATACGATTTTTTAGAAAAGAAAAACCAACTATTGTACATACCCATACACCTAAAGCAGGTATTGTAGGGATGTTGGCAGCTAAAATATCAGGTGTGCCATTACGGTTACATACCGTGGCAGGATTACCACTAATGGAAGCCACGGGTAAAAAACGAACTTTACTAAATGCTGTAGAAAAGCTAACCTATAGTTGTGCCACAAAAGTATATCCCAACTCAAAAGGCTTGTACGATTTTATCCTGAAAGAGAAGTTTACCAGCCCTAATAAATTAGATATTATTGCCGATGGGAGTTCCAACGGCATAAATACCCAACATTTTAACCCAGAACATTTTAGTGTAGAAAGCAATAAGTCACTTCGGAAGTCATTGGGGATAAAACCTACCGATGTGGTATTTATCTTTGTAGGACGTTTGGTCGCCGATAAAGGTATTAATGAATTGGTAGCAGCTTTCAAAAGTGTTACGGATACAGAAAATAATACACAGGCTAAATTAGTATTAGTAGGGCCTCTTGAAACAGAATTAGACCCGCTGTTACCGGAAACCTTACATGAAATGGATGCCAATCCGAATATTATAACGGTTGGATATCAAAATGATGTACGCCCTTTTTTCGCCATAAGTAATGTGCTTGCCTTTCCGAGTTATAGAGAAGGATTTCCAAATGTGGTGATGCAAGCGGGGGCTATGGGTTTACCTGCCATTGTTTCAAATATTAATGGGTGTAATGAAATTATTACCGATCATAAAAATGGAATAATAATTCCCGTTAAAGATAAGGAGGCTATTAGTAAGGCTATTCAACAATGTTTAGAAAATAAAAGTCAAATGGAATCTTTAAAAACGCAGGCCCGTCCTATGATTGTTAACCGATATGAGCAAGAAAAAGTGTGGTCTGCCTTGTTAGAAGAATATAACCAATTAATAAGAAAACTAGTATAGTGTTATAATTGAACACCCCCCTATTAATCAAAATTTAAAGTAAAATGAAAAAACAAATTTTAATATCCGGGACAGGCGGTTTTTCAAAAGAAGTCCTTTGCTTAATAGCAGATTTGGGAAGGTATGATGATGTTCTTGGCTTTATAGAACCAGATTTTATAATAGAAAAAGGGGATTTGCCTGAATCAATATTGGGAAAACCAGTACTTCCTTATTCTCAAGTAAATCCTGAAAAGCATTGTGTTTCAATCGCAATAGGAGATTCTGAAATACGTGAAAAGTCAATAAGTCAACTCCCTAAAGGAATTGAATTTGTGACTTTAATTCACCCATCCGCAGTGGTGTCCAAGTGGGTAGATTTAGCAGAGGGAGCTATTATTTGTGCAGGTGTAATTATTACCTGTGATATAAAAATAGGTAAACACGCTCAATTAAATTTAAATACAACTATCGGTCATGATTGTCAAATTGGTGATTTTTTTACAACTGCTCCTAATGTGAATATCAGTGGAAGTTGTGAATTCGGAAATCATGTGTATTTTGGGACAGCATCAAGTATAAAGCAAGGTGTATCCATAACTAATAATGTTACAATTGGAATGGGGGCTATAGTAACAAAAGACATAGTTGAACCAGGGGTTTATATAGGCATTCCTGCAAAACCTCTTAAAAAAAATAAATAAAAATATGATCCCATTATCAATTCCAAGATTAGAAGGCAACGAATGGAAATACGTTCAAGATTGCTTAAATACAGGTTGGATTTCGTCAGCTGGTGCTTATGTAACCCAGTTCGAGAATATGGTAGCAGAATATGCTGGAGCCAAATACGGTGTGGCGTGTATGAATGGAACGGTTGGTCTCCATATAGCGCAAATATTGCTAGGGGTTACCGAAAACGACCACGTTATTGCGCCTAATATTACATTTATAGCAACGTTAAATGCTATTAAATATACCGGAGCTGAACCAATTCTAATTGATGTAGATGCCAATAATTGGCAAATGGATTTAGATTTACTCGAATCTTTTTTAAAAAACAACACCGAGCTAAAAACAACCAATTCGGAAATCCATTGCTATAATACAACAACAGGAAAACGTATCAAAGCTATTATGCCGGTTCATGTTTTAGGGAATATGGGTAATATGCAACGTTTAATGGCTATAGCAGAAGCTTATCACCTAAATATTATTGAAGATAGCACGGAAGCTTTAGGGTCTAATTTCAATAAAAAACACGCTGGAACCTTTGGAGAAATTGGGGTGTTTAGTTTTAATGGAAATAAAATTATCTCTACCGGTGGGGGCGGTGTTATTGTAACCGATAATGAAGCTCTAGCTAAAAAAGCCAAGCATTTAACAACCCAGGCTAAAGTAAGTACTATGGATTATATTCATGATGAAATAGGCTATAATTACCGTTTAGTGAATGTGCTGGCAGCTATTGGTGTCGCTCAAATGGAACAGTTTCCTGATATTCTAAAAGCTAAGAAAGCCATGGATGCTTTCTATCGAACAGAACTGAAAGGGGTAGGCGATATAATCTTTCAAGAAGTTCCGGAACAAACCGATGCCAATGGTTGGTTATTTACGTTTAGTACGTCGCGCATGCGTGAGCTTCTAGCCTATCTAAATGATAATGGCGTACAATCAAGACCATTTTGGATGCCTATGAATCAATTAGAGATGTTTAAATCGGTTCCTTATATAACGGAGTCCGATGTGTCCAATAAGGTGTACAGTCGTAGTATTAGTATTCCTAGTTCAGCAGGAATTACCCAAGAGCAATTACAAACGGTTGTAAAAACAATTAAAGATTTCTATAAACAATAACCATTCAACTCACTATTCACCATTCACCACTCACTAATAAATAAGTAATGAACATCATAGATATACCGCATTTTATAAATACACATATAACAAAACGATCAAAGAGTCTTTTCGAAGCTGATATTACCAATCATAAAGAAACACTTTCGCGTAAAATTACAGGGAAATCTGTTTTGGTTATTGGTGGCGCAGGAACCATTGGCTCATCGTATATAAAAGCCATTCTTAAATTTAATCCGGGTAAATTATATGTGGTAGATACAAATGAAAACGGTCTAACAGAGTTAACACGTCAGTTACGTTCAGATGCAAATATCACGGTTCCTAACAATTTTAAAACCTATCCCATGAACTTTGGTGATCCGGTATTTAAAAAAATGTTTTTAGCCGAAGATACTTTCGATATTGTAGCCAATTTTGCAGCGCATAAGCATGTACGTAGTGAAAAGGATAAATATTCTATCGAGGCTATGATAGATAATAACGTGTTTAAGGCTAAGGAATTTCTAGATCTTTTGGTAACAAAAAAACCAGCCAATTTCTTTTGTGTGTCTACAGATAAGGCTGCTAATCCAGTAAATGTTATGGGAGCTAGCAAAAAGTTAATGGAGGAAGTTATTATGGCTTATAGTAACGAGCTGCAAATTACAACAGCACGCTTTGCCAATGTGGCTTTTTCTAACGGTTCTCTGTTAGCAGGTTATATTGAACGCTTATTTAAAAACCAACCAATTTCATGTCCTGCCGATGTACAACGCTTTTTTGTGTCACCGGAGGAAAGTGGGCAGATTTGTATGTTGGCTTGTATGTTAGGAGAGTCTGGTGAAATTTTCTTTCCTAAATTAGCAGCAGAGCAAATGGCTTTCTTTAAAGATATTACTATCGATTTCTTTAAGGCTTCGAAACGCCCAATTATCGAATGTCAGTCGGAAGAAGAAGCTAAGCAAAAAGCATTAAATACAACAGATACCGACCCATATCCGGTGTATTTTTTCGATACAGATACGTCTGGTGAAAAATTATACGAGGAGTTCTTTACGGATACTGATGAGGTGGATCAAGAAACCTATTCAAGTTTAGGGGTTATTAAAAATGCACCTAAATTACCTCAAGAGAAAATTGCTGCCGCTATTGCGGAATTACAACAGCTAATGGATTCTGGTGATTACGACAAAACAGCTATAGTAGATTTATTAAAACAACACATCCCGGATTTTAAACACATCGAAACAGGGAAAAGTTTAGACCAAAAAATGTAAATTATGTATCAAGTATTTAAAAGACTCTGTGATATTTTAGTGTCAGGAATAGCATTACTGATTCTAGCACCCTTATTAATTCCTATTATGATTGGTCTGAAACTAACAGGGGAAGGCTATATTTGGTATAAACAGGAACGTGTGGGGTATAAAAACAAACCATTTTTAATCTGGAAATTTGCCACCATGCTTAAGGATAGTCCTAATATGTCAGGTGGTATTATGACCACCAAAAGAGACCCACGAATTACGCCTATGGGTGGATTTTTAAGGAAGAGCAAAATTAATGAGTTACCACAACTAATCAATATTTTTAAAGGCGACATGAGTGTTGTTGGGCCACGTCCAGTAATGCAAATTAGTTTTGATGCATATCCAAAAGAGGTTCAGAAAGTTATTTACAACGTGAAACCAGGCTTAACCGGAATTGGCTCTATTATTTTTAGAGATGAAGAGGAGTTAATTACACAAGTGAAAAACAATGGTGAAGATCCATGGGTTTTTTATGCGGAAAAAATATACCCTTTTAAAGGAGAGGTTGAAAAATGGTACCAAGCAAATGAGTCCTTTTTAGTGGATGTGAAAATCATTTTAGTTACCGCATGGGTTATTTTCAATCCTACCAGTGAAATTGTATATTCATGGTTTAAAGATTTGCCGAAACGATCGTTTTAGGTAAGCAAAGACTTTAAAAAATATCAGGTGTTTGATATATCATCTATCAAATACCTAAAGGTACTGGAATTAGAAAATAGACTATAAACGAATACATCTATACAATGAAAACCATCACACTTGTAGCTGGAGCTAGGCCAAACTTCATGAAAATAGCACCTATTATTCACGCTATTCAAGATTTGCAAAAACAGGAGGTGGCTATAGGTTTTCGTTTAATTCATACCGGGCAACATTACGATAAGAAAATGTCCGGGAGCTTTTTCGAGCAATTAGAAATTCCAGAACCACATAGCAATTTAGAAGCAGGTGGTGGAACCCAGGCTGAACAAACGGCTCATATCATGATGCGTTTTGAAAAAGAACTGCTAGCCAATCCAACCGATCTGGTTTTGGTAGTAGGGGATGTCAATTCTACAATGGCTTGCAGTATTACAGCCAAGAAACTACAGGTTAAAGTAGCTCATGTAGAAGCTGGGATACGCTCAGGAGATACATCCATGCCTGAAGAAATAAATAGAATGGTAACCGATGCGATTACCGATCTGTTTTTTACTACTAGCGAATTAGCAAATACAAACTTGCTTAAAGCGGGGGTTACTAAATCGCGTATACACTTTGTGGGGAATACCATGATTGATACCTTGCTAAAGCAACGTCCAAACTTTCGAAGACCTCAGGTATGGTCGCATTTAAAACTAGAAAATAAAGCTTATATAGTCTTAACCCTACACCGTCCAGCAAATGTGGATAAAGCATCACAGTTAAAAGCGATGTTGCTAGAAATAATTAATAATACAGAAAACTTACCATTAATTTTTCCAGTACACCCCAGAACTGCCAAAATATTAAAGGGCTTAGACCTGACTCATGCGCGTTTATATATGATTGAGCCATTGGGGTACTTAGAGTTTAATTATCTAGTAGAAAATGCCAAAGCAGTTATTACCGACTCTGGTGGTATTACCGAAGAGGCATCTATTTTAAATGTACCTTGTTTAACACTTCGTGACAATACGGAACGTCCTGAAACGATTACCTTAGGTACGAATGTATTGGTGGGGACTAATCCTGAAAATATAAAACATGTTCTTCAAACCCTTTTCGCAGGTAATTGGAAAACATCAAAAACCATTCCTATGTGGGATGGACAGACAGCTACAAGAATTGTTGAAATTCTGCAAAATAACCTGTAATAGACCGAATGAGGTAGTCCATAGATGGGCCGTAGATAGTCCGTATATAGTCCATGGATAGTTCGTATATAGTTTTGGCATGTAAAAGGCTAGAGTATGGATGGTGTATGGATGATGTATGGATAGTGTATGGATAGTGTATGGATGGTGTATGAATATATTATAATCACAACCCCTTAGCGTAATAGTCTTAAAATTATTCGAACAGAATATTTAAAACAATTTTAGAAATAGAGAAGAATCGCTCTGTAAAACGAAACCCAAATCATCCTGAAACAATAATTAAATAATAAGTAAATAAAAAGGGACGTCTTTTTCAAGACGTCCCTTTTTTTATAAAGTCAAGCAATACCTTACAGCACAGCTCGCAATAAATATGTTATTTCAATTTGAATGTCACACGACGTACTAACTGACGTGCATTTGAAGAACTCTTATCTACAGAGCTATCTACACCACCACCTTCGTAAGATAAACGATCTGCTGAGATACCTGCAGCAACTATAATATCATAAACTTTCTTAGCTCTTTGCTCAGATAAAGTTTTGTTGTAAGCAGCATCACCAACTTCATCACTATAGCCAATTAAATCAGCTTCCGATGATGGGTTCTCAGTCATATACTTAATTAAATAGTTTACAGATTGTAAAGAATATGTTTCAGGTTCTGCACTATTAAATTTAAAGTAAACATTTACATAGCCATTGTTTAATAAGCTTTTTGCTGTAGCACCACTAGATTGACCTTGTGCTAAACGTGTGTCAATATAGTTTTCAGTAGCGTCATCTACACCATTGTTGTTTTTGTCAACAGTTGTTTTCTGACCTGCTTCAGTAGCTATAATACGTGTTTCTTCAACCTCGTTTGTTAAATCTTTTACTTGAGACTCTAATACCATAATACGGTTGTCTAAAGTAACTAAGTCTTCTTGGTATACAGCAGTATCTACCCAGTCAGCATGTTTTTTATGCTTTCCTAAATAGACTTGAATACCAGCAGAAACAGTTACTAAGCCCGATTCAATAAAGCGGCCACCTATATTTGAGTTCATATCCCATGCATAGTTTTGTTTCCAGTTGGCATGTACACTCGCATCAGCAAAAAAGGCTACACGGTTACTAATACGAATTTGTGGTGTAAAACCAGCTACTAAAGTTGGCGTGTAATCTGTACCACCATCCATAATTAATGGCGTAGGTAATTCATTAGGGTCGTTGTCAGGTGATAAAGCACTAACACCACCACCAGCGTGAACCAATACGTTAAAACGTTGCGTCCATTCTCTAAAACCTAATAGGTTACCTAAATTAGCAACAGCTTCTATTTGGCCTCCAAAATATTGAGAGTTAAAAGGTAATGAGTTTTCTGAATTTGTTATTTCTCCAAAAAATCCGCCTAATTGAAAACCGAATTTGTTGTTTATCATATAACGGGCCTTAAATTCACCTCCTAATGATTTGCTCATCGAATTTTTATAGGAATCACTACTAAAGCCTTTAAAAGCACTTGTCATATTAGCACCCGCTTCAAGAGACCAATGGTTGTAACTATCTTGAGCAAATGTTGCTGCCGTAAAAAGCAAACTCATCGATAATAAAGCAATCTTCTTCATAATTTGTTATGGTTTAAATAAATTGTATTTATAAAATGGATTAAGACGCAAAGATATAGCTCTTTAAGGGAAAAAAGTAAGAGAAATCGATGCTATTTATTGCTAATTGGATATTGCTAATAAAACTGTTAAAATATTGACTATTAGTTGGGTTTAGGGTTTGTTTTTCAATCAATATTATGATATTCTTTAATAAGAGGAAACGCACTGATGGCAGGGTAACTAGATAACTGTCAAATAATTTGGGGTTTACAGATGTTTCTAAACCTAATACCTGGTGTATAAGATTGTAAAAAGAGATGTTTTTGAATAAAAACTTACGTAGAAAGATGTCAAAGTGTACCGTATAAATACATGGCTAAAATGTGGTTTAATAACAGGAGGTAAAAGCAATTAGTAAAGATTACTTAGAGTATGTGCTCTATTATTTTTTGGAATATTGTTAGAAATAAGCGTTTAAACAACAAAATTTGTAATTTATCGGAATTAAGTAAGTTAATTATTGAGGAATATTAATTTCGCCGACAGGTGGAAGAGGGATTATAAACGGAATATTTGCAGAAATAACCTGTGCTATGTTCTAATTAGTTCCTATTTTTGTCCAATATTTACGAAGTTGTATGTCTTGATGCTTCATAAACAGCAAGTTGTCTTGTTGTTTTATTAATGTTGAAGGTGTTGACTAATAAATAAGTTATTCGTATTATGCGAAGAAAATATGTATGCTTACTTCCTTTTTAAACAATGAAGTAAGGAGTTCCCTAAAATTATATGTTAATAGAACATAAATTATGATTAAAAAAAATCAATGGCAGCACCTTTTATGGGCTGTTTGTGTATTGCTAATAAGTAGCTGTGTGAGTAAGAAAGAAATTCTATACTTTCAAGATGCTGATACCTTTAAGGAAACAGATATCAATTATCTAGAAAATACCATCCAACCAAATGATATCCTATCTGTTGTTATTAGTGCTGGTATCCCCGAAACAGCTATTCCTTACAATTTCAGTGATGCTTCAGGTAAAATAGTAAATAATAATATAGAAATGATGAAGCTTCAAGGGTATTTAGTGAGTCCTGAAGGCTATATCAGTTTACCAATCTTAGGAAAGGTATTTGTTAAAGAATTAACAGGAACAGAAGTGGAAACCGCTGTCTATGAGTTGTTAGAATCAGGTGGGCATTTAGTCGACCCCGTGGTTACAGTACGTCTATTAAATGCTAAAGTAACGGTTTTGGGTGAGGTAAATGCGCCAGGAACCTATAGTTTTACAGAACAATATTTAACCGTGCCTCAGGCTTTAGGGTATTCAGGTGATTTAACCATCAACGGCCGTAGAGATGATGTGTTATTAATTCGTGAAATTGATGGCAAACGCCTAATAACACATATCGATTTACGTACGGCTGATTGGATGAACGATCCAAAATATACCATCAGACCTAATGATGTTTTAGTAGTGCAGCCTAATGATGCTAAAGTTAAAACTGCTGGATATATAGGGAGTGTAACAACATTAATAGCTGTGTTGTCTCTTGCATTAAGTGTTACCATTCTAGTCACCCGTTAAGATTTATAACATGTACAATCAAATAGAAACAGAATCTGAAAACGAGCAATTAGATATCCAAGGTTTGGTATACCGTTACTTAACCTATTGGCCATGGATTTTAGTCAGTGCATTAATAATGACATTATCTGCATTTTTATACTTGCGCTACATTCCTAATAGCTATACCACAACAGCAAAAGTTAAAATCTTATCCGATAAAGAGGCTTCAGGTCTGTCCTTAGATCTCGATAAAATTTTAGGTAAAGGTAATGTAAACCTTGAAAATGAAAGAGCCATTTTAAATTCCTTTCGTTTAAACCGTAAGGTTGTTGAAAAACTTAATTTACAAGTATCTTACTATCAAACAGGTCGTGTCAATGAAGTGCGCGTTTTTAATGCGCCTTTTGTAGCAACCTATGTAGCAGAAGCTGATGGGGGAGAAGCTGGTTTAGAATACGATATTACTATTATTGACTCAGGATATAAAGTGGTTAATACCAATACAGGAACGGTTCTAGAAATACCTTCATTTTATTTTAATGAACCAACAGCCGAATTCCCATTTGTATTAGCGCCTAAGGATAATAATACCATACAACCAGGACCTAACCCGGATTACCATGTGCGAATTAGGAATTTAAGTCATACGACTCAGAGTTTATTAAATAGTATTAAAATAGCTCCAGATGGTAAAAGCTCCGATATTATAACGCTGAGCTTAAATGCTACAGATAAAGACTATGCCCAATCCGCGTTAAATACCTTAGTCGAAGTTTATACGGAAGATGGTATTTTAGATAGACAAGAGGTTTCTAAACGTACAATCTCTTTTATTGATGAACGTTTTCAATACCTGTCGGTTGAGTTAGATTCTATTGAAGTGTCTAAAGGGGTGTTTAAGCAAGATAATAATCTGAGTATTTTTGAAGCCGACGCTGCTTCTGTTCTGCAAAAGCGTACCATGAAAGATGAGCAGCTTTTTGAGGTGGAAACTCAAGTGATGCTAGCTGAGGTATTAGAAAATAGTATTACTAATGCCAATGATTTTGAATTATTACCTGCTAATATTGGATTATCAAGTGGGGCTATTAACGATTTAGTAGCCGATTATAATAACGCCGTATTAGAATATAATAAATGGAAAACAAGTGCTGGTGATAGTAATCCGCGTGTTAAAATTTTAAAGCAAACAATTACCGATTTAAACAGCAACATAAGTAGTTCACTAAAAGGCTATAAGGGGCAATTACAACAATCCTTAAAGCAAAATCAGCAAGCGCAAGCCAATGCACAACAGTCTTTTAAAACCTTGCCAAACAAAGAATTAATTTTACGCAGCATTGAAAGGCAACAACTACTTAAGGAAAACCTATACCTTTTACTATTACAAAAGCGTGAAGAAGCGGCTATAAATATGGCGGTAACTTCTGCGAATGTTAAGGTTATCGACTATGCACTTACGAATGCGACACCGGTAGCACCCAAGCGACAAATAATCTTGCTAGGGGCCTTAATTTTGGGGGTGCTAATTCCAATAGGAATTCTATACGTTAAGTTTTTATTGGATAATAAAATTTATTCAGGAAAAGATGTAGAAGCTATCAATCCAAAGATGGCAATCTTAGGAGAAATTCCTGCCATACCATCGGCTAAAGAAGCACCACAAGGAATTCAAAACAATGCACAAGCAGAAGAAGCGTTTAGAACCCTTGTACACAACTTAAACTTTATGCAAGTGGGTAACGCACACGAAGGTGGGCATGTTATTAGTGTCACGTCTTCTGTTAAAGGGGAAGGTAAAACAACAGTTTCATATAACATAGCCGACACCTATTTTCAACTTAAAAAACGAGTGCTATTAGTTGGAGCAGATTTAAGAAATCCGCAGTTACACCCTTTTATTAACGTGTCTAAAGATACATTCGGACTTTCTAATTATTTAAGTGACCCAGATGCTAACTGGCGTGAAGGGGTTATTAATTTGGATAAAAACGCCAATAACTTTGATATGATGCTGTCGGGAGCAATTCCACCGATGCCTGCTGTTTTATTAGCTAGTCCTCGTTTTGAAGAATTTATAAGTGAAGCACGTAAGGAGTATGATTATGTAATTATCGATACGGCGCCAACCTTATTAGTAGCAGATACCTTAACCTTTATTAATAAAACAGATTACGCTGTTTATGTGGTACGCTCAGGAACTACTGAAAAGAAATTAATAGAGTATTCTAAAAAACTTGTTGATCAGAATAAAATTAACAAGATGGGCTATGTTGTTAACGATATCAGTCATAGAGGGGCGCACGGTTATGGTTATAACTATGGGTATGGATATGGCTATTCAGCAGATGTTCCCAAAAAAGCATGGTATCAGTTTTGGAAGTAGACTTATTAGTCATGACTAAATATATAAATTAACAGATCAACCCTGTATAAGTAAATAGTGTGATAATTTTATAAGTCGAAAAGACATAACTAAAAAAGCCTTCGAAAATAACCTTAAATAAAAGTAGAGTTTATAATGACTAAAAAGCATATATTTTTTTTATCGGTTTTACTAGCTTTTATACAGGGTGGACAAGCGCAAACGGAAATCAAATTCAATGCTGCTACAGCGGCATTGTTGATACCTAATTTTGGAGTCGAAATACCTATAAGTAGTCATTCTAGTGCACAATTAGATGTATTAGCTTCTTTTTGGGATAGTTTTAATGGCGATCCCTTGCAAATTATACAAGTATTTCCAGAGTATCGTTATTATTTTAAAGCCAAACGCCAAGGTGTTTTTCTCGGAGCCCATGTTGGGTTCGGGATGTATACCATGCAGAAACCTGGCTTTTTAGTGGTTTACGATCATTACAGTGAAGCAAGTGGATATAATAAACAAGATCACGGACAATACGAGTCGGGTCGTGCAACTTTTTATGGTATTACAACTGGGTATAAGAAACGGTTTAACGACCGTTGGGGGATAGAAGTATTTGTTGGAGGGGGCTTAACCCAATCTAATTATAAAGGATATGATGGTTTAGAGCGTGTGGATGTAGATGAAACCAATTACCGGGATTTTAATGGAAGCGGAGAAGTTTTGTTGTACCGTGGTGGTATTATGTTAGTTTACATGCTTAAATAAAAAACGAAGCTGAGAAAGAGTAATAAAAAAAGCGTCTGTTGTAACAGACGCTTTTTTTATGTAAATCAATAAGGGTTTATTTGAATGCATTTAAACCGGTAATATCTAATCCGGTAATCAGTAAATGGATATCGTGCGTACCTTCATAAGTAATAACACTTTCTAAATTCATAGAATGACGCATAATGGAGTATTCACCGCTAATACCCATGCCGCCTAGCATCTGACGAGCTTCACGAGCAATATTAATAGCCATGTCTACGTTGTTACGTTTCGCCATAGAAATCTGTGCGGAAGTTGCCTTATCTTGATCACGTAATACACCTAAACGCCATGTTAATAATTGGGCTTTAGTTATTTCGGTTATCATTTCAGCTAGTTTTTTCTGTTGCAATTGAAATTGTCCAATGGGTTTGCCAAATTGAATACGCTCTTTGCTATAACGCAATGCTGTATCATAACAATCCATAGCAGCTCCAATAGCACCCCATGCAATACCGTAACGTGCCGAATCTAAACAACCTAATGGTGCGCCTAGTCCAGATTTGTTTGGTAATATGTTTTCTTTTGGAACTTTCACATTATCAAAAATAAGTTCACCTGTTGCCGATGCACGTAACGACCATTTATTATGGGTTTCTGGAGTTGTAAATCCTTCCATACCACGCTCCACAATAAGTCCATGAATACGTCCTTCTTCATTTTTTGCCCATACAACAGCTACCTGACAGAACGGAGCATTTGAAATCCACATCTTAGCACCATTTAAAAGATAGTGGTCGCCCATATCTTTAAAGTTGGTTACCATGCTACCTGGATTAGAACCGTGATCGGGCTCTGTTAATCCAAATGAACCTATCCATTCACCTGAAGCTAATTTAGGTAGGTATTTATTGCGTTGTTCCTCATTTCCGTATTTCCAAATAGGATACATAACTAGAGATGATTGCACCGATGCAGTACTGCGAACACCTGAATCACCACGTTCAATTTCTTGCATGATAAGTCCGTATGAAATCTGATCCAAACCAGCTCCGCCATACGCTTCTGGTATATAAGGACCGAAAGCGCCTATTTCAGCGAGTCCGTTTATAATTTGTTTTGGGAATTCAGCACGCTGAGCATACGCTTCAATAATAGGTGATACATCGCGCTTAACCCATTCGCGGGCAGCATCACGTACCAATTTATGCTCGTCTGTTAATAGCTCATCTAAGTTATAGTAATCAGGAGCTTCAAATAAATCTGGCTTCATGTTTATTTTTTTAAAGTAATAGTCGTAAAAATAACGAAAACGATTGCAGTTAACAATTAATAAACTACATTTTCAGATAAAAATCTTTGGTAAGTGCGGTATAGGCTGACGTGTATTGATGTCTTCCTGTTTCAATAACAAGTGTATTCTTCTCTAAAGATGTTTTACCGCGCTTAAATGCCATTAAACTGCGTTTAATGTCCGATTGCTCATGGCCTTTTACATGGGTTATTTTATAAGGAAATAGGCCGTACTTTGAAGCTAAGTTTGTAAATGCCGCTTCTTCTTGAAAAGGGATAATTACAGCAAATTCTCCGGTAACAGCAAGGAGTTTAGAAACACTGTCAAGCAAATGATTAAAAGGCATGGCATCTTGAAATCGAGCCAAATCACGTTGCGCACTCTCTGTTTTATAAGCTTCGGAATAAAATGGCGGATTAGAAATGATGAGGTCGTAAGTGTCGTCTATTTCTTCAGCAAATTCCATTAAACTAGCGTGATAGCAATATAAACGATCAGCCCAGTCAGACTGTTCGAAATTGGAAACACACTGCTCAAATGCCTCGGCGTCTATCTCTAAAGCATCAATAACGGTTGCGGTACTTCTTTGTGCTAACATCAAACTCAAGACTCCGGTACCAGCACCAATATCTAAAATAGAAAACGGATGAGCATCAATAGGTGCCCATGCGCCTAATAAAACACCATCGGTTCCTATTTTCATAGCACAACGATCTTGTTCAATGGTAAACTGTTTGAATTTGAAAGGTTTATGCATGCTGCTGTTTTAGAAACAAATTGTGTTTAGTATGATATGCTTATTTAGTCTTCTAAATATAGGTCAATTAATCCTGGAGGTGTTTTTATGGTGATTTCTTTTCCTGCTTTATCAACTTGCTCTATAAATTCATCGTTCATTGGGATTAAAATTTCGGTACCGTCACGATCAATTTCAAATAAAGCTTGTGCTGTCGAATCGTTAACAGAAGTAATCTCCCCAACATATCCAAACGCTGTATCTGTAACTTTAAAACCAATTATTTCGTGGTAATAAAACTTATTGCCTTCTAACTTAGGAAGTAAATCCAAAGGCAGGTAAATAGCACAGTTTATTAATGCATCTGCATCGGCTTCTGTATCGACATCTTCAAAACGAACACGTAGTAAATCAGATTTATGTAACTGTGATGATTCCACAAAGAAGGGAACTAAGTTAGAACGTAAATCGATAAACATAGCGTCTAAATGTTCATATAAATCAGGTTCATCGGTGTCTAACTTAATAAGTAACTCACCTTTAAAACTGTATTTAGATACTATTTTACCTAAATAAAAACAGGCCTCTTTTTTCATGGTATAACTGTTTGGATGTTGCAGTATGGATTTAAATATAAACTATAAACACCTTTATGCTGTGTTTATAATCGTAATTAGGTATAAAAAAACCCAGACCGTTTAAGTCTGGGTTCAAAAGTATAAAAAAAAATGTTTTTATTCTTCTTCGTTTGATGCATCTGCTTCAGCTGCTGGAGCCTCTTCAGAAACTTCTTCTACTGCTGGTGTATTGGCAGCAATACGTGCTTCATTAGTAGCTTTTTCAGCTGCTAATGCTTTAGCTTTAGCGTCAGCTTGCGCTGCAGTTAAACCTTGTTCTTTAGCTTCAATTTTGCTTGTTTTTTCTTCTAACCAAGCAGTAAATTTAGCTTCAGCTTGCTCTTCTGTTAAAGCGCCTTTTCTAACTCCACCTGCAAGGTGATTTTTTAACATAGCACCTTTGTAAGATAAAAGACCTTTAGCCGTATCTGTTGGTTGTGCACCATTTTGTAACCACTTAACTGCACTATCAACGTTTAAGTCTATAGTTGCTGGGTTTGTGTTTGGATTGTAGATACCTAATTTCTCTAAGTATTTACCATCTCTTTTTGCGCGTGCATCAGCCGCAACAATCCAGTAATAAGGTTTTCCTTTTTTACCGTGTCTTTGTAATCTAATTTTAACTGACATAAATAATTAATTTGTGAGGTTCGCGACCTCGATTATTAATAATGGCTGCAAATATACGCTATTTTTTTGAAACTTAATTAATTATCTAAAATGCTTTTTCTTATTTTTATTTATGTTATTTTTGATTGCTAATATTAGTTGCATAAATACAAAATCATGAGAAAAATAGTTGCCCTAGCCATAACCTTTATAACCCTTTTTAGTTGTGGCGATGAGATTGAGTTTAATACACCTGCAGTACAAGGAAAAAAAGATGGTGTGCGTTGGAAAGCGACCTATTTTAATGCCCGTTTTGACGATGCTGATAAATTGTTAATTACAGGTGGTGATAATTTTGAAACAATATATTTACATCTTGCCGATTTAGCTATTGGCGATTACCCATTGGGAATTGGAAGCACAAGCTACGCTGAGTTTTTAGATTATGACGATATCAGTTATTCAACAAATAACGAGCATAATTCCGATTTTAGCGATTACCCTGCTGAAGGGCTTATTTCGGTAACACGCTACGATGCTGCGAATAATATTATTTCTGGGGAGTTTTATTTCTCAGCTTATTCAAACGATGGACTTAAAGTGGTGCACTTTAGTGAGGGTGTGTTCTTTGATATACCACTTCCGGTTGGTGCTGGTCCAAACTTAATGTCTTGTGAGGAAGCTCAAACGCTTGTTGATCAAGCTGAAACTTTATACCTAAATACACCAACAACCTCAGCAGAGTACACGGCTAACTGTAATGCTTACAGAGAAGCACTTGTTAACTTGCAAATTGCTTGTGTAGATGGCGATGGTAGTATTCAAGCAATTATTGATACCTTATATTGTGGTGATGATGATGCAGATGGAATTCTATCAGTTAATGAGGACGTGAATGCTGATGGTGATGTAACAAATGATGATACAGATGGAGATGGTGTTGCAAACTATTTAGATGCTGATGACGATGGAGATTCTTTAAATACAATTGCTGAAGATGTTAATGCTAATGGTGATGTTTTAGATGATGATACAGATGGTGATGGTATCCCAAACTATTTGGATAATGATGATGATGGCGATGGTGTTTTAACCAGTGATGAAGATGTAAATAATGATGGCGATGTAACAAACGATGATACCGACGGTGATGGTATTCCAGATTACCTTGATAATTTTTAATGTATAAAACATATCATAAAAAAAACGCAGCTACTAGGCTGCGTTTTTTTTTTATGCCAATTTTTTTCAAATTGTTTATAACTTCATTTTATAAAAGCATTAATAATATGTAATTTTAAAAACTTTTCTTCCAAAGAAAAACAGTCATATTATCAGCTATTTACAGTATTTTTATGTCAATATTGTATGGCAATCCGTTAACAAGTAGAATACCATAAAATCAAATTATAGATGTACTTAATTTTTGATACAGAAACAACCGGCTTACCAAAACGTTGGGATGCACCAATTACCGATACCGATAATTGGCCAAGATGTATTCAAATAGCGTGGCAATTACACGACGCTATGGGGAATTGTATTGAGCACGAAGATTATTTGGTAAAACCTGATGGTTTTAATATTCCTTATGATGCCGAAAAAATTCATGGTATTTCTACAGAGTTAGCCCAAGAGCAAGGGGTTGATTTACAAACGGTTTTAGAGAAATTTAATGAAGCTCTGAATAAAACGAAGTTTGTTGTTGGTCAGAATGTGAAGTTTGATTTAAACATTATGGGCGCTGAGTTTGTTCGTGGAAACATGGCTAATAAGCTTCAAGAGCTACCTGTTTTAGATACTTGTACAGAGCATACCGCAAACTTATGCGAAATACCAGGAGGGCGGTATGGAAAGTTTAAACTACCTACTTTAACGGAATTACACGAGTACCTATTTAATAAGCCTTTTTCTGAAGCGCATAACGCTACGGCCGATGTAGAAGCCACTACGCGCTGTTTCTTAGAATTGGTGAGACGTGAAGAATACACCGTTGAACAACTAGATGTTGAGCCGGATTATTTTGAACAATTCCATAAAGCTAATCCGCAAGAAATTAAATTAATAGGTTTAAAACATATTAATTTAAAACGAGCTAGTGATAAAATTAGAGAGCGCCTCTTAAAAGCTCAAGATGATGGGCTGTCGGCTCAAGAGATTAAAGAGAATATTTCTGAGTTAAAAGCGGTCGATTTTGTGCACCTGCATAACCACTCACAATTTTCTATTTTACAGTCTACAATTAGTATTCCTAATTTAGTTGCTGTGGCAGCCGAACATAATATGCCTGCTGTAGCGCTAACCGATCATGCTAATATGATGGGGGCTTTTCATTTTGTAAAAGCTGTAAGTAATCATAATAAAAGTGTACAAGCAAAAAACAAAGAAGCTGAAGCTTTAGGTGAAGCACCAAAACATAAAGAGATTAAACCTATTTTAGGATGTGAGTTTTTTGTCTGTGAAGATCATACAGATAAATCGCGAAAAGATAATGGCTACCAAATAGTTTTAATTGCTAAAAACAAAAATGGTTATCATAATCTAGCTAAATTATCATCGCATGCCTTTGTGGATGGATTTTATTATCTACCACGAATTGATAAAAAATTAATACAACAATATAAAGAAGACCTAATTGTACTAACCGGAAACCTTTATGGTGAAGTGCCAAGTAAGGTACTGAACGTTGGTGAATCTCAAGCCGAAGAAGCCTTATTGTGGTGGAAAGAAACTTTTGGTGATGATTTGTATGTTGAAATAATGCGGCATAATCAAGAAGATGAAAACCGTGTAAATCCGGTGCTTATTGATTTTGCTAGAAAACACAATGTTAAATTAGTAGCAACCAATAACACCTATTATGCTAAGAAAGGAGATGCTAATGCTCATGATATTTTATTATGTGTAAAGGATGGTGAAAAACAGGCAACGCCTATAGGTCGTGGCCGTGGGTATCGCTACGGAATGCCTAACCAAGAATACTACTTTAAGTCTTCAGACGCTATGAAGGAACTTTTTAAAGATGTTCCGGAAGCCATTATAAATATTCAAGAAGTAGTTGATAAAGTAGAAGCGTTTGAGTTGGCCAGAGATGTCCTTCTTCCTGCCTTCGATATTCCTGATGAATTTAAACATGAAGCCGATTTAACGGATAATGGCAAGCGTGGGGAGAATGCGTTTTTAAGACACCTAACTTATGAGGGGGCTAAAAAACGCTATGGTGAAGAACTCTCAGAAGAGGTAATTGAGCGGTTAGACTTTGAGCTGAGCGTTATTGAAAAAACGGGTTACCCAGGTTATTTCTTAATTGTAGAGGATTTTATTCGTGAAGCACGAAATATGGATGTTTCGGTAGGTCCAGGGCGTGGTTCAGCAGCAGGGTCTGTTGTTGCCTATTGTTTATGGATTACCAATATCGATCCTATGAAGTACGATTTACTTTTTGAGCGTTTCCTAAATCCAGACCGTGTAAGTATGCCCGATATTGATATTGATTTTGATGATGAAGGTCGAAGTCGGGTTATGGATTATGTAATAGATAAATATGGTGCCAATCAGGTGGCTCAAATTATTACCTATGGTACGATGGCAGCCAAATCATCTATTCGTGATACCGCACGTGTACTCGATTTGCCACTTTTTGATGCCGATAGAATAGCTAAGCTAATACCTAACATGTCCAAATTAAGGAAGATATTTGGAATGTCGGAAAAGGAATTGAGTTCTAAATTTCGTGCTGAAGATCTTGAAAAGGTAAACGAGCTTTTAAATATTTCTGATGGTTCCGATTTACAGGCGGAAACAGTGAACCTAGCCCGTACTTTAGAAGGGTCGGTAAGAAATACGGGAATTCACGCTTGTGGTGTGATTATTACTCCAGATGATATTACCAAGTTCGTACCAGTCTCAACGGCAAAAGATTCGGATTTATATGTAACCCAATTTGATAACTCTGTTGTTGAAGACGCAGGACTTCTTAAAATGGATTTCTTGGGTTTAAAAACGTTGACTCTAATTAAGGATACAGTTAAAATTGTAAAAGCTAAACACGATGTTTTATTAGATCCGGATAGCTTTCCTTTAGATGACGAGCAAACATACGAGCTCTTCCAACGTGGTGAAACAGTTGGTGTTTTTCAATATGAATCGCCCGGTATGCAGAAACACTTAAAGGAGTTAAAGCCTACGGTGTTTGAAGACTTAATTGCCATGAATGCCTTGTATAGGCCAGGGCCAATGGAATATATTCCGAGTTTTACCAGACGTAAGCACGGAAAAGAAGATATTGAGTACGATTTACCTGCCATGGAAGAGTACTTAAAGGAAACCTATGGAATTACGGTCTATCAAGAGCAGGTAATGCTACTTTCTCAGAAGTTGGCAGATTTTACCAAAGGTGAAGCCGATGTCTTACGTAAAGCCATGGGTAAAAAGCAAATTGCCGTTCTAGATAAAATGAAACCCAAGTTTATTCAGCAAGCAGAAGCCAATGGGCACGATGCTAAAAAACTGGAGAAAATTTGGAAGGATTGGGAAGCATTTGCCAGTTATGCCTTTAATAAATCGCACTCTACCTGTTATGCTTGGATTGCATATCAAACGGCTTACTTAAAAGCGCATTACCCTGCTGAGTATATGGCTGCCGTGTTATCGAATAACATGAATGATATCAAACAGGTGTCATTCTTTATGGAGGAGTGTAAACGTATGAAGTTGGATGTACTTGGGCCTGATATTAATGAAAGTTACTATAAGTTTTCTGTAAACCAAGATAATGCCGTGCGTTTTGGAATGGGAGCAATTAAAGGGGTAGGACATGGAGCGGTAATGACTATCGTAAAAAACCGTGATAAAGACGGGCCGTATAAATCTATTTTCGATTTTGCGAAGCGTATAGATTTGCGTGCTGCTAATAAAAAAGCATTCGAAAATTTAGCCTTAGCAGGTGGTTTTGATGGTTTTAAAAATACCCATAGAGCACAATATTTTCATGATGATGGCGATGGTATTACCTTTTTAGAAAAAGCCATTAAATATGGTGCAAAACATCAGGAGAATGAAAATTCCGCACAGGTAAGTTTATTTGGTGAAGCTAGTAATGTGCAAATAGCCGAACCAGAGGTACCGCCATGTGAAGAGTGGGGGACTATGGAAAAACTAGCTCAGGAAAAAGAGGTTGTTGGTATTTATATTTCCGGACATCCATTGGATGACTTTAAAATTGAAATGAAAAATTTCTGTAATTCCGAATTGGCATTATTAGAAAATTTAGAACCCTATGTGAATAGAGAACTCACCTTTGGTTGTGTTGTTACCGATGTGCAACACCGCGTAAGTAAGCAAGGTAAAGGTTGGGCTATGTTTACTGTTGATGATTATTCAACGAGTTTCGAGTTTCGTATTTTTGGAGAGGAGTACTTGAAATTCAGACATTTCTTACTTAAAAACTCCTTCGTGCATGTTAAAGTTTTTGTTCGTGAAGGGTGGATAAAAAAGGATACCGGTGTACGTGGCGAACCACGAATACAGTTTAATAGTTTTCAGCTGCTACATGATGTCATGGCTACCTATGCTAAAAAACTATCTATACAATTAAATTTAGCCGATTTAGATGATTCTAAAGTTATGGCGCTTCAAAGTTTACTGAGGAGTCATGTTGGAGATCACGCACTAAATTTTATTATCTATGATAATGAAGAACAAATAAAATTAAGCATGCCTAGCAGGAAGCAAAAGGTGCAAATTACACAGGAACTGCTTCATGAATTAGAGCATAACGATGTGTTTTATAAAATAAACTAGAAAATATTTTAAAGCAACTATTGTAATATGTAAGCCCCGTGTTAAGGATTGACTGCCTGTTGGAGCGCTTCCCGATTCTTTTATCGGGGAAGCGACGCACGAAAGCCTGACCTTTGTAGTCTAGCAAAAAGGGAACACCCATAAGCGCATTATAGTTGTAAGTGATAAGCTGATAAATAAAACAAATTGTTAGGTTGTAAGCTTTGGCAAAATTTTTGACTAATATTGCATATATAAAAGAAGTAGAACAAATTTAAATTAAATATTATGGCATTAGAAATAACAGATGCAACGTTTGAGGAAACCGTATTAAAAAGTGACAAACCTGTAATGGTTGATTTTTGGGCTGCTTGGTGTGGACCATGTCGTATGGTTGGACCAATCATTGACGAAATCAGTAAAGAATATGACGGTAAAGCCGTTGTAGGTAAGGTAGATGTAGACGCAAATCAAGAATTTGCAGCAAAATATGGTGTACGTAACATTCCAACAGTTTTAGTTTTTCAAAACGGTGAAGTTGTAGGACGCCAAGTAGGTGTTGCTCAAAAAAGTGCGTATACAGAAGCTATTGATACGCTTTTATAAGATAATTGCACATTTAGTAGACGCCACTTAATTGTCTAATTTATGCAGGCGCGCACTATTAAATATAAAAGACAAAAGGTTTGCTGTTATGGCAAACCTTTTTTAGTTTAGAGCTATCGTATTTAGGGCGTTTGTTAGCTTGCTAGCGACGCAAACTAACACCAGGCTATCCACTGTATCTTTTTGAGCTTTAAAGCTAAAAAAGGATGCCGTTTCTATCCTTAACGCAAGAAAAGGTAATGGATGTAAGGTTAGTTGTAAAATAGTTCTAATACGTGTCTTAAAGCCAATGTGTAATTGGTGAAAAAATATAATGAATACAAACCATGAATTTACAAAACGAACTCAATAAAGCTGGAGGGTTTAAAAATCTTGAATTGCTAGCTAAACAAGTTGTAGAGGGATTTGTAGCAGGGATGCATAAAAGTCCATTTCATGGATTTTCGGCAGAATTTGCGGAACATAAAATTTACAATCAAGGCGAAAGTACACGGCATATAGATTGGAAGCTGTTTGCGAAAACAGATAAGTTGTTTACAAAACGTTATGATGACGAAACGAATTTACGCTGTCATTTAATAATTGATAACAGTAGTTCTATGCACTATCCAGAGCTGAAGAGCTACGGGATAGATCATTTAAATAAAATAGCTTTCTCAGCGTTAGCATCTGCGGCACTGATGCATATTCTTAAAAAGCAACGCGATGCAGTAGGTTTAAGTATTTATAGTGATGCTTATGATTTTTATGCTCCCGAGAAAGGAAGCGACAGGCATCATCATATGCTGTTAGATCAGTTAAATAAAATGGTGCTGTCCAAACCTGAGGGTAGAAAAACAGATACCTATACATATCTACATCAGATAGCCGAAAATATACACAGACGGTCTTTAATTTTCTTTTTTACCGATATGTTCCAAACAGAAACGGAAGCGGATAAACTATTTGAGGCAGTTAGGCATCTTAGGTATAATAAACATGAAGTAGTATTGTTTCATGTGTTTGATAAAGAAAAGGAGCAACAGTTTAATTTTGATAATACACCAAAGCGATTTATTGATGTTGAAACCGGCGATCATATAAATTTATATGCCGATAGTGTAAAAGAGGCATATCAAACAGCGGTGAGTGACTATTTTGAGGCAATAAAACTAAAATGTCAACAATATCGAATAAATTATGTAGAAGTTGATATAAATAAAAATTTCGATAATGTGCTGACAACGTTTATGATAGCGCGAGGTAAGTTTATTTAATGAAAAAAAAATGAAATTTTTTCGCAAAAATGTTTGTGATATTCAAAATGCTGCTTATATTTGCACCCGCTTGAGGGCTGATACGCAAGTAACAAAAACTTAAGCACGCAATAATGCAACGGTCTGGTAGTTCAGTTGGTTAGAATGTCGCCCTGTCACGGCGAAGGTCGCGGGTTCGAGTCCCGTCCAGACCGCAAAAATTGCTAAAGCTTCAAAGAAATTTGAAGCTTTTTTTAGCAATAAAGTTTAGTTGTGTTGTTTGATAGATGTAGTAGTCTATCAGTGGTTTAAGTAGTTAAACCGATGGAAAGCTTTCCTTTTTTCTTATGTAGAAGATTGGGATGCTTTTTTGTTTTTAGATAATATCATTTTCTCCTTTTTGTAGCTGTTTTCTTCTATTTATCTAGTAATTACAGGGTTATTTCACGAAAAACTAAAAAAAAAGTGTAAATAAAAGAGATTTTATTAAAAATAATGTATCTTTTTCATATGTTTACAAACCCCTAAGTAAAGCAAACCCAAATCTAAATTTATTTTTACTTGTAAAGTACTAATTTTTGCAAGTTTAAATAAGACAAAAAAAACGAGTCACTAATTAAAAAAAATGCCTCTTTATTAAATTAAACTTTAGAGTCCCAAACTCTAAGAACTAAATACTTAACCTATGAACCTACAAACAAAGCTCTTGCTTTTGTTTACTTTGGGTATTGGCTATGGTGCCCATTCTCAAATTGTAAATAAAGGTCAGTTAAAAATAGCATCCGATACGGATGTGTATTTTGAAAACGAATACACTAATTCTTCTAGTGGGACCCATGTATCAAATGGTGATTTACATTTAAATGACAACTTTATAAATGACGGAGATACCGATGCAGAATCGGGAACAACCTATTTTAAAAGTGCTACCAACACCATATTAAATTTATCTGGAAACCAAAATCAAGCTAACTTTTATAACTTAGAAATCGATATTACAGGTACAGGAGCTAAAGGTCTTACTGTTAGTAGTGGGTTTTTATTGGCTGTGGAAAATTCTGTTAATTTTCAGAATGGCGATTTAAGGTTAAATGGTTCCGCAGAATTGGTTCAAACACATGTTGGGGTGTCTGCAAATACGCAAGTTTCTGGAGGTCTTCTAATAGATCAATATGGAGCAAGTTCTCCATATCATTATGATTATTGGTCGTCACCAGTTAGTAACTATGGTGCGTTTAATCTTGAAGGCGGAAAGTTTGATGGTAGTGATTCATATTTAGCACCGTTTGATCCTAAACAAATACTTTTTAACACGGGGTCACCATATAATGGTTTGCCTTCCGAGGTAGATGAATTTGGAGAGGTAACGACTGCTTTAACTGTAAATAGACGTTGGTTATATAAATATTCTAGAGGTTCAGGAGGCTATAGTAATTGGATGCAAATAAGTCCAACTAGCGATATATTCCCTGGTGAAGGATATACAATGAAAGGTCCTAATTCCGATTCGTTTGTTCAGAATTATGTGTTTCATGGTACGCCAAACGATGGGACTTATCAATTTCCTATAAGTAACGGTGAAAGTGTATTGTTGGGTAATCCGTATCCATCTACTTTAGATGCTGTAAAGTTTTTAACCGATAATATTGCTATAACCGATGCAATTTATTATTGGGTAGATGGTGGTTCTAGCTCCCATATGCTATCGGATTATCTAGGAGGTTATGCAATTCGTAATATTACAGGTGGTGCACCTCCATCTATTCCTTTAGAACTTATTTCAGGAGTAGGTGCTGCAGGATCTGTTGAGTCACCTTCAAGGTATGTTCCTATTGCTAAAGGATTTTTTGTTGATGCTACTAGCGATGGTTTAATTGTATTTAATAATTCCCAACGTGTTACAGAGCTTATTGCTGACCGATCGGAAGGTGAGGCTTTAGATACCTATATAAGAATAGGCTATGAGGATCCTGAAGGTTTTCACAGGCAATTGTTATTAGGCTTTATGCCGAATTCAATGGCAGATGAAAACTATAACCCAGGTTATGATGCGTTACAATTAGCAACAAGAGATGATGATATGTTTTTTGTTATTGAAGATGCCGTTAATAAACATTATGCAATTCAAGGTGTGGGTAGTTTTTCTCAGTTTTCTGAGTTTCCTATAGGGTTAAAACTTTCTGAAATGGGAAGTCATAAAATTATGATTGATGCTGTAGAAAATTATGATGGCCCTATTTATATAAAGGACAATGTTTTGAATGAGACTTATGAAATAACCGCTTCAGACTTTAATATTAACTTACCGCTAGGTAATTATACAGATCGGTATTCTATAGTTTTTCAACCTTCAGAAACCTTATCTGTTGAGGCTACAGAGCTTCAGAGTTTAACAACCTTTTACAATGGAAAGGAACAATTAGTAATTACAAATCCCAATCATTTAAATATTAATCAAATCTCAATACATAACGTTATAGGTCAACATATTTTAACTGTTTCAGAAAACCTACCAAATCAAGATAAAATAGTGATACCCTTCAATCAAAATGATGGTGTATATATTGTTACCGTGACTACAGAAAGTGCCCAAAAATCTACTAAAATATTAAAATACTAATTATGGAAACTAAAAAATTACAACAGAATGCGTTACGCCTATTAACGCTTATATTATTTTCAGCAAGTACCTATGCGCAAGTAGGAATAGGTACCTTAGAACCTACTGAATCGGCTATGTTAGATGTGCAATCTACAACAAAAGGAATGTTAACACCACGAATGACAAGTACCCAACGTTTAGCAATTGCTAATCCAGTTGATGGCTTAACCGTTTATGATACAACAGAAAGTGCTTTTTATTATTATAAAGTAGATAGTTGGTCTAAGTTAGACTCCAAAATGCGTAATAACTATAAGTTAATTAAATCGGCTTCCGATTTAAGTGCTGAATTAGCCTTTGGTGGCGGAACAGTTTATAAGTTAGACACAAATACCTTATATGAAATAAATGGAACAGTAAGTTTATCAAATAGTATTGATTTAAATAATGCCTATATGATAGGAATAGATACTAATGAAGATAAATTAGTTAAAACTGGTGGAGGAGATTTATTTTCAGGAAGTACAGGTGGCTCTATAAAGAATTTGACGCTTGTTAATACTGGTGGGAAAATATTTAATTTAACCGGGAGTAATGGAGATAATTTAATTATTAGAGATTTAGTGGTAGCAAGTTCTAATTCTGTAGGAGTTGTTAGTGGTTACAATATGGTGTTTATTAGTATCGTACAGTACTCAGGAAATACAAATGGTGTTACTTACAGCAATATTGGAACTTTGTTGTTAAGTAATACTGGTTGGTTTGCTTCTAACTCAGGAACTTATGAAACTTATACAGGAAGTTTTGATTTTATTGAAAAGCAAGGTGGTTTTATGACAATTGACGGTTCTGCAATAGGAATTGATGTTAGTAGTAATCCGTCAGTTGATAATGCTGTTTTGGATGGTGTAAGTTTTAGTGGGGCAAGTGAAACATATATAGAAGGCTATACATCGGGGTCTTATGAAGACTATTATTTTGATAATTCATGGACTGTAAATTGTCCTGGAATTAAATTAGAGTCGGATGAGGTGGCAACAGCTAATATCTATTATACCGGAGATATAACTACAGGTTTCCCCCAGTCGGCGTACAATACACCTTTTAATTTAAAAGGGAATTCAAATAGCAATCAGACAGATGCAGTGAATATGTTAAGAGCAACCTCCACTCAAGATAATCGTATTACTTACACGGGGAAAAAGACAAGAACATTTCAAGTAAACGCGGCACTTTCTGTTAGAGGAAGTGTAACAGGAGAGTTTTTTGCTTTTTTTATTAAAAAAAATGGGTATAGTGGAGATAGTCTTATTGAAACTAATTCTGTTATACGAATAGATGATCCTACAGATGTTGTAAATGTGGTTGTTTCAGGTACAGTTGAGTTAGCTCCTGGTGATTATATTGAAATTTGGGGGCAACGTGTTGCTGGAGAAACTAGTTTAGGGGGGCTTACAATATTCTCACTTAATCTGAACATCAGATAATAGTGAATAAACTGATATATAAAAAAGCTTCAAAATTTAATTTGAAGCTTTTTTTATTTCATACCAATTTTTCAAGGATCTAATTTAATTAAGCCATTGTAGAGTGATTCAATGCGTTTTAAATCTTCGGAGTTTTTAATGTGTTCTTGAGTGTCTTCATATAGTAGTTTAGCTTCAGCTAAAAGTGCTTTGTGGTATTCTGGAATCTGACATTCCTGTATAAGCAAGTATTTAAACATCATAAATAACTTCTGAATACAACTCAAGTCTTGTTTACAGTATGTTCTATAAGCAACCATTACTTGATATAAAAGTGTTTCAAAGTCAACGGTTGTAACAGCTATCAAGGCATGCGTTTCCCTTTTTTTAGATAAAATATACGTATTGTCATTTTTTTTAAGACGTAAGGCAAATAACTCTGTTAGATAATCTATAGTGCTTATTGCTGTTCCTGGATCATTAATACCCGGCGACATAGCTTTAACTCCTATCTCTGTAATCTGTTTAAATGCAAGCGTGTAATTGTCTTCAATAAATTCACCTCTAGAGAAATTGAAATTAGATAAAATTTCATCCAAGACATCCTCCGAAATTTCTTTATTGACTTGAATTATAGGTACGCCTTGAAGTACAAAAACCCCTTGAATGGGTAATATATGTATTTGTAAATCGTGTTTTTCACAAATACTAATGAGGTTTGTGTAGGCTACATTTTGGTAATAACCAGTTTCAGAACTGTAATAGCAAGGCCAATTATTGGTATTAGGGAACAGGATATTGCTGTCATTTTCAGTTTCTAAAATATAATTTAAGCGTTTATTTGCTTTCTTATATATACCATCTAATATATTGCTTACCTGTATGGCTTGCGAAATAGAATGAATAAAGTAAATAAATGCAGCCAAACATATAACCGTTAAAATTATGCCTATTAAAACGGAAAAGCCTGGAAGTTGATACGTAGTATTTTCTTGAGGGTTTATGCCTACTAATGTAAAGGTGTTATACAGTATAGTTGCTAAGTAGATGCCTAAAACATACTGGTGATTTCTATTAGAAATTAAACCAGGTAATACCCGAGGTGAAAAATTACTGGAAGCCTGATTAAGTAATACCATTACCATGGAAAAGCTAAATACCATAATAGATATGATACCTCCTGTTAAAAAGCTCAATAACGTTTTGGCAGTGTCTGCATTATTAATAACAAGTTGAGGTACGTGTTCAAAAACAATTCGTGAAATGCCTATTTTTTCAAGATACAGCATAAGCATAGCAAAACAAAAACCAGTTACACCAAACAAAGATGGATAGAAAGCTATTTTGCCTTTTATGGTATGTATAAAACTGGTGAAACGGTTGTATAGTGATTTCATAATGTATTACTTAGAGGTTAATGCTAGTTATTTTTTATTATCTCAGTCAATATGAGGTTTTTGAGTTGTAAATGTTAAATTTGTTAACATTATATGTAGGAATTAACTTATTATTGTACTCTTTAAACTTGTTAAATATACCTTTTGACGTGTTTTTGTATTTTATGAGCGAATTCTATTACCTTTGTAGTCCTTCTATAAGTCCCTAAGTCAAAAAATCAGCTTATTTAAGGTTAATCATCCATTTTAGACAAGTAAATTGTCAATTCCCTCACGTTTTAAAATGGCTATAACGCCCCAGGTTATAGTCACAAATTTTGGTTGTCAATTAGTTTTATTTGACAGCTATAATAACCTATGTATAAGAATAATTTTAACTAAACTAAATATATTATTAACCTAAACAGAATATCATGAAAACCCTTAAAATTACTTTAGTAGCAGCAATCTTTTGTATCACACTTACAGGTCTTACAATAAAAAAGGAGACAACAAACCCAACTCAAGAAGAAACGGTTTCAAAAAAAGAAGACTTTTCGTATGTTTTTCAAGCCAAAAGACACGTTAAAAAGGGGAGGGATGTACCTTCAAATGGGTAAAACTACATTCACATATAACTTTTAAAGAACCCTTTTTTGAAAAGGGTTCTTTTATACTATATATTGCAAGATATAAACACTCCAATGCTATTCATGTAAATATAAATTTTAAATTTGAGTAGTAATGATAATGTCATATGGTAATAAAAAAGCTGTTTTTTCTTTTAGTATTGCTCTTTAGCATAGGTGCTATGGCTCAAAATGCGACACAAAAAAGAAATTTAGATAGCGTGTTTTTTTATAGATCTTTAGCTGAAACAGAAACGTTTGATTTATCTGAGCGTGTAGATCATATAAAAAAGGCGATTACTTTTTCTTATAAGACAAAAATAGATTCTACTATATTAAAATCGAAACGTAATCTAGCAACTCTATATTTACGTCAGTTTGCAGTAGATTCTCTCTATGATTTAAATATAGAAAATTTAAAACTGGCTGAGAAATTACAAGATACTGTAGCCATGGCATACATTAATAATGTGCTTGGATGGTATCATTCACAAAAGTTTCAAGCAGATAGTTCTTACGTTTATTATTACAATGCCTCAAAATATTTTGAAAACCTCAATATGGTTAAAGATCAGGCTAGCGCTTATCGGTCTATGGCTAATATTCAATTTGAGGAACGTGATTATGTAGGTTGTGAAAGTAATGCTTTTAAAGCTATAAGGCTTTACCAAACCTTGCCAGTAAGTGAGTTTGTTTTAGATAGGTTATGGGCTTTATACAACTTGGTAGCTATCGCTTCGGATGAACTTCAGTTGTACGATAATGCTATTGAATACCATTATAAAGCTTTGTCTTATAGTGACCGTATTGCCGATCACTTTTTATATACCTTATACTCTAATAGTAATATTGCTCTGATATATAAAGAGCAAAAGGAATACGATAAAGCACTTGAAATATATAGCGAATTATTCAACCAAAAAGATGTTTTAAAACAAGAGTTAGACAATTATGCTTTAATATTGGGTGATTATGCTTTGTTAAAACATAAAGCTGGTGGGTTTAGTAAAACAGAAATAAAAACGCAACTTTTGGAGGCTTACCATGTTAGTGATAGTATTCAAAATGAATACAGCACGATGACTGTTGCTTTAAATGCATCTGAATTTTATTTAGATGAGGAACAGCTTGATTCTGCTTTGCTTTTTGCAAATGTGGCCTATGATATAGGAAAAGAATCTATTGCAAATGATGTGGTTTTGAATGCCTTGCTATTAAAATCTAAAATAGAAAAACCAAAAACTTCAATTTCTTATTTAAACGATTATATTAAGTTAAACGATAGTTTGGTAAATAAGGAGCGTGCTATTAGAAATAAATTTGCAGGCATTGAATTTGAAACCGAACAGATTGCATTAGAAAATGAACGTATTTCAAGAGAGCGACTTTGGTTTATGGCATTGTCGGTAGGTTTATTGTTTACAATTGTGCTATTGTATGTTATTGTTTCGCAACGGGCTAAAAACAAAGAGTTGAAATTAATTCAGCAACAGCAAGAGGCTAATGAAGAAATTTATAATTTAATGCTTACACAGCAAGATAAAATTGATGCTGCTCGTACTAATGAGAAAAAGCGTATATCTCAAGATTTACATGATGGCGTTTTAGGACGACTTTTTGGGACCCGATTAAGTCTTGATAGTTTAAACTTAAGTACTACGGAACAAGCTATAAAAACACGTGAAAGTTATATTGAAGAACTAAAACATATTGAAGAGGATATTAGAAGTGTTTCTCACGAATTAAATACCGATTTCATAGCTAATTCTGGATATCCAGACATTATAGAAACACTTGTAGATACACAGTCTAAAGCATATGGGTTGCGTTATAATTTACAAAACGATGCCGATATTCCTTGGGAAGATATTCCAAATAAAACGAAAATTCATATTTATAGAATGCTCCAAGAATCACTTCAAAATATATATAAACATGCCAAGGCGTCCAATGTTAATATACGTTTTACAGAATCTAAAAATACAATCTGTTTGCAAATTGTTGATGATGGTTTAGGTTTCGATGTTTCGAAATCAAAAAAAGGTATAGGTATTAAAAATATGCGAGATCGCGTGTCTGAATTTAACGGAGATCTAAAAATTATATCTGATAAAGAAACAGGTACTAAAATAATTATTCATATCCCATTCTAACTAATAAAATAATCCTAATTATGAAACAATCTATTCGTATTTTAATGACAGATGATCATCCCATAATTATTGAAGGATATCAAAATACATTGCTTGCAACCAAGAAAGAAAATCAAGAATTGCATATTGATATTGCAAATAATTGTGATCAGTCTATAGCGTTTATGCAAGAAGCCGTAGAGGCAAATGCAGCTTACGATATTCTTTTTATGGATATTAGTTTACCACCTTCAACTTGTGGTGAATTTACCTCGGGTGAAGACCTAGCAAAATACGCACGTCGCATTATGCCTTCATGTAAAATTATTATGCTTACCATGTTTAATGAACCTTACAGGATTCATAATATAATTAAAGATATTGACCCTGAAGGTTTTTTAATTAAAAGCGATTTAACATCTCGAGAATTAGCTAGTGCCTTTCAGGCGGTTATAACAAAACCACCATTTTACAGCGGAACTGTTAGTAGAACAATTAGAAATACAATGACAAATTCTATTAATCTGGATGATATTGATAGAAAGATACTGTATTTATTGTCACAAGGTATTAAAACAAAAAGCTTGAAAGATCATTTTGAAATTTCACTTAGTGCCATTGAAAAGCGTAAAAAAAATCTGAAAATGATTTTTGATGTTCAAGATGGAAATGACGAAAGTTTATTAGCGCTAGCTAAAAAGTCGGGGTTTATATAGTTTAGTATACTAAAAATGTTAAAATTTCAATTTTTTGAACTTTTTTTAAGCCGGAAAGCCTTGCTGTTTCTGAGTTTACGGTTAAACCGTAATGGGTTTACGGTTTAACCGCAGAAGAAATCAAAACAGATGTTTTATATTTGAGATATCAACGACAAATTAATCCCTCATTAACAAATTTGTTGAACTAATAGCATTTACTTTAGCCTCGTGGTCTTTCAATATTTGAATTGGAAATCACGAGGTTTTTACTTGCTATTAAAAGCTGAATATGGCAGATTTATACTCCCATAATGTGACAATAAAAAAACCGAGGTAAACAATTGTAACAATAAACTTCATTAAGGTTCCTGTTAAAAAACCTAAAAAAGATCCAAATGCGGCACGTACAGCAACTTTAGAATCTGCTTTATTTATCATTTCGCCTACAAACGCACCAATAAAAGGCCATATAATTATTCCTAAAGGTCCAAAAACAGGAAATATTAAAGAAACTAGTAAACCTATTGTGGTGCCAATCACGCCTTTTTTACTTCCGCCAAAGCGCTTTGTTCCCATGGCGGGAATTATATAATCTAAAGCAAAAACCACTAAGGCAATGACTAATGTTATTCCTAAAATATACCAGTTATTAGGTATGGCATCTGTTAGGTATAGCAAAAACAAGCCTATCCAACTTAATGGCGGTCCTGGTAAAATGGGTAAAAAGCTGCCCGCTAGACCAATAAGCATAAATAAGAATCCGATAATGACTAAAATGATGTCCATATTTTTTTAAGTATATGACGAATATAATCAAACAATGTTACTTTTTTTGTTTGCTTTTTGCGCTATAGGTAGATGCTGTAGAAGAAAAATTTATGAAAGGAGCTTAAAATATAAAAAAATTGTATTTTTCGCTTTCATAACAACCTATGAAACAGCTTTACTTACTTTTAATTGGTCTGCTAATTACATCCTGTAATTTTCTTGATGCTAAAAAAACATCATCAGATGTTATTTTGGAGCAAGAATTACGCACTTTTAATTGGAATGAGGTTGATGAGTATCCAATGTTTGAGAGTTGTGATGAACAAGCTTCTAAAGAAGAAAAGAAAAATTGCTTTCAAAGTACCTTAACTCAAATTATTACAGAAAAATTACAACAAGACACTCTTGTGGTTAAGCAAGATGTTAAAGATACGGTTTTGATGAGTTTTGAAATTTCAAAAGCTGGTATGTTAGAGCTTGTAAATATTCAAGCCGATTCTTTAACATTACAGGAAATTCCCAATATTAAAGCGTTGTTGCATAAAAGCGTAGATTCTCTACCTGCTATTTTTCCAGCCATTAGACGTAGTCAACAGGTTAAAACAGCCTTTACATTGCCTGTTATTATTCAGGTTAACTAAAAACTATAAGGTAATTTTATAACCTATAGCAAAATCAATAGGGAAGTTGTTACTGTTATCGCTAAATAATGCGTAAACTTCATAATATGCAACAGTGATATAACTGGATTCTGTTACACGGAAATCGGCACCTAGCCCTAGCGTGAATGGTACATCTATTCCAGAAAAGGATTCTTTATATTCTATTGGCTCTGCTGTGTTAGATACATAGGTTGCTTTACCAAACTCATAGGTTACTAATTTGATGTTTCCGTAAATATTAAAACGTTTTTTGTTTATAAAACGGTAGCGGTATCCAAGTGCCATTTGCGTGGCTGTGTATTTAAAGTCATCAGCATCTAAAGCGTGTCTTAGGTTAAAAAACAATGCGTGTTTGGATAGATTAGTAGCTTCAAAAAATTCAAATTCAAGCCCAAAAAACGGAACTGTAGTGTTGTTGGGATTTTCAATTAAAGGTTGGTTGGTTATTCCTCCAAAAGCACCTAGTCGTGTTTGTAATTTGGCTCGTGGCTTAAAATTATAATCCAAATCGGTTGTAGCGTTATAAACATTAAAAAATTCTTCTAAGCTATGTAGTGTTAAGTTTACTTTGTCCGTAGAAACACCGTAGCCTTCAGTTAAATTGTTTAAAACCGATTTATATTCTTCTTGATATTTTTTAGTCGTTTCACTTTTAGTGTTAACTAATTCTTGAATGCTATTGTCTTCTGTTTTTACGAAATATCGGTAGTTACCATCATCTATTGTCCATAATAAATCAAGATTACCTTCAATGGCTGTTTCTAAGGTTAGAGTTTCGTTGTTTATGGTGTATTCCTGTTGTGAGAATCCTAATAATCCTAAAAATAAAAAGCTTAGTACTAGACAACGTTTCTTCATAATATTTCTGAATTTACATGAGAGTAAATCTAAAGAAATAAAATTAAATTCTAACACTTAGTCCTTATTTATTAAAGGTGCGACCTTTCCAGGTGTAACTTTTTGAAAAGGATAGACTAACGATATATATACAGAAAAAGGGGTAAAATAAACTAGCTGAAATAAAGGTGGGTAATACCGATTCTTGTTGTAAAAAGCGACTTGTTTTAAATATTAAAAGAAAATCTATCCCGAACTTAATTATTAATATATAAGTGAAGTCCGTTGTATCAATACTGCCAAAGGCTAATAGAGGAACAAGTACTAGGAGTAGGGTGTTCATCAGTAAAACAATTATTCCGGTGATGATGCCAAGTAAACTCTTGTAGTGTGTTGATTTGGCAGCCCAGCGTAAACGTTGAGAAACTAATTGACTCCAATTGCGTTGTGGTTTTGTTTCAACCGTAGCTTCAATAGATTTTAAGTAAAATACATCATCTGCATTGTTTTTAACAGCTTTTTGAAGTAAAAACACATCATCGCCACTAGCTATAGTGTCCGATCCTTTAAATCCAGATAACTCAGTAAATAACTTTTTTTGATAAACTAAATTAGCTCCATTGGCTAAAAAAGGTTCTTTAATTCCAAAGCCACCAATAGTTGTGCCCATTAAGCTTAGGATATCCATGGTTTGAAACCGGTCTAGAAAGGAAGCAATGTCATAATAGTTTACGGGAGCCGCAATAAGTCGGCAGGATTGATGTTGTATAAAATAATCAAAACAATTTAGCCATTGTTTAGGAACACGGCAATCGGCATCGGTGGTAACTATCCAATCATATTTAGCCTGGGCTATGGCTTTGGTAATAGCTTCTTTTTTAGGGGAAACATTCCGATTACCATTTTTTAATATAGTGACATTTTTTAAACCGTTTTCAATAAATGTTTTAATAATTTTCACAGAATTATCTTCAGAAAAATCATCAATTAATATAATTTCATAGAGTTCAGAAGGGTAATTTAGGTCTTTAATTGATTTTAGAAGTTGTGGTAATTCGTTGGCTTCATCTCTAAAAGGAACAATTATTGAGAATTTTGTTTTTGGAGTTATGGGCTTTAAATGGAATACAGGTACTTTGTCAAATCCGTAAGTGAAAACGCCTATTAGCAACAAGTAAGCTAAGGTAATAGACATACAAATAATAAAAACCATAGTTAAGGTTGTTTAAATTTTATAATATAAACACTACCAACAATACTAGGTAAAACAACGTTTAGTAGCCACATTAGGGTTACGGTACTTAAAACGGTTAGTGCAGGTATCTCTAAAAAACTAAATAAATAAACTGCAAAGCTGCCTTTTATAACCACATCAAAAATAAAAATTGATGGGATAATTGAAGTTAGTAAATACATGCTTGTTATGCAAATAAGTATCTGATAATAAGGTAATGAACTGTCAAATAACGTTAAAATAAAATAAAATTGAAACGAAAAAATAGCATATCGGATTAAAGCTAATAAAAATCCGATGTTATAAGTTTTTAAGGGTATTTTTTTGAAATAAGAGGCTGCTTTTTCGAATGAAAAGCCACGAAAAGACCATTTTTTTTCACGAAAAAGTAATGCAATGATACCGAACGAAAGGATTATAAAACAAAAAAAGAATAGGCTTTTATGATAATGGAACTCAGGGTTAAACTTAGCTACAAATGCCCACAAACCTATTACACCTAAAATGCTTGTTACAAACATTTGTAAACCATTAGTAATAGTATTTAAAAACACAATGTATTTGCGTTCAGAGGCTTTATAGTATAATGCTTTTGCTCCATATTCACCAATGCGGTTAGGTGTTAATAAAGAAGCTGTTAACGATCCTAGGCATTGTTCGGTGGCCTTTAGAATGCTATTTTTTTTAAAGGTTGATACTAAAACTTGCCATTTTAATATTTCGAAAAACCAATTTAAACAACTCAGAATTAATAGAAAACCAATTGTTTTAAAAGAAAAGATTCGGTTTTCTGAAAGATAATGCAAGAAATCTTGAAATTCTAAGTCAGGGTTACTCGTTAATTTATTATATATAAAATAAAAAGCAGCAACTACTAAGCACAATTTAAGTAGTACAAAAAAGAATTGTTTAGTTTTGTGAGGAATCCTTCCAAACATAATTTGCTGCGGTTCGTTTTCTAGGAAATAATACAAATTAAAACATTTAACTTTTATGCGCATAGCTTTTACACAAATAAGGCCAATAAGTATGGCAGTCGTTTTATTTTTAATAATTACCAATAGTTTTTCTCAAAGTGAAGCTAGCCGGTGGAAAGCTCAGTTTTCAGTAGGGATAAACAGTCCGAGCTCTTCGGGTTTTGTGCCTGGATATGAAGGTGAAACTGTTAATTTTCCAACCATTCAGCTAGGTGTTCAGCGCATGTTTAAAAAACAATATGGTGCTAAATTAGATTATGCTTTTAATCGTTTAAATCATGATGCGAGTTCGCCTTATTTTAAAATTAATTATTCGCGAATTAATTTACAGTTTGTTTACGATTTAACGCCTGTAACTAATTTTTTACCACCATATTTAGGTATTGTAGCTCATGCAGGACCAGGATTTTCAATGGTTAAACCGCTAAGTGGTTTTTCAGAGAATAATACATCATTTTTAAATGCTATGGCTGGTTTAGAATTTCATTATACGGTATCACGAACACTTTCGGTATTTCTAGATACATCCTATATTTATAGTTTTGGTTCTGATTTTGATCCTGTTTATGAAGGTTTCGGATCTTTTAATGGCAACTTATTTACAGCAACAGTAGGTGTGTCGATTTCGTTAAGTGGTTGCTATTATTGTGAGTAATGGCAAAAGAAAAAATTATTTTAGGAATTGATCCAGGGACAACTATAATGGGATTTGGTTTGATAAAAGTTGTAGGAAAAACCATGTCTTTTTTACAACTAAATGAATTGGATTTAAAAAAGTATGATGACCACTATTTAAAGTTGAAACTTATTTTTGAGCGTACTATAGAATTAATTGACACCCATCACCCAGATGAAATAGCTATCGAAGCACCTTTCTTTGGAAAAAATGTACAGAGTATGCTAAAATTGGGTAGGGCACAAGGTGTAGCAATGGCTGCAGGGTTAAGTAGGGAAGTGCCAATAACCGAATATGCACCAAAAAAAATAAAAATGGCTATAACAGGAAACGGTAATGCCAGTAAAGAGCAAGTTGCTCGTATGCTTCAAGGTATGTTAGGTTTAAAAACTATACCTAAAAATTTAGATTCTATGGACGGGTTAGCTGCAGCAGTTTGTCATTTTTATAATGAAGGCCGTGTGGAGATTGGCAAGAGTTATTCTGGTTGGGATAGCTTTGTGAAACAAAATGCTAATAGAGTAAAAAAGTCCTAATAGTTTCTACTATTTAATAAATTAAATACCCCATATACAGCCTAAAAAATTAAAGTCATGGCCGGAATTTATATACATATACCGTTTTGCAAACAAGCATGTCATTACTGTGATTTTCATTTTTCAACATCATTAAAAAAGAAAGATGAGCTGATACAGGCTTTGATTACCGAACTTAAATTACGCAAAAACGAATTTCAAAATACACGTGTTGAAACCATATATTTTGGAGGAGGTACACCTAGTCTTCTAAATAAAACGGAACTTAAATTAATAATTGACGGCGTGTACGATAATTATCAAGTATCCAAAAATCCCGAAATAACACTAGAAGCTAATCCGGACGATTTAATCTCAGCTAAAGTCGCATCGGATACTATTTTTGAAGATTATCGTAACATTGGAATAAATCGCTTGTCTATAGGAATTCAATCTTTTTTTGAGTCCGATTTAAAACTTATGAATCGTGCCCATAATGCATTAGAAGCCAAAGGTGCTTTAGAAACTGCTACTAAGTATTTCGATAATATTTCTATCGATTTAATTTACGGTATTCCGGGGACAACACATGCCCAATGGCAACAAAATATTGAAATGGCTTTGGCTTTTAATATTCCACACATTTCTAGCTATGCATTAACTGTCGAACCTAAAACGGCTTTAGCTAGCTTTATTGAAAAGGGGGTTATTGAAAATGTTGATGATGTTTTGGCTGAACAACAATTTCATTTCTTGGTAGAAACTCTAAGTAAACACGGGTTTGTACATTATGAATTATCTAACTTTGGGAAACCAGATTATTTTAGTCGCAATAATACAGCGTATTGGCAAGGTAAACCCTATATAGGAATTGGGCCTTCGGCACATTCTTTTAACGGGAAAGAACGTGGTTGGAATGTTAGAAATAACAGCAAATATATCCGTTCACTGTCAGAAAACTGTTTGCCAATTGAAATTGAAACACTATCTAAATCAGATCGGTATAACGAATATATTATGACTGGTTTACGTACCGTTTGGGGCGTGTCATTGGATAAAATCGCAAAAGATTTTGGATCAGAATTTAAAGCATTCCTATTAAAAGAATCTGACAAACATATAGCGAATAAATTATTAAAAATTACAGACGAGACCCTGCATGTTACGCCGAAAGGAGCTTTTTTAAGTGATGGTATTGCAGCAGATTTATTTCATGTAGATTAAATAATATTAAGTTGTATTTATGCATCCTTTTGTGTTTATTATAACTTTACCAAAACAGAAAATTATTACCAATGATTGCAACAATAGAAACTAATTCTAAAAAATATAAAATAGATCTTTCTAAGCCATTAGATATTTCTATACCACTTCGCGCTTCCGACAATAACGTTAATGCTTGGTATCAAAATCCGCCTGAAATAAAGCCTGTAACCGATGGCGATTGGATTGCTAGCGTTGCCGAAGGTGCCGATGTTAATTTTAACGATATTCATTTTAATCCGCATGCACATGGGACTCATACGGAATGTGTTGGGCATATAACAGAGAAATTTCATTCGGTAAACAAAAACCTTAAGCAGTTTTTCTTTTTAGCTGAGGTTATAACGGTTGCTCCAGAAAATAAGGGTGATGACTTTGTTATTTCTAAAAAACAAATTCAGTATGCGTTAGGGAATAAAAAACGTCCTGCCGTTATACTCAGAACCATTCCTAATACTAATGATAAACTAAACCATCAGTACTCTAATACAAACCCGCCTTATTTATTAGAAGAAGCTGCTATTTATTTAAGAGAAAAGGGCGTGAAACATTTGCTAATAGACTTACCTAGTGTTGATAAAGAAAAAGATAATGGAGAATTATTAGCACACCATGCCTTTTGGAATACTGCAGGTCGTAAACGATTGGGAGCTACGATAACTGAATTGATTTTTGTGCCTAACACGGTTGTTGACGGGACGTATTTTCTAAATCTTCAAATAGCACCAATAGAAAACGATGCCACACCTAGTAAGCCCGTTTTATATGAAATTGCGTAAATTGCACTCCTAAATAAATAAGCCTATGGATATTTTTTTCGGATTAGTAATGGGAATTTTAATGGCGCTTATAGCTGTTTACTATTTTAAACATCAACAAGCTAAACAGCAAACAAAAACCCAATCCGTTATTTTATTAGATAAGATAAAAATGGTTTGTAAATTCATATCTGTTGAGGGTGATTTTGCAGAAATTTATCATTACGAAAATGTTAAAGAACGTTTTTTAAGTCTCGTTAGCGGTAAGAAAAAAGCACTTGTAATCATTAATGCTAAAGCGCATGTTGGTTTTGATTTTTCCAAAGTAAAACTCGAAGCAAACACGGAAAGTAAAACTATTGTTTTAAAGCATTTTCCGAAACCTGAAATATTAAGTATTGAAACCAATTTAAATTACTACGATAAAAAAGACGGTATGTTTAATAGGTTTCAAGCATCCGATTTAACGGGGCTTCAGGCAGAAGCAAAGGAACATATAATAGCTAAAGTGCCAGAAAGTGGTTTGTATAAACTTGCTCAACGAGAAGCTGTTGAAGCTATATCGCTTATTGAAAATTTAGTGCTTACTATTGGATGGAAAATAGATTATTCCGCGATAGAATTACCTGAAGCTGTCGAGCCGAAAGCATTAGATTAATTAACTATGAATATTGAAGAACTTCGAAATTATTGTTTATCTAAAAAAGGTGCTACGGAACATTTTCCATTCGATGAAGATGTTTTAGTTTTTAAGGTAGGTAATAAAATGTTTTTACTAACATCCTTAAAAAATTGGGAACAAGAAAAAGCAACTATCAATGTAAAATGTGATCCTGATTATGCACTAGAACTTCGTGCTACTTATAAAAGTGTTATTCCAGGCTTTCATATGAACAAAAAGCACTGGAATACCGTTAGCTTGTTTAATGGCGATTTAAGTGTGCAACAAATAACACAAATGATTGATGAATCTTATGAGTTAATTGTTAAGTCGTTAACTAAGAAAGTACGCAATTCACTTGGCTAAAAAAAAACACTATATTTGCCGCCTATAAAATTCAAGAATTAATCTTCAATACTAAGTACTATGAGCGTATTACAAATGATACAAGAACGCAGTAATAACACCTGCGAATTATGTGGTTCAACTAATGATTTAAAGCAATATACTATTCCGCCTTCGTTAAATGAAAATGTAGCTAATGATGTTTTGGCTTGTAAAACATGTCTTGATCAAATTGAAGAGAAAGTAGAAATGGATCCTAACCACTGGCGTTGTCTTAATGACAGTATGTGGAGTGAGCATGTAGCCGTTCAAATCATGGCTTGGCGTATGTTACAGCGTTTGCGTAACGAAGGATGGCCAAAAGATTTATTGGATATGATGTATTTAGACGATGAAGCTTTAGCTTTAGCAAGAGCGACTGGAGAACATGAAGATGAGGCTAACAAAATTATTCACCGCGATGTGAATGGTGTTGTTTTAGAAAATGGCGATTCGGTTGTATTAATTAAGGACTTAAAAGTAAAAGGTTCTAGCATGGTAGCTAAGCAAGGTACTGCTGTTAGAAACATTCGTGTAGATCATGAAAACGCCGAATTTATTGAAGGTAAAGTTGGCGCACAACAAATAGTTATTATTACTAAATACGTTAAAAAAACGTCTTAAACCTATTCGTTTAAGTTACTTGTTTTTCGATATGCTTTTGGTGACTTGCCTTTTAGTGATTTAAACTGACGATTAAAATTCGATATATTGTTAAAACCTGACTGATAGGCTATTTCTGAAATAGCACTATCAGTTTGCGTTTGCATTAATCTGCAAGCATTTTCTATGCGTAATTCATTTAAAAACTGAAAATAGGTTTTATTTGTACGCTTTTTAAAGTACTTGCAAAAGGCATTTTTCGTCATATTTGATACTTCAGCAACGGCTTCTAAGGTAATATTACTCGTAAAATGATTCATTGTAAACGTTAAAACGTGTCGCATACGTTTACCTTCATTATCAGAGTATTTTTTGTCGTAAATAAATGAGGATAAGCTCTCGTAATTAGCTTTCGATGTGGTTTTTAAAATTTGTAGAAGTATTATAAATCGTTCTAATTTACTGGCAAGTTCTAACGCAATAAATAGTTTTTTTAAGGGCTTAATTTGAGATGTTACTTTAAATCCGTGTTTTGAACGTTTAAAAAATAATTGAAGCTCTTGCAATTCTTCCAGCTCAAAAAAGTCGTCACCAAAGGATTCCTTAGTAAAGAATAAGGAAAGCATATGCGATTTTTCAGAAGCTTTAGTATCGCTCTTAAAAACATGCGGCATATGGCTGTCTAAAACCAAAATGTCATTTTTTTTGTAAAAATTTACCGTGTCACCAACAATTAGAGTGCCTTCACCTTCTAATATTATACTTAGTTGTATTTCTTCATGCTGATGTAGTTTGCCATAAAAAGCAGTTTTAAAATCGGCTTGATAAACAAAGGCATCGTGTTCTGGTTTTGGTATTTTAAAAGGGAGTACTTTCATTAATTTATAATTAAGCCATTTAAAATTGTGCTATAAAAATAAATAAATATTACGCATAAATAGACTTTAAGTTCTTATAATGGATAATTTAGTATTGGATTTTGATAATTTGTAATAAAAGTGATAAGATGGTCTTTGCTATTTTCGTTATGCAGATAATTTAATTTGTAAATTATCATGTTTTAATACTAATACAAATGATAGAAACACAATTAACCTGGGCAGAGTTCGCTAAAGTTGATATGCGCATAGGAACAATTATCTCGGCTGAAATATTTAAAGAAGTTAGAAATTCAGCTTATAAGCTGCATGTTGATTTCGGACCTTTAGGCGTACGAAAAACATCAGCGCAAATTACTAATTTATATGATGTGGATAATCTTATAGGGAAACAGGTTATTGCTGTTGTAAATTTTCCGCCAAAACAAATTGCAAACATAATGAGTGAGTGTTTGATTCTAGGTGGTCTTGGTACGGGTAAAGATGTGGTGTTAATACAACCTGAACAGAAAATGGAAAATGGATCCAAAATCAGTTAAGTTATACTTAAAATTCAGAATAAGAAGAATTTAAAGGAATAGCCTAGGGAATATTGTCGCTTTTTACTTACGGTAATTTACAATAAACAGAAAAGCAAGGTATTATATCTAATACAATGTGATTATGTATAATTTGGTTTTATATTTACATGAATCTCCATCTAATTAATAGCACATAATTTATTGTTTAACAAATAAAAACCATGTGTTTATGAGCTTGATTATCTCCTATTATAATAATTTCTTTAGCATTAAAGGATCCTTAGATAAACATTCTATTTCCCAATTTAAAAGTCAATTTGTAAATGTTTTTGATAACCGTCAATCCATTACAATCAGTATTGAAGATTTAGACAATATTGATAAGTATGGTGTTAGGGCTTTAGCAGAATTGCATAATGAATCCTTGCAAAAAAAGAAACAATTATCAATTATTGGCTTTGGATGTAAAGATTTGTATGATCATTTTAATACCAATGATGCCGCTTGAACTAGCTAGACATATCAGCAATTATTTTCCATTCTCCTTGAATTTTTTTTATAATAATTAAAAACTCTCCTTGAGCATCACCAATGGTCCGTTTCAGATGATACTGTCCCATGACGTAATAGGAATTGTTTTCAATTGGTGAGATCGATTTAAGTGTGAATTGTAATTTTCCTGTTTGCACTTTGCTTGGGTAACCTTTCTTGTAATTATCTAAGGTTTTTTGCCAGCCTTTAGTAATTCCACTACGGCCATAAAATTTTAAAGAATCGCTTTTCCAGTATCCTTGCATAAAGCCTTCTAAATTAAAATCATTCCAAGCGTTTTGTTGAGTTTCAAGAAGTAATGTAATGGCTTCTCGGTCTTCCTCAAACTGTTTATTAGATTTGGTTTGAGCCGATAAGGTTGTTGACATAAATAGGCTTAAAATAATATATAGTACTTTCATGATTAGCTGATTAAGATGCATTAAAATTACAATAAAATTTTATAGCGCTTCTTTCTGATGCTGAAAAAACGCATCGGCCTGAAGTCGCATCAGTTCCTTGGCTTTATTGCGCTTATAGGTGTAGGTGTCGTTTTCCTCATAAATATCCGAATATATTTTTTTATTTAAAATACGAGAGGCATTTGTAATGTTTTGGCGTTCGTTTATTTTTACAATTTCCCATGTGCTAACTGTAGTTTCAGCATCTTCTAATTTGTAATCGTATGGCCCTTTTGATGCCAATAGTTTTGTAAGAATAGGAGCTGTTTCAATAACTAAGAATAAGAGAAATATAAAAAAGGAGGGAAGCCATGGAAGTTCTTGTAATGCGTTAATACGAGCCATTAATCCATCGCTATTATTAATAATGGGTTGTGTATTTTTAATTTTACTTTCTTGCTTATTCTGCAGATCTATAATTTGATTATTAAGGTTGTCTATTTTTGTTTTGTTTACTGCTTTGAGTGTTTTTAAATCTGCCAATTCAGCATCGTGTTTGTCACGCTTCTCTTGATAGACCGGACCTTTTCCTAGTAGCTTTGTACCGGTTACCCCTTCAGCTTCTTCAATGTAAATTTTGTATAGTGCATTTACATCAGCCTCTTTTACTGAAATGTTGTTTTCCAATGTTTGTATCTGTTCTTTTAAGTCATTTATTTCGGGGGTAAACTGTTTGGATATCTCTTGTTGGTTTTCGAGAGTCATCTTGTTTTTTTTATCTAGAAGGACTTGATTAATTTCCTTTTCAAATATTTTAAGTTCTAGAGGTTTAGAAATAACAATAGCAATAATGACTGCTAAAATTAATCGGGGTGTGGCTTGAAGACATGTTGTTATCTTACGGTCTCTCTTTTTTATTGTAGAAACTATAAATCTGTCAAGATTAAAAATTAATAAGCCCCAAACTAAGCCAAATGCAATGGCTATACTATAATTGTCGAATACAGTATAAAGCGCATAACTTGAAGCAATAAATGCCATTAATGCTGTGAAAAATATGGTAGCTCCAATGCCGGCAAATTTATTTTGTTCACCGTTTGAGCAGGTTTCTAGAATGTTCCGATCTGAGCCAGAACAAATAATGAAAAATTGTTTTAACATGATTGATTGTTTTTTTGATTGATTGACTATTAGAACGTTGAATGGAGTGATTTGTTACAGTTTTACCGGTGTATTTTAAAAAGAATAACCTCACTATCCCAATATTTAGGAACGGTGAGGTTATTGTGAAATTAGATTTTTCTGAGTTTACTTAACGGATGTAAACATGACAGTTCCTGTATTATTAACAATTTTAGAGGTAATATTTAAATTAGGTTCTTGTTTTGCTGTTTTTAGCATGTTGGTATAACTAATAGGTTTGTTATTGTAGAAATACGTGATTTCTGTGTTTTCCAAACTTATCATAAAATCATACGCCGATTTTGATACTATTGGTGGCATAGGTGGTTCTGGTGGGGTTTTGAATTTATGTGTATTGGCTTCTCCATTGTTTTTAAATGTACTTACTATTTGATTGTTGTCATACACATTGGATATGGTTTGTCCAGGTATAACATCGCTTCCTTTTGTTGGGTTTTGTGAGAGTTTTGTACCGTTTTTATCAACTTCATAACCCCAGCGGTTATAATATTTTGTTTGATTACCCTGAGAGACATAAAAATGTTTTTCATTATTGATAATCATAAATCCTGTCTTGGTATTTTTGTCTTGGTCTAGTTTATTTAAGTTTTCAGGTTTAGGTGGTGCAGGCGGAGGCGGAGGTAAGTTCTCTATTATTTCTATTTGAATAGGTGTTTTAATGGTATTTTCACCTGCTTTTAGATCGAAAATAGTAACATAGTCACCTATTTGGGCTTTTCTTAAATTCGTAATAGCTTCTGCATTTAAAGTCTTCCCGATTATATTTGTACTTCGTTTTCCAGGGAACTTAATTTTAAAAGCAGTTATGGTTTTATTAGAATTGGTTTCTAATTTTAATTGTTCTATTTGTTTTTTGTTGAAGCTAAATTCGCAAGTTTCACAAATAGTACCATTTACTTTTAGTTTTAATTTAGTTTGTTTTTTTAGTGCTATAACATTTATTAACACCTCAGGTTCTTTTGGTTGATGAATTTCTCTTTTAGTACTGAAACTGTATATTAATACAGCTAATATGGGAAGGATGATTAGTCCTTTAACCCATTTAACGGTGGTTGTTGTGTTTGATTTCATAATTGTAAATCGTTTTTTGATTAATGAATAATTAATAGCATTTGCTAATTGATTAGTCTTCTTGTAATCTTCGTCTTTGGAAGTAGAACATGCTAATAAAATTTGTTGATATGTTTTTGTGTCGGTGCCCGTGTTAAGTACCGCTTGGTCTGCTAAAAACTCGTGATTAAGCTTGATGTCTCTTTTGATTAAATAAAATAATGGATTAAACCAGAGAAAGACTTGAAGGGTTTCGATAAATAATATGTCTAAAGTGTGTTTTTGTTTGGCATGTGTTTCTTCGTGTAGGAGTACTTCCTTTGGAATATTACCCTTTTCATATTTTGTTTTATTTAAAAAAATATATTCTAAAAATGTGTGTGGATACACCAAATCCGTTATCAAAACATATATGAGTTTCCCTTTTTTGTTCTTAGGGTTTTTACGGATTCGTTTTATAAGCGTAATGATGTTTATAATAAAACGTGAGGCAAATACAAGTAAACCTAACCAATATAAAGTATAGACTAATGTTGGTAGATAATTACTAATTGTTATTGAATGCTCTAAATCTGTAATTGGTAAAACAGGTTCTATTCTGCTGGCGTTCTTAGAAGTTATAACGTGGTCTACTTTTACAAAAGTGGTAAATGTTATAAAAGGGATTATTAGGGAGACAATAAGTGCACTAATTAAGTAAAAACGCTTAAAGTGATGTATGGCTTCCTTTTCTATAACAAACTTATAGAATAACATCAGTACAGCTAAACAGGCGCTAGATTTTAGAATGTAGATATCCATAATGTTTGTTTTAAAAAAATAGTAAATTATTTTTCGGATTCGTCAGGTTTGCTTTTAATCTCCAAATCAATTAATTTTTTCAATTCTTCTAATTCTGTTTTTGATAAATTGGTTTCTTTGGTAAAAAATGATGCAAACTGTGAGGCACTGTCGTTAAAGAAGTTCTTTATTAGTCCATTTACATGTTTTGAGAAATAAGCTTTCTTTTTAACAAGCGGGTAATATTCTCTAGATTTTCCTAAGGTGTTATAAGCAATATACCCTTTGTCTGTCATGCGTTTTAAAAGTGTAGCTATTGTCGTTGGAGCAGGTTTGGGATTAGAATATGCATCTCGTAAATCTTTCATGTATGCACGTTCTAATCTCCAAAGGTGATTCATTAATTCTTCTTCTGATTTTGATAACTGCATTTTAATGGTGTTTAGGATGGTATTCTACAAACATAGAATAAATTATTGTATTCTACAAATGTAGAGTTGTTTTTTATAAAAAAAGTATCAAGAATTAAAACCTAGTTAAAATTCTTGATACCTGTATTTATTAAAGATTACGTTAAGCCATAGTGCTTAACGGATGTTACGAATTATTTTATTTAGAAAGCTCTGTAAAATACTTATAGAATAATGGAATAGTTTCAATACCCTTTAAGTAATTCCAAACACCGTAGTGTTCGTTAGGAGAGTGAATGGCATCGCTATCTAAGCCAAAGCCCATTAGTATTGTTTTGCTTTGTAGTTCTTGTTCAAATAAAGAAACAATAGGAATACTGCCCCCCGAACGTTGTGGTATAGGTTTTTTACCAAATGATTCCTCGTAGGCTTTACTAGCTGCTTGGTAGCCTAGACTATCAATAGGAGTAACGTAACCTTGTCCGCCATGATGAGGTTTAACATCAACTGTAACACCTGCTGGCGCAATGCTTTCAAAATGTTTTTTAAACAGTTCTGTAATTTCTTCCCATTCTTGATGAGGAACCAATCGCATTGAAATTTTTGCAAAAGCTTTACTCGCTATAACCGTTTTGGCTCCTTCTCCAATATAGCCACCCCAAATACCATTAACATCTAATGTTGGTCTAATAGAGTTACGTTCGTTAGTAGAGTACCCGACTTCACCATAAACAGCATTTATATCTAAAGATTTTTTATAAGCATCTAAAGAAAAAGGTGCTTTTGCCATTTCAGAGCGTTCTTCTTGAGAAAGTTCTTCTACTTTATCATAAAAACCAGGAATGGTAATATGGTTATTTTCATCATGCAATGAGGCAATCATTTTAGTTAAAACATTAATAGGATTTGCTACGGCACCGCCATATAACCCTGAGTGTAAATCACGATTAGGTCCTGTAACTTCTACTTCTACATAACTTAAGCCGCGTAATCCTGTAGTAATACTAGGCACATCTTTAGCAATCATGCCTGTATCGGAAATTAGAATTACATCATTTTTTAATTTTTCATGATTGTTTTTCACAAAGGTTGAAAGGTTAACTGATCCAACTTCTTCTTCTCCTTCAATCATGAACTTAACGTTACATGGCAACTGATTTGTAGAAGTCATAAACTCCATTGCTTTCACATGCATGTACATCTGGCCTTTATCATCACATGCACCGCGAGCAAAAATAGCACCTTCTGGATGTAATTCTGTTTCTTTAATTACGGGTTCAAATGGAGGTGAAGTCCATAATTCAATTGGGTCGGCTGGTTGTACATCATAATGACCATAAACTAAAATGGTTGGTAGGTTTTTATCAATGATCTTTTCACCATACACAATTGGGTAGCCATCCGTTTCACAAATTTCAACGTGATCGCAACCTGCTTTTTCTAAACTAAATTTTACAGCATCAGCAGTTCTTAGTACATCATTCTTAAAAGCTGGATCTGCACTAACCGATGGGATTTTTAGTAATTCTATTAATTCATTTAGAAATCGTTGCTTGTTTTCGGTTACGTAACCTTGTATATTATTCATGGTAATATGTTTATTTAGACCCCTAGAATGAGGGGATTTGTATTGTGTTTCTCCAAAAGTACAAAACAGTGACAACTTTTTTATAAAAGATAGGTTTGTTTATTAAAACTATTGTTTATATTTGCATCCCGATTACGGATTTTATGTAATCATTTTAAGCGGGCGTGGTGGAATTGGTAGACACGCTAGACTTAGGATCTAGTGCCGCAAGGTGTGGGAGTTCGAGTCTCCCCGCCCGCACAACTACTCGAGAAGCTTCAGTTTTTACTGGAGCTTTTTTTATGTCCTTTATTGTTTGATAAGTTTACTTGTAAATACACTGTTAGTAGACGTTTTTCCCCTAATTATATAAATACCGGATGGTAATTTTGAAAGGCTAAACATATGTTTCTCCTTGTATTCTCCTAAAAAGCTTTTTACTAGTACTCCTGTTAAATTATATATTTTTATTTCGGACACGGCTAAATTGAATGCAAATTTTCCAGTAGTTGGGGATGGGTAAACAGTTAAACTGTTATGGGAATCTTCTAAGTTGTTTAATGAAAGCGTAGGGTTTAATGTGCCTAATAAGTTTATTATAAGCGTACTGTTATTGTTGTAAGTTACTGTTAGAGTGCCATAACTTGTATCTGTATTGGTTGGTGTGAAAATTGGTGTGACGGTTAAATTTGAGTTTGCATTTATAAGCAAATTTGTATAGTTGTTGCCTAAGCTGTAATTCATGCCTGAAATATCAATACGATCAATGTATGTGCCAGTAGTTCCATCTGTATTTAAAAGTGTAACAGGAAGGGGGATTGTTTCGGAGTTTTCATCATATTCAAATTCTATTTGGTTAGTACTAGCACTAAAAACGCTACTAACATGAGCTGTTCCAGATGGTGTTCCCGACCCGTAGTATTCCATGTTTCTAATAGGTACACCTCCGGAAGAACCTGCTAAAACATATATGGCATTACCTGAATTTATAGGTTGAAAGCCGTGTCGGGGATAGTTTAAGTCACTCCTAGTTGTCCAAGTATTGGTTTCAGGGTTAAAAGATTCTACTGAAGCTACTTGGCCATTATTGGGCCTGTTATATGTTGTTTCGCCTCCCAAGGTGAAAATTTCATTATCAAACAATGTAACTCCCAAACCAGCCCTAGGTGTTGGTAAGTTGAGGTTACTTGATAAAGTAGACCAAGTATGCGTTTCAAAATTATAAATATCAACTTCTGGAACTTGAGGTTCAAATAAACCACCTGGCCCCCCTGTAAGTCGTCCACCAATGGCAAAAAGTTTGTCTTGATATACACAGGCCTGAAAATGATCACGCGCATGTGGTGCATTGTCTAAAGCGGTCCAAATACCGGTGTTAGGATTGTAACTGTCAAAATAGGAAACATAACCACCACTATGTCCATTGATATTGCCACCTACTAAATAAAATTGATTGTTATAGATTACTAGGCCTGCTGAACCTCGTTTTCGAGAATCTGGAATTTCCATGCCCTGTATCCATTGGTCTAAGGCAGGGTTATACATATAAATGTAATCGGCATTTTGTTCTGGATTAGGGACATTTGTTTTAAATGCTCCAATAACCCAAATTAAACCTTGGTAACTTTGAGCCTGAAAATGATTGAACTCAAAAGGAGCACTAGCACCTCTAGTCCAACTATTCGTTGTATAATCATAAATGTCCACCGTTTGTGAATCTTCTCGTCCACCAAAAAGTAAGAACTTGTTACCTGCCTGTACAAAACCACATTCATGACGAGCTGAATAATTTTCACTTTCATCTATTTCTACCCAATTTTGAGCATGTATGGCGGTTTGAATTGTAGGTAATATGAACGATAAAAAAAGAAAGAATATTGGAGGTTTGACAGATCGTTTCATAGTGCGTAATTAATGAGCTTGTCTTCAAGGTATTGATTTTTAAGGCTATACGCGATTTATATGATTCTATTTCGTTGTAAGTACTTTTTTTATCGATAATTAAAGCTATTTAAGTATGCCTGTTTTTTGTAAAGTGGTAAAAATCAAAAAGGTCCGACATTAGTCGGACCTTAAATGATTGAAAATAGCTATTATCAATAATTTACTCAGAGCTTAATAAGTTTAGTGGTTTCATTGTTGCCTGAGTTATCTGTAACTTTAATAATATATAAGCCTTCGTTTAAGTCTGAAATATCAAAGCTGTCTGAACTAGAAAAACGTCCTTTAAAAGACTTGATACGTTTTCCTGTTAGATCATAAATCTCTATTTGAGATATTGATGCGTTAATTTTAAATGAATCTTTTGCTGGATTTGGAAAAATACGAAATGTCTCCTGTTGATTAAATTCATTTGTACTTAGTGTTGTTGCATTTCCGTACATTCTAAATTCACCAGCAGGTATTGTTATTGGTGCTGTTATACTAGTAACATTTATGAATGTATTACCAGTTTCATCCATTAAATCGAACCAAGTTCCAGTATACGGAAAATCGGGTGTTACAGATTGTTCAGTAACATCGAAGTTTGCTAAAATAACAACATTTTTTAATTGGTTGCTAGGTAATTCATCATCCCATATATGGATAGCCGGTGTTAGTGTACCAGAGGTTATGCTGTAGTCGCCTTCAAATACAGGTTGATTAATTTTTAGACTATTTATTCTAGCCCAATCATTATATACTTGACTTCTGTTTACATCGGATAACCAGTTGTTTGCCCATTGCGGTTGCGGTTTGGTATCTAATTTACAGTCGCCATCGGTACCTCCAGGTTCATTAACAGTACCATTATTACAAGTGAAAATAGAATTTTCCATACCTAGTTCTCCGAAATGCCAAATCATTTTAGGACCAGGGATTGTTAAACTAACCGCTCCTAAAGCCGACATTCTAGATATAGCTGTATTTAAATCTGTAATATCATATTCGGCGTTGCCGTTACCGTATTGTAAGTTCTTATACATTAAGCGTTCCTCATCATGACTTTCTGAATACCCTACAAGTCTAGGAGCTGTAAATCCGCGAGCTTCATGTCCCATTCTGTCAATATTAGAATTTGATGCATAACCCATGGTTAATTGATTATAAGGGTCTGTCATTTTTCCCCATAGCATGATACCTTTGTTTTCATCAATTCTGTAGTTTGCCCATTCTTGCTCTTCGGTATCTTGACCTAAATGTTCGAAAATAACATAATGTGTCTCGTCTAAACTCCAGCTATAATCAGCATAATCTTTTAAAATGTCTACACGATCTTGTTGATAGGCGTTAGTACAGCTTTCATCACTTTCGGTGCAATTTTGCGTAAAGCCTTTCGTTAAATCCCAACGGAAACCATCAATATTAAATGTTTCTACCCAATGTTTTACAACGCGTTTTACATAGGTTTTTGTACGATTACTAGCATGATTAAAATCGCTACCAACATTATAACTATGTCTTGGAGTTTGATTGAAGTAAGGGTTTTCACTACTTGGTTCTCCCCAACCATCACCGTCTGGATCATTCATCCATAAACGTACCATTGGGTTACGTCCAAAAGCATGATTTAATGCGACATCTAAAATAACAGCAATACCATTTTGATGGCATAAATCAATAAATTCTTTTAGTTTTTCTTCAGTACCATAATATTTATCCAGAGCCATATGGAATGAAGTATTATAACCCCAACTTTCATTGCCTTCATATTCCATTACGGGCATTAATTGAATTGCATTAACATTAAGGTTTTTGAAGTAATCAATTTTATCAATTAAGTCTTGAAAGTTTCTATCGCCATCAAAATCACGAATAAGTACTTCGTAAATTACTAAGTCTTCTTTTTTTGGTTTTTCAAAATCGCTTACTTGCCAATTATAGGCTGTTTGTCCTGTTTTTAATACGGTAACTTCACGTTCTTGCCCTTCTGGGAAAGCAGGCAGGTTAGGGTAGGTAGTTGAAGAAATTCCAGAATCGTCAAATGGTGATAAGACTAATGTTGAATAAGGATCAGCTGTTTTTACCAATTGCGGTGAATTTGAGATAGGTGTCTCATCAACAGCCCAATATTGATAGGTGTAGTCTGTTCCAGAAACAAGGTTTTCTAATTCTAACCAAAATTTATTGGTAATTGGATCTTGCTTCATAGCGTATGAGGCAGTGGGTTGCCAATTATTAAAGCTACCAGCTATATATACATAATCTTTATTAGGAGCATCTAAAACTAAAGTCGCTTTAGTATCGTCTGTTGTGTTGTAATTAATACCGTCTAATAGGTTTTCAGGCATAGCCTCAGTAATGGTTACGGGATTAACTATTACAGAAAATGTTTTTGTTACTAGATCTGAACCTTGGGAAACTTCTAAACTATAAACAGTGTTTTCAGTAATATTTAGATGATTATAAGTGTAACTGTTTGTACTAGCGTTACTGTTTATGTTATTGCCATTCGCTAATAGCGTATAGCTAGCATTTCCATTAGTATTACTGGCTGAAATATTCAAATTACTTCCTGAGTCTAGTATTGTGGTACTATTTTCTTCAGGTGTATTTAATGTTACTTGAAAGGAACCAACAGGTATGGTTAAGTCGGTTGTTTGTTGATTGCCAGCAGCATTACGTAATACAATATTAATACCGGTTATAGTCCCAGTTCCTGTGTAGTTATAAAACGCTTTAATAGACGGGGAAAGCGTTAAACTATATATGTTTCCAGATACTAATGTTAATTCTGGTTGGTTTGAATTATCACCCCAATCTGCAATTACATTTTGCCACGCATTTGAGTCATTTATGGTAACGCCTGTATGTGCATAAATAGGACCATTATAACTTGCTAAACCCGTGCCTGTTTTGTCAAATAACAAAGTAGCCGAATCATTTTCTCCAGGGGTAACACCACCTTGCCATGATAATTGGGCCATAGCAGATAATGAGCTACAGACTATAAGAAGAATAAGTATTATTTTTTTCATAATTAACTGCTTTTGAATAAAAATAAAAAGGGCTATTGCAAATACAATAGCCCTTTTTATATGTGATTATTATTGTACTAAATTCAGTTCGTAATTACCACTTACTAAATCTAATTTTACGCGGTATAGACCTGCTGTAACAGCAATGTTTTCACCACCAACATCTAAAGTTCCATCGGCACCAGTATCACCATAATCAGTAGCCCAATCATTGTTAGCACGGAATTTAATTTCACCATCAACTAGAGCAACAATATCGCCAACAAGAATATCTGGTTGAACTTCCGTTAGTGAGAAGTCTGCTGTAGCACCCCAGTCGTTATAACCAGAACCTACAATTCCAAAAATATCATCTTCAACAATCGTATAAGTGTTGGTGTTAAAGTCTATTGTTACTAAATAGTGTCCTTCAGTTACAACAATGTTTTCACCTCCAGCATCTAAAGTTCCGTCTGCTCCAGTGTCACCAAAATCAGTAGTCCATTCGTTATTTTGACGGAATTTAATTTCTCCATCTATTAAGTGAACCCCTGTTTTAAATGTATCTGTTGTATAATCGTAGTAGAATTTAGCATCTGGTGTAGCACCCCAATCATTATACCCTGATCCTACAATACCCCAAGAATATGCTTCCATAGAATATGTGTTATCGTTAAGGTTTAATGTAATTTTATAAGTCCCATCTGTAACAGCAATATTACTTCCTCCTGCTTCAAGAGAACCATCGGCATCATTATCACCAAAGTCGTTTACCCACTCATTATTTTCACGGAATTTAATTTCTCCAGTTACAAGTGTTGCATATGCTACAAATACATTTGCTTCGCTAGTTGTGTAGAATGGTGCATCTGCAAAACCACCCCAGTTATTATAACCTGAACCAACAATTCCCCACGTAGACATTTCTATACCTGATCCGCCTGAGGCTGCTTCAGGTAATACAACTGTAATAGGTTGAATGTTTGAGAATGATTCAGTAGTTGAAATATTATCACCAACGTAAGCACGAACTCTAAAGTTTAAAACACCTGTGTCTGGAGCTTCTAATCCAGCAGTTTCAGCAAGATTTTTTAATGTTCCAATAGATAGTGTTAAGAATGTTTCAGAAGTAACTTCACTAACATCTTGAGCGTCTGTAAAATCACCTAATATAGAGTTTTGTACAACATATGATACATTGGTTGGTGTATCAAAACTTACAGGGTTCCAATTGAAAGTAACACCAATGTTATCGTTAACGTCTGATTCTGGAGATAATACATATTGTTCTAAAAATGTATTAGTGAAAACGAATTCACCGTTAGACTGAGCTACAAATTCTAGATCGTCATCTGATTGACAAGCCTGAAAACCTAGGCTCAAAAGAAAAATGGCAGCTATAATTTTTATTGTTTTCATAATAATTAATTTTTATTTTTTAGTATCCTGGGTTTTGTTGAAGATTTGGGTTGGCACCAATTGCCTGTTCTGGAATAGGGAATAATTTGTAGGTTGCCGGTATAGAAACACCATTTAATGAGTTTCCTTTCCATGGCCAAACATAATTACCACCGGTAAATTTGCCAAATCTAATAAGATCTGTTCTTCGGTGACCTTCTAAGTTTAATTCGCGAGCACGTTCATCTAAGATGAAATCCAAATCCAATTCGCTTAACGTTATTGTTGGCGCGTTAACACGCTCTCGGACATCGTTTACTAAGTTTAATGCTTTGTTTAAATCAGTTGCAGAAGCACCACGTAAGGCACACTCGGCATACATTAAATTTGCATCAGCTAAACGGTATAATGGGAAATCTGTACTTGAGAATGACGTTGTAACATTGGTAGGATTAAAATATGACGAATTTCTGAACTTAACAGAAGGATAACCATCTGTCCATTCTTTATAATCTGTCATTTCATAATTATGACCATCTGTCCAAAATAATTCTGCACGTGTATCAGGAGTTGTATCTAAATCGCCAAATAAACCATACCATGCTTTAGTGGCACGGTGACCTTGCCAGCCTTCAGCTGCACCAAAATCAGATAATACCATGGTATCTGAACTTAGATTTCCATTTATTATATATGTAGTGTTACCATAACTTTGACTGGAAACAGCATCAGCAATTAAAGGGAAAATAATTTCTGGCGATGTATCATTGTCTGATGAGAAATTTTCTAAGAAATTATCAGCTAGTGTGTAACCACCTTCGTCAATAACTTGATTTAAAAATGGTACAGCATCATCATATCTGCTAACACCAATATAAACTTCAGCGTTCATATATAATTTAGCTAATAACATAGCTGCTACATATTTGTTAGCACGTCCATAGCCATTATCAGAAGCCATTGTAGGTTGTATTTCTAATAATTCAGACTCAACAAATTCGAAAAGTGTTCTTCTTGAAGCTTCAGGAAGCGGTTCGGTTTGTGCTAAATTATCTTCGGTAGCTAAAACACCTTTACCAAAAGCATCAATTAAGTAGAAGTATGCTAATGAGCGTAAAAATCGTGCTTCAGATAATGCTTCTGATGCATCTGGAATATCAGTTGATGTATTTAATATAGATATTAAGTTGTTACACTGTGGAATGGTGTAATAAGCACGGTTATATAAATATCTAAAAAATTTATTGTTCGAATCCCAATTAGATGTTGTAGTTAATTGATCTAATCCATCATCTCCCCATCGGTTTTTCATGCCATCGGCAGTAAAATCTTGAAGATTGATAATACCTCTTAAAAAAGGCGATTCACCAGCATCATCACTAATATCTGAACTTCCAGGTCCGCTAGGTCCTGATAAAGCAAAGGAAGCGTAAAGTCTAGAAACAATCCCTTCAATAGCATTTGGATCATTTTCTAAAATTTCTTCTAGAGATAATTCTACTTTTGGTTCAGTATCTAAGTCATTGGTACACGACACGGTTGTTAGTGCGCAAACTCCAATGAATATTATAAGTATTTTTTTCATAGTTTTTTTATTAAAAATCAAAGTTAACACCTATTGTAAACGTTGTTGGTCTTGGGTAAAAATCACGTTCTATACCTCCGTTGTTTTCTGGGTCAAGACCCGAGTAATCTGTAATAATGAATGGGTTTGAAACAGCTCCGTAAAAACGAACACTACCATTTTTTACCATTTCATCAAAAGTATATCCTAATACAATGTTGTTACAACGTAAAAATGTAGCATCTTCTAAAAAGTAATCTGAGTATTGAATTTCTCCATTTACAGTTTCAAAAGCTGGATTAGCAGCGCCATTATAGAAATTTAAAGCGTTTGTAATACTGGTATTGTTTCCAGGTACTACTGCGTCCGTAAAGCCATAATTTAACTTGTTGTAATTGTATAAGTTTCCGCCAACTTGACCTATAAAACCTGATGATAAATCCCATTTTTTATAGCTAACATTTAATCCGAAACCATACGTCCAATTTGGCGCTATTTGTGCATAGTAACGGTCGTTGTCATTAATAATATTATCGCCATTTAAATCAACAAATGCGCCAGGTATTGGGTTGCCATTTGTGTCATATACTTGTTTGTAAACAAAAGCACTCTGTGCTTGTTGCCCGGCAACGTCACTTAATAAATAAGTACCTGTGTCACGTAAACTACCAGAACGATTAATATTAGCTTGACCTCCAATATCAGTAATCTCATTATAAACATATCCTACGTTTCCGTTTAAAGATACGTTCCAATCTTCTGTTTGTACTGCATTCATGTTTAAGTTTAACTCAAAACCTTTACCTTCAATTTCTCCTACGTTTTTAATAAAAGTATCCGAGAAACCTTGTCCTGGTGGAACAGAAACTGTTGCTAATAAATCGGTTGTAAATTTTTGATAAATATCAAAAGAACCAGAAATGAAGTTGTTTCTGAAGAAACTAAAATCAACACCTAAATTATAGGTTGTTGTTTTTTCCCATGTTAAGTAAGGGTTGTAAGGAAGGGCTGAGTATAAACCAGCTCCTGGTAAGTATTGACTACTATCGCTACCTGCAGTGAAAAGAGGTGTGTTTGGGTAATAACCTACAGCTCCTGAAATATCTTGCTGTCCAGTTCTACCCCAACCAATACGTAGCTTTAGGTCGTTTACAAAGTTGGCATTAGCCATAAAGTCTTCATTGGTTATTTTCCATGCAAATGCCGCTGCTGGAAAGAATCCCCATGCGTCAGATTCCCAAGGGTCATCATCAACAAATAACGAAGAGGCATCTGCTCTTAATGATACTGTAAATAAATAACGGTTTAAAATGTCTACATTAGCACGCCCAAAAAATGACTGTAAGTTCATCTCGTTATAGTAACGGTTGTTAGGGTTGCTTTCGTTGTATATTATAGTTCTTAATCCTGTTTCTTCATCATAACGGTATTGTTCTGAATTACCATCATTTTTAAAGTTTTGGTAAGAGTAACCTAATTGGGTATCAAATTTACTTACAAACTTGTCTGTGTAAGATTTTTGATACTGTAGAAAGGCATCCATTGTGGTGTTTGTTAGCGTTTGATTTTCGCGGTAATTTACACCTGGATTGAAAACATAGTTGGTATTGATATCTGTATTATTACTATCAAAGCCATAAGTTGCTGCTGCATTGTCATAGAAAGTTTCTGTTTTATCAGAAACTGAAGCATCTAAACCTAAGTTAACAACAGCGCGTAAACCAGGAAGGAAATCAAAATTATAATCTAACTCTAAATTCCCTAAGAAACGTGTCGTACGTTCAGGACGGTCACGCTGCTCTAATAATGCTAACGGATTATATTGTCCGTCTAAAATTAAATTATTTCCATCTGGATTTGTATTGAAATAATACCCTCCAAAACGATTGTCGCTTGCTGTGTTGTAAACAGGTTTTGTAGGATCAAATACTAAAGAACCTCCTAAAGCACCACCAGTATCAGCAGCATTTTTATCGGCATACGTTGCTTTTGCATTTGCTGTAACTTTTAATTTATCGTTAAAAAATTTCGGCGATAAGTTTAAAGTTGCAGTTACACGTTCGTAGTCGTCAGTTTTTACAACACCTTCGGCATTTGTATAACCAATAGATGCTCTAAAGGGTAAAGCATCAAAAAGATAAGCACGAGCACTGAAGTTTGTGTTAGATGTGTAAGCTGTTCTTAAAACAGCATCACGCCAATCCGTATCATAAATAGCACGTTGTCCGCTTGCTGTATTAATAATTTGAGAAATTGGCTCATCTGTTTGTACAGAACCAATTGGCACCCCTAGTTTTTCAACTAAAGTTGGGTGGTATTCTTGAATGAAACGCACATAATCTTCACTGTTAAACATATCTAAGCCATCTTTTGCTTGGTTAACAGATATATCTGAAGAAAAACTAAATTGTGGTGCGCCAGACGTTCCTTTTTTCGTTGTAATAATAATAACACCGTTAGAAGCTCGCGATCCGTAGATAGCCGTAGCAGAAGCGTCCTTTAATACAGAAAAACTTTCTACATCGTTCGGGTTAATTAAAGATAATGGGTTGCTAACTCCGGCAGGATTAACGTTAGATAGTGGAACACCATCTACTACAATTAAAGGGTCGTTATTACCACTTAATGAAGATCCACCTCGAATTCTAATGTTTAAAGCAGCATCTGGTTGACCGCCTGAACTTGTAATACGAACACCACCAACTTTACCGCTTAAAAGCTGATCTGTTGATACGATATTTCCTTTATTAAAGTCTTTGTCGGTTACTAATGACACCGATCCTGTCGCGTCACTTTTTTTTACGCTACCATAACCTATTAATACAATTTCTTCTAATTGTGCAGCGTCTTCTAATAATACGACATTTATAGTGCTAGTATCACTATAAGGTATTTCTTGGGATTCATACCCAACGTAGGAAAACACTAATATATCACCTTTATTAACTTGTAATTGGTAGTTACCATCAAAATCGGTTGCCGTACCATTGGTACTACCTTTAATGATGACATTCACGCCCGGCAAAGGGAATGAAGATCCTTCTTCAGTTACTGTTCCTGAAACTTGATTTTGCCCAAGCAAGAAACTTGGTATCAAAATCATGAAAAACAGTATGCTATTAAAAGTTGTTTTCATAAATTTCTTTTGAATTAGTCATAAATTTATTGGTTATATTTTCACTTCTCGATGTTAAATCTATGTAAAATTTCAGTAAAAAAATGAGCTAACCTTGTAATATTCATAACGAAAACGTTTTCGTGTTAACAACTTTTTAACAGATTCGGATAATATAGAATTAAAACCGTGAAAATTGATAAAAGAAGAGATATTGTAATATATTTAGACAGTAATTATTTTTAGAATTTATAAGAAATGAAACGCAAAGTTACTTTAAAACAAATAGCAAAGGAATTAGATGTGTCCATCTCAACAGTTTCCAAAGCTTTGAGGAATAGTAAGGAGATTAGCGAAGATACTTGTGCTAAGGTTCAGGCTTTTGCTAAGTTGTACAACTATAGGCCAAACAATATAGCTTTAAGTTTAAAAAACAGGAAAACTAAAACGATTGGAATTATTATTCCTGAAATTGTACATCATTTCTTTTCTAAGGTTATACGTGGTATAGAATTGGTAGCTAATAAGCAAGGTTATAACGTTATTGTTGGGCTTTCAAACGAATCGTTTTCTAAAGAAGTTATCAATATGGAAATGCTTGCAAATGGTAGTATTGATGGGTTTATTCTTTCTATTTCAAAAGAAACATTACTACAGCAAGATTATCATCATTTTAATGAAACTATAAATCAAGGAATGCCTATTGTCATGTTTGATAGGGTGGTAAATGAGGTGTCTTGTGATAAGGTTATTGTGGATGACTTAGAAGGGTCTAAAAAAGCAGTAAAAAAGCTGATAGATAATGGCTGTAAAAATATTGCGTTAATAACCACTAAAGACTACGTTAGTGTTGGAAGATTGCGTACCCAGGGTTATTTAAATGCTTTGGAAGAGCAGGAGTTAGAGCCGCAATCTAGTCTTATTTTAAAGATTGTAGAAGAATTGGACTCAGAAGATCATTTGGAAGATTTAGAAGCTGAAATAGAGACATTATTCCGAGAAAACACAACTATTGATGGCGTATTTACTGTAAACGAATTATATGCGTTGTCTGCTATGAAAGTAGCTCGAAAATTAGGAAAAAACATCCCTGAAGATATCCAAATTATTGGTTTCACCGATGGTGTTTTGTCTAAGCATGCTACACCAAGCTTAACAACTGTTAGTCAGCATGCGCAACAAATGGGAGAAAAAGCTGCAGCATTGTTAATTGATAGATTAGAGACTGAAGATCATGAAGAAACCTATCAAACGGTGGTGATTGAAACCGAAATTATTAATAGAAATTCTACCAAATAAAATTTAACACGTACTTAACTAAAACTTTTATATATTTACACCCGAAATCAAAACTTATATTTTCACTTCTCGAATAGGTTTTGATGAGTAATACAGCTTGTCAAAATAGTATAAATTTAAAAATACTATTATGAAAAAGCGCGCTTTAGGGTTTTGGGAAATTTGGAACATGAGTTTCGGTTTCTTAGGAATCCAATTTGGCTTCGCATTACAAGGAGGCTTCATGTCTCGAATATTTCAAACATTAGGTGCCGAAAAAGATGCTATTCCATTATTGTGGATTGCAGCGCCATTAACTGGGCTTTTAGTGCAACCTATAATTGGTTATCTGAGTGATAGAACATGGAGTGCTAAATGGGGGCGTAGACGCCCGTATTTTTTAATTGGGGCTATCTTAAGTTCTTTTGCTTTGTTTTTTGTGCCGCACTCTCCCGCACTGTGGGTTGCTGCTGGTTTGTTATGGGTTTTAGATGCGTCAATAAACGTATCAATGGAACCCTTTAGGGCTTTAGTAGCCGATAAACTTCCAAACTCACAACGTTCGTATGGCTTTGTTGTACAAACCTTAATTATTGGTATTGGTACTTGGATAGCAAGTAATTTACCTTGGGCTGTTTCTCAGTTGGGTGTAAGTGATGCTGCGCCACAAGGTGTTGTTCCAATGTCTGTAAAAGTAGCTTTTGGTATTGGTGCGGCTGTTTTTCTGTTAAGCATTTTATATACTGTTTTTACTACTACAGAGTATCCGCCAGAGGATATGGAGGCTTTCGAAAAAGAAAAAGCTAAAAAAAATCAATTCATTCCAGATATCTTAAACAATATTGGAAACATGCCGCTAACCATGAAAAAGTTAGGGCTTATTCAGTTTTTTAGTTGGTTTGCATTTTTTACCATGTGGAGTTTAGCAAATCCAGCGTTAACTGAGCATGTTTTTCATACACCCGCACCAATTGAATCGGCTTACGATATGACTGTTGCTGCTCAAGCGCAGGCTTTTGATGTTGCTAATACGGCATTTCAAAAATCATCAAATTTAGTAGGTTCAGCAATGGGTGTTTATGGATTATCCTCTATGGCATTCGCATTAATTTTGGCGTTTTATACTTCCAAAAAACGTATTAATAGAAAATATGTTCATATGGGAGCGCTTATTATTGGAGGATTAGGATTTTTGTACATGTATTTTGCAACCCCCGAAACTTTAAAGTACAGTTTTATTCTTATTGGTATTGCTTGGGGGAGTATCCTATCAATGCCATATGCCATGTTATCTAGTTCGGTAGACCCATCTAAAATGGGAGTTATTATGGGGATTTTTAACATGTTTATAGTAATACCACAAATTATAGCAGCTCTAGGAGGTATTAATATGGTGTCTAATCTATTAGGTGAAGAAACAATTAATGCCATGACGGTTGCCGGAATAAGTTTAATAATAGCAGGCTTATGTAACCTCTTAATTGTAAATAAAGATGCTATTTCATATCAAAAAGAAACAGAGTAAATGACAAAAAAAGGATTCATATTCGATTTGGATGGTGTTATAGTTGATACAGCAAAATACCATTATTTGGCATGGAAAAAATTGGCTGAAAGTATTCAGGTAAATTTTACAGAAGCTGAAAATGAACAATTAAAAGGCGTTAGTCGCATAAAATCTTTAGAGAAAATATTAGAATGGGGAAACAAAACACTTTCCGAAGCAGATTTTATGAAACTAATGGTCCTTAAAAACAATGATTATTTAGGGTACATAAATGATATGGATACCTCTGAAATTTTACCAGATGTACCACGTGTTTTAGATTATTTAATTGCCGAAAACCAAGGTGTAGCTTTAGGTTCTGCTAGTAAGAATGCAAGGACTATTTTAAAGAAAGTTAAACTGTTTGAGCATTTTGAAGCAATTGTAGATGGTAATGATGTTGTGAAAGGGAAACCAAACCCTGAAGTGTTTCTTTCCGCCGCTAGCGCTTTAGATATTCAACCTGAAAACTGTATCGTTTTTGAAGATTCTGTAGCAGGTATTCAAGCAGCAAATGCAGCTAGTATGATAAGTATCGGAATTGGTGAAGCATCCGTTTTACACGAAGCCGATTTTGTGTTTACTGATTTTACACACATTAAATCCGAATTTTTAAACGAGTTAATAAAAAAATAGAAAACGTTTGCAGCTATATTCTTTAGCAGCAATCAACATATTAAGTACAGCATAGATGAATTTAAATTATATAAAACCAAATAGTTGGTCCATTATTGAAGTAGGTTTTAATCCGGATCACGTAAAAGCCTCTGAAAGTTTATTTAGTATCGGAAATGGTGCTATGGGGCAACGTGCTAATTTTGAAGAATATTATTCAGGAGCTACCTTTCAAGGGAGTTATATTGCCGGAGTATATTATCCAGATAAAACACGTGTTGGTTGGTGGAAAAATGGCTATCCGGAATATTTTGCTAAAGTATTGAATGCACCAAGTTGGATTGGGATTAATGTTAGTGTAAATGGAGAAGCTTTGGATTTATTTACTTGTAAAAGTGTAAGTGATTTTAAGCGTGAACTAAATATGAAAGAAGGCTGGTTAAATCGGTCTTTTAAAGCAGTTATGCCTAATGGAATTGAAGTAGAAGTTAACGCTAAACGTTTTTTAAGCCTTCAATTAGATGAAGTAGGTGCAATAAATTATCAAGTTACACCACTTAACGCTGATGCTGAAATAACATTTCAACCTTATATAGATGCTAATATAAAGAATGAAGATACTAATTGGGAAGATAAATTTTGGGAAACGCATAAGGTAGACCATGATAAAAACCAAGCTTTCATTGAAGCAGAAACAATGAAAACGGCATTTCATACTTGTACATTTATGGCTACAGATGTTTACTTAAACAACGAAAATCTAAATATAAATCCAGATGTAGAGGTTAATAGCCAGCAAGTATTTTTTAGTTATACTAAAAGTGTGAAAGCTAATGAAACATTTAGTGTTCATAAATTTGGTGGATACACTGTAGATAGAAATTACGATAAGAAATCACTAGTCAAAGCGGCAAAATCTGTATTAAAGGAGGCTACTACTTTAGGTTTTGATTCATTATTAGAGTCTCAAGTTGATCAATGGGCAAATATCTGGAAGTTAGCAGATATTACTATTGATGGTGATGTGAAAGCCCAGCAAGGTATTCGTTTTAATATCTTTCAATTAAATCAAACTTACTTAGGTACGGACTCTCAGTTAAACATTGGTCCAAAAGGATTTACAGGTGAAAAATACGGCGGAAGCACCTACTGGGATACCGAGGCTTATTGTATTCCTTTTTATATGGCTACTAAAGATCAGAAAGTTGCTAGAAATTTATTAGAATACCGTTATAACCATTTAGGTAAAGCTATTGAGAATGCAGAAAAACTAGGCTTTTCTAATGGAGCAGCTTTATACCCAATGGTTACTATGAATGGGGAAGAGTGTCATAATGAATGGGAAATTACATTTGAAGAAATTCATAGAAATGGTGCTATCGCATTTGCTATATTTAACTATTACAGGTATACAAATGATTACTCTTATATCCCAGAAAAAGGACTGGAAGTATTAATTGGTATCGCTAGATTTTGGCAACAACGAGCAACATTTTCTGCTGCCAAAAATCAATATGTAATTTTAGGAGTTACAGGTCCTAACGAATATGAGAATAACATTAATAATAACTGGTATACAAACTATATTGCACAATGGTGTATTAATTATGCATTAGAGAATTTAGAAAAAGTTTCTAAAGAATATACTTCCGATTATACGCGTATTTGGGATAAAACTCATTTATCCGATGCAGAGTTATTAGTATGGAAAGCAGTAGCCGATAATATGTATTTCCCGTTTTCAGAGTCTGAAGACGTATACCTTCAACAGGATGGATTTTTAGATAAAGAATTAATAACCGTTAAAGACTTAGATGCTTCACAACGTCCAATTAATCAGAAATGGTCATGGGATCGCATCTTACGTTCACCATACATTAAACAAGCTGATGTTTTACAAGGATTTTATTTCTTTGAGTCCGATTTTACAACGGAGCAATTAGAAAAACATTTCGATTTTTATGAGCCATTTACAGTTCATGAGAGCTCGCTTTCTCCTTGTGTTCATAGTATTCAGGCGGCTAAATTAGGACGTATGGATCAAGCATATCAGTTTTACCTTCGTACCTCTCGTTTAGATTTAGATGATTATAATCACGAAGTGGAAGAAGGACTTCATATAACTTCTATGGCTGGTACTTGGATGAGTATCGTAGAAGGTTTTGGAGGTATGCGTGTATTAAATAACACCTTGTCTTTTAGTCCTAAGATTCCAAAGCAATGGGATGGATATTCATTTAAAGTTAATTTCAGAAATCAGATTATTAAAATTTATGTAAGTCACAATGATGTTAAATTTGATATGGAAGGCGCTGATAGTCTTGATATACTTGTTAATGATAAAATGGTAACTATTCAGTCTAGTACAACTGTTACTGTTTAAAAAACATATAATTATGAAACGCGTATTATGTATTGGGTTACTATTATTGACTCAGGTGATTTTAGCACAAGTAACTGTTTTAGTCGAAGCAGTTCCTGAGCAAACACCTGAAGGCGCGTCTATTTTTATTTCTGGTAATTTCGAAGGTTGGTCTGGAGGCAATAAAACCTACCAACTTCAGAAATTAAAAGCGGGATATAGCATAACCTTGCCTAAGCAACCGGAAGCTATTCAGTTTAAGTTTACTCAAGGTACATGGAATTCTGTTGAGTGTCATAGTAACGGAGAGGCTTTAGAAAATAGAACCTATAAGTTTACGCAAAACCCTGATACCTTACGTGTAAAAATTGAAGGATGGGCTAATTTATTTCAAGCTGATACGGCTTCAACTGCAGCCTCAAATGTGTCTGTTATTTCAGAGCATTTTAAAATTGAGCAATTAGATAGAGAACGTCGCGTTTGGATTTATTTGCCTCCTAATTATAAGGCGTCACAAAAATCTTATCCAGTTGTGTATATGCACGATGGACAGAATTTATTTGATAAGATAACTTCTGGATATGGTGAATGGGGTATTGATGAGACATTAAATAAACTATCTGAAACGAAAGGATTAGATCTTATTGTTGTTGGCATAGATCATGGTGGGGATAAGCGTTTAGATGAATATTCTCCATGGAAACACGCTAAGTATGGTGGTGGCGAAGGGGATGCGTATTTGTCTTTTTTAGTTGAAACCTTAAAACCTTATATAGATGCCAATTATAGAACGCTTCCTAATAGGGAGCAGACAGCTATTTTTGGAAGTTCAATGGGTGGGCTAATCTCGCATTATGCGGCGTTAAAATATCCTGATGTTTTTGGGAAAGTAGGTGTGTATTCTCCTGCTTTTTGGTTTGCACCTCAAGTTATGACGTTTTCTCAAAATCATGCAAACCTAAATGCTACTAAAATGTATTTTTTAGCAGGAGGAAAAGAAGGTGAGAAAATTGAGAGGAAGGAGATTAGTCAGACTGTTAAAGATATGAATAGTATGATTTCTGTATTGAAAACCAATGGTTTTTCAGGGGAAAACATCCAATCTAAAATAGTTCCAGAAGGGAAACATAATGAAAAATTATGGCGTTCTAATTTTGAGGAAACCATACTTTGGCTTTTTAATGATCGTATAAAAAATCGTGAGTTTATAGCAGTAAAATCAGTTGATAATACTCTGGAGTTAGCTGTTTCAGATGGGGTGTATTATTTCAAATTTTACACACCTCAAATAGCCGAAACTACTTTTGTTCCAGAAGGGGAGGTTGTAAAACCAGAATCGCACGCTGTAGTTTTGGATAAAAACTTCACAACAACGGTGTTTAGTGAAACCTCTAATGAGATTCGCTTTGCCACCCCCGATTTATCCATAGAAATTACAAAGGAGCCATTTCATATAGCTTATTGGTATCAAGGGGAACAAGTTACTTCTGAAAAAAATGGCTATCAGAAAACGGCTAATTTTGAAACGTTACAATTTAATTTAAAACGTGATGAAGTGCTTTATGGTGGTGGTGCCCGAGCCTTAGGAATGAATAGGCGTGGTAATCGTTTGCAGCTATATAATAAAGCGCATTATGGTTATGAAACACATAGTGAGCTCATGAATTTTACGATGCCTATAGTTATTTCTTCAAACGGCTATCTATTGCATTTTGATAATGCGCCAATCGGCTATTTAGATTTAGATAGTAGCGGAACAAACACTTTAACTTATGAAACAATTTCCGGGCGTAAAACCTATCAGGTTGTTGTGGGTAATTCGTGGTTGGATTTAATAAATAATTACACGCAACTTACAGGAAAACAACCTATGCTACCTAGTTGGGCTTTAGGTAATTTTTCTAGTCGTTTTGGTTATCATTCTCAAAGTGAAGTAACGGAAACAATTGCAAAATACGAAGCTGAAGATATTCCTGTTGATGCTGTTATTCTAGATCTGTTTTGGTTTGGTAAAACAGTAAAAGGTACTATGGGGAATTTAGAATGGGATCGTGATTCTTTTCCAAACCCCAAACAGATGATTAAAGATTTACGGGCTAAAAATGTAGAAACCATTTTAGTTACGGAGCCTTTTATTTTAACAACTTCTAATCGTTGGGACGAAGCCGTAAAGGCTAATATTTTAGCAAAAGACTCTCTCGGTAACCCTTTTACTTACGATTTTTATTTTGGTAATACCGGATTGGTAGATATTTATAGTACAGCTGGCAATACGTGGTTTAAAAATATTTATAAAAACTTAGCAGCTCAAGGTGTTTCTGGTTTTTGGGGAGATTTGGGCGAACCCGAAGTGCATCCGTCTGATTTACGTCATGCAACAGGAAGTGCTGATGAAGTTCATAATATTTATGGCCACGATTGGGCAAAATTGGTTTATGAAGCGAACCTCGAAGTAAACCCCAATAAGCGTCCGTTTATTTTAATGCGTGCGGGATATTCCGGCTCACAACGTTATGGTTTAGTGCCGTGGTCTGGTGATGTAAATCGCACGTGGGGAGGCTTACAAAGTCAACCTGAAATTGCATTACAAATGGGAATGCAAGGATTGGCATATATGCATAGTGACTTAGGTGGTTTTGCAGGAGCTAATTTAGATGATGAACTTTATATAAGGTGGTTGCAATATGGGGTTTTTCAGCCAATATACAGGCCACATGCTCAAGAAGAAGTAGCTAGTGAGCCTATTTTTAGAAGTACAAAAGCTAAGAATTTAAGTAGGCAGGCCATTAAGTTGCGATATGCGCTTTTACCTTATAACTATAATTTGATGTTTGAAAATAATCAAACAGGTGCTCCATTAATGCGTCCCTTGTTCTTTGATGAACCAGAAAACAAAGACTTGTATGATTATTCGGAGGCTTATCTTTGGGGGCATGATATTTTAGTAGCCCCAATTTTAAAATCAGGAGTTACACAGAAAGCAATTTATTTTCCAAAATCTTATAATTGGTTTGATTTTTATACTGATAAAAAAGTAGCGGGCGGTCAAATAAAAAATATTCCTGTTACTATAAATTCTATACCAACCTATGTACGTGGAGGTGTCTTTATTCCTATGGTAAAGCCTGAACAAACTACAAAGGTTAATTTTGGCAATGATTGGGACCTACATTACTATGTTGACGCGTTAAAATTAAAGAGTAAGCAAAAATTCTATAAAGATGATGGACATACCTTAAATGCCTATAATAAGAATCAGTATGCTATTTTACATGTTAAGGCCGAGAATAAAGATCGAATATTAGAATTTGAATTTCATGAAACTAAAGGCGATTACTACAGAGTTAATCTAACTAAGTTTAATGTTATAATCCATAAAATTGAAAAGGCTCAAAAATATATAAAAATCAACAATAAAAAGGTGAATGTCGTTTGGGATAAAGCATCTGAAACACTAACAATACCAGTTGAGTCTAGTTTTGAAAATAATACGAAGATTAAAATTAAATTAAAATAAAAATGAAACACTTTTCCATATTATTTGTTCTTGTTCTGACCTTCATTTCATGTAAAAATGAACAAGAAATAAAATCACAATTACCTACTGAAGAACTTGAAGTTAATGAAATTGAACCCATAACGGATAGCATATTAGAATCGGCCGTAATATATGAGGCTAATATTCGCCAATACTCACCAGAAGGAACTTTTGATGCGTTTACAAAAGATATTCCTCAACTTAAACAATTAGGCGTTAAAGTGATTTGGCTAATGCCTGTTTTTCCAATTTCTGAAACTAAACGTAAAGCTACGGGAGGTGAAAATAGTCAGTTTGCCAGTGAGTTTCCTGAAGAGGAACAAGACAAGTATTTAGGAAGTTATTACGCGGTTTCCGATTTTACTAAAATTAATCCTGAATTTGGAACCATTGAAGATTTCAGAGAGTTAGTAACTAAAGCGCATGAAAATGGTATTTATGTAATTCTTGATTGGGTTCCTAATCATACAGGTTGGGATCATATATGGATTCAGAATCATCCTGATTATTATACGCAGAATGAAGCTGGAGAAATTATACATCCTGAAGATACCGATTGGACCGATGTTGCCGATTTAAACTATGATAATCAGGACATGCGTAAAGAAATGATAGCTGATATGACACATTGGATTATTAATGAAGATATTGATGGATTCCGATGTGATGTAGCCGGTTCGGTACCTGCCAACTTTTGGGAGCAAGCCATTCCTGAGTTACGAAAAGAGAAGCCTATTTTTATGCTAGCGGAAGCCTGGGAGCCTGCTTTATTGAAAGATCAATTGTTTGATATGGCTTATGCTTGGGATGGTCATCATTTAATGAATGGGATTGCACAAAAAGAAAAGAATTTAGAAGATTTTAGTGCTTATATATCTAAAATTTCTTCTGATTATGAAACGAATGATATATTAATGAATTTTGTAACTAACCATGATGAAAATTCATGGAATGGAACGGTGCAAGAGCGAATGGGTGATGCATCAAATGTCATGACGGCTTTAGCTTATGTTCTTCCGGGAATGCCATTAATTTATTCAGGACAAGAGTATGATTTAGATCACCGTTTGAAATTTTTTGAAAAAGATTCTTTTCCTAAAACGAAAGGAACTACTTGGAAGTTACTAGAACAATTAGGGACCTTAAAGCAAAATCATGTGGCTTTAAATGGTGGAAAACAACCAGCTTCGTTTAAGATTGATGAAATGGAAAATAGCCACCTCTTAAAAATTACACGTGAGAAAGCAGGAAAAACACTTGTTTTTATTGCTAATATGTCTGAAGAAAAACAATCCGATAAATTAAACCTTGACGGAAGTTATACGGATTATTTGAAGCAAGAAACTGTAAACTTTAAAGCCGAAGATTCTATTAGTTTAGAACCATGGGGATATAAAATATTTACAAATTAAATTATGAGAAAATTCGCTATCCTTCTATGTGTATTTATGGTTTTTAATTGTCAAGAAAAACCTAAGACACCAAAAAATGACACTCCGGAAACACCTTTTGTTTGGGAAGCTGCTAACCTATACTTTTTATTAACCGATCGTTTTCATAATGGTAATCCCGAGAACGATGTTCAGTTTAATAGAACGGAGAAAACTGCTGTTTTACGAGGTTTTGAAGGTGGCGATTTAAAAGGGATTACAGAAAAAATTAAAGAAGGGTATTTTACAGAATTGGGTATAAATGCCATTTGGATGACACCCATAGTAGAGCAAATTCATGGTGGGACCGATGAAGGCACCGGAATAACCTATGGATTTCATGGTTATTGGACTAGTGACTGGACAGCTATTGAACCTAATTTAGGTACTAAAGCCGATTTAAAAGAATTGGTAGATACTGCGCATAAAAATGGCATTCGTATTCTTTTAGATGCGGTTATTAATCATACAGGTCCTGTAACAGCTGTAGATCCAGTTTGGCCAGAGGATTGGGTGCGTACTGAGCCGCAGTGTTCTTATCAAAATTATGAAACCACTGTTAGTTGTACACTAGTAGAAAACCTTCCAGATATTAGAACAGAAAGCGATGCTCCAGTAGAAATACCACCACATTTGGCTGAAAAATGGCGCTCAGAAGGTCGTTATGATACGGAAATGGCCGAATTAGATGCTTTTTTTAAAACTACAGGATATCCTAGAGCACCACGGTTTTATATAATGAAATGGTTATCAGATTATATCACCGATTACGGAATAGATGGATACCGTGTTGATACAGTTAAGCATGTTGAAGAATCTGTATGGCAGGAATTCAAAGTAGTTTGTGATAATGCCTTTACAGAATGGAAGAATAAGCACCCTGAAGCTGTGATAGATTCTAGTGATTTTTACCTTGTAGGAGAGGTTTATAATTATGGGATTTCTTCAGGCAAAGCATTTGATTTTGGAGATAAAAAGGTGAATTATTTTGATAACGCCTTTAATAGTTTGATTAATTTTGAGTTAAAGTGGCAAGTAGCTCAGCAGTCTAAAGAGGCTGTTTTTAGCTTATATTCAAAAAAGTTGCATACAGATTTAGAAGGCTATGGTATATTAAATTATTTAAGTTCGCATGATGATGGTCAGCCTTTTGACCCCGCCAGAGATAAGCCTTTTGAAACAGCTACGATGTTGTTGTTAACACCAGGAGCATCACAGGTTTATTACGGTGATGAATCGGCGCGTTCTTTGGTTGTTGAAGGAACAATAGGAGATGCAACGTTACGTTCCAAGATGAATTGGGGAGCTATTTATAATAATAGAGAAACCAAAGATATTTTAGCGCATTGGAGAAAATTAGGACAGTTTAGAGCTAATCACCCAGCAGTTGGTGCAGGTTTACATAAAATGATTTCTGAAACACCTTATGTTTTTAGCCGTGTTTATACTGAAAACACCTATACCGATGCTGTAGTTATAGGTTTAGACCTAGATACAGGGGTTAAAACATTATCGGTTGCTAATGTTTTTAACGATGGCGATGTATTAAAAGAAGCCTATTCTAACCAAATAATTGTAGTCGAAAATGGTCAGGTAACTATAACGTCACGCTATAATATTGTTTTACTAGAATTGAATAAGAACCCTAGTTAAAATAGAAATCTAATTCTAAATTATTGTTCAAGGCGGAGCTGATTCTATTTAATGATTTTTGTTATTAATCTAATGGTTTGTCGACCAAGATTAATAATTTGTATTTTTGTAGAAATATTACAACATGTCATTTAATAGTCAAACATATTCTCCGTTTCAATTGCGTATTAGCTTTCATAAAATTTTTGAGCAATATCGCGAAATGGCAAAAAGTTCAGAAGCATGGAAAGTAGCAAAAGCTCAATCTGTTTTAAAAATAGCAGAAACCTGTCCTGAATTAGAAGACGGATTTTCTGATGTGTCTATTCTTAAAATGCGCTCTGTAGAAATAGCAGAAATTCTTCAAGACTCATTTAGTAATTTACTTACTGAAAATGAAATTAAAGCAGCTTCAACACCTTTTGATAATACAATTTTTAATCTGTCAAAACGGTTCAAGCAAATAATAGCTGATGCCGGAAGTGGTTTTGAATTGGAAATAAAAAATATGGCCGAAGATGATAAGTTTATCATGGCTTGTATTATTATTTTAAATGTTTATTACGGCTACGAACTTCATTTTAAGCGTCCTTTTCATTATGAAATTCCAGATAAAAATGGGATAATTCGATACTATAAAATTCTGTATAATGCCGATTTTACAGAGATTTTAAAAACCGATGCAGCACCAATAATTACACAAGAAGATATTGATATACTATTAGATAATTTCGATAATATAACTCTTTGGAAAACTAAATTTCCTGATAACGCTTATGTTTTTAAAGGCTTTGTAATTTCAAATATATTTGATGTTACTGACGATTTTTCTATCTCAGAAATTAAGTCCAATTTAATAGCAGAAAATAAGCGCCAGGATAAAAATTTTATAAAAGATTTACAGTCTGTTTTTCAATCCTTTTTAAGAATAACAGATATCAGAGTTGGGTTTTCTGTGTATAATAAAGATGAAAGTGCTTTTGAACGTGTTTACGGTGAAGGCATGCATAGTTTTTTATTACATGACAATCCCATGGCTAATTGTGCCGATACGTTATGTAAATGGTCCTATAAAAAGTTGTTAGAGGAAAAGAAACATATATCGGTTTCTAATGTAGATTTAGCATATCAGAAAACTCAAGGTAAAGTGCCGCATATAAAAGTGTTGTATGATCAAGGGTTTAAAAGTGCCATTTTTGCGCCCATAGCAAACAAAGAAGGTTTGATGGGGATTTTAGAATTGGTGTCTGAAGAACCTAAAGTATTAAATAGTATTAATGCCAATAAGCTTGATGATGTTATGCCGTACATTGTGGCTACAGTCGAGCGTAGTAAGACCGATCAAGAGAATTTAATTGAAGCGGTTATTCAACAGGAATGTACATCTATTCATCCAAGTGTTCATTGGCGTTTTAAGCAAGCAGCACAAGCTTTTATAACCGAAAATAAATTGCAAAATAAAAATGTGCCTTTTCGTAAAATTTCATTCGAAAATGTATATCCATTATTCGGACAGATTGATGTAAAAGGATCTTCGGAAGCTCGGAATTTAGCAACCCAAAGAGATTTGTTGGAGCAACTAATGCATGCAAAACAAATTATTGGTAAAGCGAGCTTATATTTGAATATGCCTGTTTATGAGCAAGTAATTTTTCAAATAAAAAGATATTTAAATGAGGTTGAAAATGATTTTAAAGTGGATAGTGACCATTTAATATCTGAATTTCTAAAAATAGAAGTAACACCTTTATTACTGCTAATATCTAAAACGAATAAAGCGTTGCAGTCTGAAATAACAAGTTATTTTTCTAAAATTGATAGCGATTTAGGTGTTTTATATCAACATCGTAAAGACTACGATAGGACCATCGGGTTGATTAATAAAAATATGTCTACTATTTTGGATATGAAACAAATGGATGCTCAAAATATGTACCCACACTTCTTTGAGCGCTACAAAACCGATGGCGTTGAACATAATATGTACATCGGGGAGTCTATTACAAGAGAGGATAGTTTTAGCCTTATTTATTTATATAATTTACGTTTATGGCAAATTCAAGTCATGTGCGAAATGGAAAATGCTTACTACAATAATCAAGATCGTTACCCTTTAAAATTAGATGTGGCCTCAATGATTTTAGTATTTAATCAGCCATTGTCTATTCGTTTTAGAATGGATGAAAAGCAGTTTGATGTAGATGGTACTTACAATGCCAGGTACGAGGTGGTTAAAAAGCGTGTAGATAAAGCGTTTATAAAAGGAACAACTCAGCGTGTAACCGTAAAAGGAAAATTAAGTATCGTGTATTCTCAACAAAATGATGAAAATGAATACTTACAATACGTTCGTTTTTTCCAGGCTAAAAATATGCTTGGTGACGATTTAGAGGTTGTAGAGCTAGAAGATTTACAAGGTGTAACAGGGCTTAAAGCCATTCGTGTGAGTATTCTTTACACAAAAAATGAAATTGATAAGCCAGACTATTACACCTATGATGATTTAATAGATGTTATAGAAAATTAAAATTCTGCATTTTAAAAGAAATAACAAAAGCTAGTACCGAAATTATGATACCAATCATAAAAATAGAATAGGTAATTCTTAAAATACGATACTTACGGTTTAAAACTTTTCCTAGAAAATATAAATCTTTGGTTAGTGAGTTATAAACGTAATTTTTGTCTTTTAAAAGTTCGTTTATCGCCCATTCAAATTCTTCTAGTTTCATTTTATGAAAGTTTCCAAAGAATGTCAGATTTACACGTTTTTCGGCTACATCTTCTTTGGTAAATTGCCCGCGAGTAACATTTGGTCTTGTTGCAACTACCGATAATATGATGGACGTCACACTAAAGAGTACAAAAATCATAGTTGGTATAATTAAGTACGCATTTGAGGGGTTGTCTAATTTTGAGAATAAGTTAGATATAACCAATGATAGAATAATAGCGTTTATTGAAAGCAGAATATTGGCTTTTGTGTCCGCAATGTCACTCAGTTTAATGTGGTTACGTAATGCAACTCGATAAAATGTTTGAATGCCACGTTCGGGACTCTCATTTTTATATTGGGCCTTGTATTTAGCTTTTAACTTTTCTTTTTTTAGTTTTTTTGTAAACTTATTTTTAGAGCTAATTAAATCCGATAGGTTTTTATCTTTCTGATGTTGCCAATTCTTTAATGCATAGTCGGTGTAAAAAGTATGTTTTTCAGAAAGCATTTTTATGTTTTCATCCAACCATTCGTTGGCAGAGAAATTAACAATCCCCTGTATTTGTAATTCTTTTCTCAAAAGTTCACTTGCGTCTGTAAAATAATCTTTCCCGAAGTGTGAGCAATCAGCGTCTCTAAGTATTTTTTCAAGAGGTGTTTTTGGAGTTGCTTCAAACTGTGTAGCAAGAATACATGATTTTACCGTTTCAATTATATTAGGCGCTACATGATTAGATGCCAAAAAGGTTTCAGCTATTTTAGCGCTTTCACTTTCATGGTCGTCAATAGTTTCGGTGTATCCCGTATCGTGAAAAATAGCAGCCAATTGTAGGGTTTCTGAATCTTCAACAGTAAGATCAGAATGTTTAATTATCTCGCGTAAACTTTTTAGAACACGTTCTGTATGCGTAAGGTTATGATAAATAAAAGACGCGTCTAGTTCTTTTTTAAATAAATCAAAAACGTAAGCTTCAGCTTTTTCAATAATATTTGTCATAAATTTGATATCAGAGATGCAATTAGACGCACAAATTACTAAAAAATTACGTGAGTACTTGTCTTTATTGAAAGATGTATGTGCTGTAAGGGAATTGTAGTCTAACCGACCAATAAAATGGTTGATTATTTAAAGAAACTAAAAGTACTTCACATAATAGAAGTTAGAGTTTTAGTAGCGTCATTTAATAAAAGCAAAGAACAGTATGATAACTTGGAAAGATGTAATTCGTTATAGTGTGAATGGTAATCCCGAACCGAATAGACGGGTGGAGAAAACCGAAGCCGAATGGCGTGAACTTTTGACGCCTGAACAGTTTCGTATTACCAGAAATAAAGGTACTGAAATGGCAGGTACGGGAGCGCTTTGTAGTGCACATGAAGCAGGAAAGTATAATTGTGTTTGCTGTCATGAATCATTGTTTGATTCTACAATAAAGTTCGATTCACATTCTGGTTGGCCTAGTTTTACACAGCCAATAGTGGAGAACGCTATTAAGTATGAAAAAGATTCTTCCTTTGGTATGGTACGTGTTGAAGTAATGTGCAATGTTTGTGACGCACATTTAGGACATGTGTTTCCTGATGGCCCAGAACCTAGTGGCTTACGATATTGTGTTAATTCGGAATCTATGATTTTAGAAACAACTAACTAGATTGAATGATAAGATACACAGCTTGATTGTAATTGTACCGTAAATGCATAGTTGGTTATAGCCAATAATATTTTTTTGAATGTTGAAACAAATAAACTTAAATATTTCCGATCGTTTTAATAGCGAATTACCTGCCGACCCAATTCTTGAAAATACAAGAAGACAGGTAAGTGGAGCCTGCTATTCTTTTGTTAAGCCTAAAACAACTGCATTACCAGAATTATTACATGTATCTCCGGATATGCTCAAAAATATTGGATTGTCGGAAGTTGATGCGGCTTCTAACTCGTTTTTAAATGTATTTACAGGAAACGAAATTTTAAATAATACCAATCCTTATGCTATGTGTTATGGCGGACATCAGTTTGGACATTGGGCAGGGCAGCTAGGTGACGGACGTGCTATTAATTTATGTGAAATAGAACATAATAAGCAACATTTAGCCATACAGCTAAAAGGAGCGGGTGAAACTCCATATTCAAGAACTGCTGATGGGTTAGCTGTTTTAAGATCATCTATTCGAGAGTATTTATGTAGTGAAGCTATGCATTATTTAGGAGTGCCTACAACTCGGGCATTGTCGTTAGCCTTAACAGGTGATATGGTTTTACGAGATAAACTGTATGATGGGAACTCAGCTTACGAGAAAGGCGCTGTTGTATCTCGAATTGCTCCCACTTTTTTACGATTTGGTAATTATGAAATACTAGCAGCTCGACAGGATTACAAAACTTTAAAAACCTTAGTTGATTATACCATCAAACATCATTTTCCGCATATAAAAGGAGACTCTAAAGATGCATATATTCAGTTTTTTTCAGCAGTATCTCAGCAAACTCTAGAAATGATTATTCATTGGCAACGTGTTGGATTTGTACATGGTGTTATGAATACTGATAATATGTCTATTTTAGGTTTAACCATAGATTATGGACCATACGGATGGTTAGAAGATTTTGATTTTGGTTGGACTCCCAATACAACCGATAGTCAGCATAAGCGTTACCGATATGGAAAACAACCTAATATGGGATTATGGAATTTGTATCAATTAGCGAATGCTCTCTATCCACTTATAGAAGAAGCTGAACCTCTAGAAGCCGTTTTAGAAGCGTATAAAAAAGATTTCGATAAGCAATCATTAACGATGATGCGAGAAAAGCTAGGGCTTACTATTCCTGACGAACAAGATAAATTGCTTATTCAGAATTTAGAAGATAATTTAGAAGCATCCGAAACGGATATGACAATTTTTTTTAGATGTCTTTCTAATTTCAATCAAGATAAGTCGAGTAAAGGTTTACAGGTATTTGCAAAAGCCTTTTATAATTCCGATGCTCTTACAGGAACCGTAAAGGAGAATTGGATTAATTGGTTTGAGCTTTATGCTGCTCGGTTAAGCAAAGAAGTATCTAACCCAATAGATCGAAAAATAGCTATGGATGCCGTTAACCCAAAATACGTATTGCGAAATTATATGGCACAATTAGCTATCGAAACAGCGGAAGCTGGCGATTATCAATTAATTGATGAGTTGTTTCATTTATTAAAAGCGCCTTATGATGAACAGCCGGAACATGAAAAATGGTTTGCAAAAAGACCTGATTGGGCACGTCATAAAGTAGGATGTTCTATGTTGTCGTGTAGTTCTTAATTAATTTAATATCAAAAAATTTAAACTAGTAAATAATGAATAGTTATAAAAAAGCATATATAGCAGGTGGATGTTTTTGGGGTATGGAAGATTTATTCCGTACTCAAAAAGGCATAATCGATACTGAAGTTGGTTATATAGGAGGTGTAAATGATAATCCCACATATAAAAATCATCCCGGTCATGCCGAAGGAATTGAACTTACCTACGACCCGATTCAGACATCATTTAAACATATTTTAGATTATTTTTTCAGAATTCATAATCCCACAACAGTTGATAGACAAGGAAATGATATTGGGTCGAGCTATAGGTCGGCCATATTTTTTCAGAATGACATTGAGAAAAAAGAAGCTGAAGAGATTATTAATATTGTAAATGAGTCTAAAAAATGGGAGGCTGAAGTAGCTACTACTTTAGAACCGTATTCTAAATTTTGGGCAGCTGAACCAGAGCATCAAGACTATCTCTTAAAAAAACCTGATGGCTATACTTGCCATTTTGAGCGTTTTAGTGATAGTTTTATCTAACTAAATAGACTGCCTATTATACAATTAGCTTGTTCTATTAAAAGCTAAAATGATAATAAGCGGTTATAGTTCATTTTAATTCTTTTAGCGTTAATAAAAAGGTATTGGTTAAAATACATTTGTTAACGTGTATAGGAGTTAGAGATTTTAGAATAATTGCGCTTTAAGACTCTATTCGGTATTCTTATTTTTTTAAGATATCGGTAACATCGCTGTCTAACTTTATATATCAAACAAACTTATTACAAATGAAAAGTACTAAACTTAATATTACTAATGAAGAAGGGCATCAATTGCAGGCGTATTTAGAGTTACCTGCAAATCAAAAACCCAATCATTATGCCGTTTTTGCACATTGTTTTACGTGTACTAGTACTTTAAGTGCTGTTAAAAATATTAGTCGAGCTTTAACCAATTATGGGTTTGCTGTAGTGCGTTTCGATTTTACAGGGTTAGGAAAAAGTGAAGGTGAGTTTTCAAATAGTCACTTCTCAGCTAATGTTTCAGATCTATTGTCTGTAAATACTTTTTTAACGGAAAACTATAAAGCACCTAGTTTATTGGTGGGCCATTCATTGGGGGGAGCAGCAGTTATTACAGCAGCGTCCCAATTAGATAATATAAAAGCGGTTGCTACAATTGGAGCGCCGGCAACTATTGGGCATGTTACTAAATTGTTTTCTCACGGATTAGAAGATATTGATAAAAAAGGAGCTGTAGAAGTAAATATTGGCGGCAGACCTTTTAAAATAAATAAAGCGTTTGTGGATGATTTTAGTAAAACGGATTTACCCGAGATTACTAAAAATTTACGTAAGCCTATACTAATAATGCACGCGCCTTTTGATAGTGTTGTAGGTATTGAAAATGCTGAAAACTTATATAAAAACGCACACCATCCAAAAAGTTTTATCAGTTTAGATGGGGCAGACCATTTGCTTACTAATTCCAAAGATAGTCTGTATGTAGGGAATATAATTGGAAATTGGGTACAACGCTATTTTGAGCAGGAACCCCATGATATGTTAGATACAGAAGGTGAACAGCTTGTTGCGCATTTAAATTTGCTTGAAGATAATTTTACAACCAGTATTCAAACAAAAAAGCATGCATTTGTTGCAGATGAACCGGAATCCATAGGAGGCGATGATTTTGGGCCATCTCCTTACGATTTTTTAAGTGCTGGTTTGGCAGCCTGTACAGTGATGACTCTTAAGTTGTACGCCCAGCGTAAAAAATGGGATTTGCAGGAAGTTTTTGCTTATATTACCTATTCTAAGAAACATAGCACCGATTTAATGTTAGATATAGAAAAGCATAAGCGCATCGATTTTTTACAAAAACGATTAAAACTAGTTGGTAATTTAACAGATACTCAAAAAGAGCGTTTAAAAGAAATAGCTTCTAAATGTCCAGTGCATAAAACCTTGCAAAATACTGTAATTATAGAAACGGAACTTGTATAAATGACTATAAGAGACCAATTTGAATTCACTAGAAATAGATTTTTAGAAATCTGTAAACCACTTAAAAAGGAAGATTATTCCGTGCAACCTGCTGTTTATGTTTCTCCTCCAAAGTGGCATTTAGCACATACAACATGGTTTTTTGAACAATTTGTACTAGCTAAGTTTGTTACTAATTATCAAGAGTTTGATAGTGATTTTGCATATCTTTTTAATAGCTATTACAATAATGCAGGAAAGCGAGTCTTACGACCTAATAGAGGCTTGATGACTCGACCAACTGTGGATGAGGTCTACAGTTACCGTGCTTATGTAGATGATAAAATGCGAATGTTTCTTGATAATAATCCTTCGCAAGAGGCTTTAGATATTGTTGAATTGGGTATTAACCACGAACAGCAACATCAAGAATTATTTTATTACGATATTACTTATATTTTAGGTAATCAGCCAACATTTCCTTCAATTGAGAACACCTTAAAATTCAAGCCATTATCAACAGAATCTAAATTTGTTAGTATTTCTGAAGGACTATATGAAATTGGTCATGAAGATGATAGTTTTTGTTATGATAATGAGCTAGGGAAACATCAAGTTTTTCTTCAGGATTTTGAAATTTCTGATCAATTGGTTAGTAAAGGGGAGTTTTTGGAGTTTATCAAAGCAGGTGGTTACCAGGATTTTAATTTATGGCACGCAGAAGGCTGGGATTTTATTCAAAATAATAATATAAAGGCTCCATTGTATTGGCATGAAGTAGATGGTGCTTGGCATCAGTATTCGTTAGATGGGTTTTTGCCAATTAACGAAAATATGCCGGTTACACATATTAGTTTTTATGAAGCATTTGCATTTGCAGAATGGAAAAAAATGCGTTTACCTACAGAGTTTGAATGGGAAGTAGCTTCAAAAAAAATAAAATTCGGCCAATTATGGGAGTGGACAAATAGTGCTTATTTGCCCTACCCAAACTTTAGTAAGGCGCCAGGAGCTCTTGGGGAATATAATGGCAAATTTATGATTAATCAAATGGTGCTTCGTGGCGCTTCAGTTGCCACGGTAGAAAACCATAGTAGAAATACCTATAGAAATTTTTTCCATCCTTCTATGAGATGGCAATTTTCAGGAATAAGACTTGTAAAATAATATGAACGAAACGTTTGCAAATGACCTTATTACAGGTCTAACAGCCGAGAATAAATATTTGTCATCCAAATATCTCTATGATGATAATGGAAGTCGCATTTTTCAAGAAATTATGAATATGCCTGACTATTATTTAACAGATTCAGAGTTTGAGATTTTATCGCTTCAGGCTAAACAAATAGTAGAAGCTTTGGCTTTTAATCAACCTTTTAATATTATCGAGCTTGGCGCTGGAGATGGACTTAAAACGTTTAAATTATTAGAATATCTGGTTAATGAAAAAATAGCTTTTAATTACGTCCCTATTGATATTTCAGAAGAAGCAATTAATATGCTTTCTGATAAATTAAAATCCCGCCTACCAAATTTATCTATAAAACCTCAAGTAGGTGATTATTTTCAAATCCTTACAGGAATGGCTGAATCAGATACACCTAACTTATTGCTCTTTTTAGGTAGTAATATTGGGAATTACTTGAAAGATGATGCTGTCAATTTATTAAAACTGTTTAATAAGGTAATGAACACGGGTGATAAACTGTTAATAGGTTTGGATCTCAAGAAGAACCCGCTGACCATAAAAAAAGCTTATGATGATGCTGGAGGTATTACTAAGCGCTTTAATATTAATCTTTTAATACGAATGAATCGGGAGTTTGAAGCCGATTTTAAAATTGATGATTTCGACTTTTACTGCTACTATAATCCAGATACGGGGCGTGTAAAAAGTTATTTGGTTAGTTTAAAAGAACAGGCCGTTTTCTTTAAAAAACTAAATAAAACCATTAATTTCAATCAAAATGAATTAATTTGGACGGAATTATCTAAAAAGTATAGCCTAACGGAAATTGAGAAGCTAGCTAGTATTTCTGGCTTCCAAACTAAAGCGCATTTTTTAGATTGTAAACACTATTTTACGGATAGCCTTTGGGTTAAGTAAACTCAAAAATATAGGCTAATCTCATATTAAAACGGATATTATTGATTAGATGACTACTTTTAATAAACTAGGCTTATTAAGCCTTATTCTTATAACTTTTTTGGGTTGTGCTACCTTCAAAACACAATATGCAGAACCTTACACAGAACCCGTAGCGGTTTCAAAAAATATAGCACATAGTTTTTATCTGATTGGTGATGCAGGAAATTCTCCGATTGGAGAAAAAACACCAGCTTTACAACTTTTTGAGGCAACTTTAAATACTGCCGATGAAAACAGCTCTGCCTTTTTTTTAGGCGACAATATTTATCCAAAAGGTTTACCGGAACCAGACACTGATGGTTATGAATTTGCAAAACATCAATTAGATGTTCAGATAGACGCAGTTAAAAATTTTAAGGGTAAAACTATTTTTTTGCCAGGTAATCATGATTGGTATTCTAATGGTTTAAAGGGGTTAGAACGCCAAGAAGATTATATAGATGATGCTCTTGGAAAAAATTCTTTCCTTCCAGAACACGGTTGCCCAATTGAACACGAGTCTATTACCGATGATATTGATTTAATTTTCGTTGATGCGAAATGGTATATGGCTAATTGGGACAAGCATCCAACTATTAATGACGACTGTGAAATAAAAACACGTGAAGCTTTTTTAGATGAGTTTGAAAGTCGTATAAAAAAAGCACGAGGAAAAACAACCATTGTAGCCATGCATCATCCTATTTTCACCAATGGTCCGCATGGAGGACAATATAGTTTTAACGATCATATGAAGCCTGTTCCTGTTCTTGGAACTCTTAAGAATATATTACGTAAAACTACAGGTATTAGCCCTGAAGATATTCAAAACAAACGTTATAACGAATTTAGAAAACGCATTGTAACTATAGCGCAAGAAAACGATCGGGTTATATTTGTTTCAGGTCACGATCATAATTTACAATACCTAGTTCAAGATAATTTAGTGCAAATTATAAGCGGTTCTGGATCTAAGTCTACAGCTACAAAAAACACAGGTAGTGGTTTGTTTTCATCAAGCGAGCCTGGTTTTGCACGTTTAGACCTTTATGAGGATGGTTCTTCAAATGTACAATTTATTGCTGCTGAGTCTAAAGCTGTTTTATTTTCTAAAACGGTTTATGAAAAACCTTCACAAGCTTCCTTTATTTATGATGAAAATGTGCCGGAAACAGTTAAAGCATCAATTTATACTACGGAAGAAACTAATAAAAGTGCCTTTTATAATTTTTTATGGGGAAAACGTTTTTCAGAATATTATAGTAAGCCAATAGCTGTTAAAACAGTTATGTTAGATACACTTTTTGGTGGACTAACTCCTGTAAGAAAAGGTGGTGGTACGCAATCCAATTCTTTACGATTAGCCGACAGTACAGGGCGTGAGTATGTTATGCGAGGCCTTCGTAAAAATGCATTAAATTATATACAAGCTTTTGCTTTTAAAGATCAATATGTAGAAGGGCAGTTTAATAATACGGCAGCTGAAGATTTAATATTTCATGTGTTTTCAGGGTCTTATCCATATGCACCTTTTGTAACAGGGACTTTATCGGATGCTGTGGGCGTATTGCATACAAATCCTGTTTTGTATTATGTACCACATCAGAAAACAATTGAACCGTATAATGACACATATGGAGACGAACTTTATATGATAGAGGAGCATGCGGGTGATGATCATGGCTATCAAAAGAGTTTTGCTTATTCTGATGAACTAATTGGAACCGATGATATGTTTGCTGAAATTCGTTCGGATGAGGATATCATAATTGATGAAACAGCTTATGTGCGCGCTCGATTGTTTGATATGCTTATAGGTGATTGGGATAGGCATCATGATCAATGGCGTTGGGCAACGACCGAGAAAGATGGTAAAACGGTATATGTTCCCGTACCAAGAGATCGTGATCAGGCATTTTCAAATATGAATGATGGCTTGTTATTGGGAATAGGATCTCGCTTAATTCCTTCGGCCCGTTTGTTGCAAGGTTATGATGATGAATTAAAAAGCCCTAAATGGTTTAATCTAGAACCATACCCATTAGATATGGCTTTAATTTTACAAGCCGATAAGTCGGTTTGGGATGCGCAGGTAGCTATTATTACTAGCCAATTAACAGATGAGGTAATTGATGCTGCTTTTCAGAATATACCTGTAGAAATGCAAGGTGAAACGGTAGAAGATATCAAAAGTAAATTACAAGCAAGGCGCGGAAATCTTCAAGATATTTCAGATACGTATTATGCTTACATTAATAAATTAGGTGTTGTAAAAGGTACCGATAAAGATGATTATTTTGATATTGAACGATTGCCTAATGGAAAAACTAAAGTTACAGTTTATCGTATAAAAGGGGATGAAAAAAGTGATGTGTTCCATGAGCGTCTTTATGATAAATCGGAAACTAAAGAATTATGGATTTATGCATTAGATGATGATGATGTACTTCATGTTCATGGTGAAGGTGATCATTATATAACATTACGTTTGGTAGGTGGACAAAATAATGATGTTTACCATATTGAAAATGGCGTAAAAACACACTTTTACGATTATAAATCTAAAGAGAATACCTTTAAAACGTCTAAGGGTAAAAAGCATTTAACTAACGATTATAATATAAACACTTATAATTATCTAAAAATAAAAAATAATGCGAATCAAGTTATTCCTATTGTTGGTTATAACCCAGATGACGGTGTTAAGTTAGGTGTGAAAAACACCTATACGGTATACGGATTTAATCGAAACCCGTTTAGTGCACAACACAATCTGTCGGCAGCGTATTATTTTGCAACTAACGGATTTGATTTATCTTACAAAGGTGAATTTGCAAATGTTATGGGACCTTTAAACTTAGGTGTTGATCTTATTTTTACAAGCCCTAATTATAGTGTTAATTTCTTCGGTTATGGTAACGAAACTATTAACCCCAATGTAGAAAATGATAATCTTTATAATAGAGATTATAACCGTGTGAAATTACGAACATTTAGATTTGCACCATCATTAATTTATAAAGGTTATCTAGAAGGTGTTTTTAAATTAGGTTTGGCTTATGAATCCATTGAGGTGGAAGAAACAGTGGGGCGTTTTATAAATAATTATTATTTGTCTAGTTTAATAGAGAATAGCAATTCCTTTTTTGGTGCATTTGCTTCTTATCATTTTGAAAATAGAAATAATAAAGCTTACCCATCTATTGGATTTGAAACGAACTTAAAAGTAGGTTTTCGTACCAATTTAGATGAATCTAAGAGTATGGGTTACATTATGCCAGATGTTAGTTTTGATTATAAATTAGAGCCTAGCGGAAAGCTTGTTTTGGCAACAAAACTAAAAGGGCATTTAACGTTGGGTGATGATTACGAATTTTATCAAGCAGCATCAATTGGTGCTAGCGATGGACTTAGAGGGTATAGAAATCAACGATTTACTGGTAAAAATTCATTTTATCAACTAACAGATTTGCGTTATATGTTTCAGAAGTTAAAAACAGGAGTTTTACCAATCAATTTCGGTGTGTATACAGGTGTAGATTATGGTCGTGTTTGGCTTCAGGATGATCCATCAAAAAAATGGCATAACTCCTATGGTGGTGGTTTATTAATCATGGCAGCAGAAGTTTTTACCGGAAATGTATCTTTATTTAATAGTGATGATGGTTTACGATTTGCCTTTTCTTTGGGATTAAATTTTTAAATTTGCTGACTCCTTAAAAAAATAAACCCCCTAATAATACGTCGAAAAATATTATCTATGAATACAGCTAATAGTCTATTACAAATATTACAGCTAAAGCATTTGAAAGAGTCGCATTTTGAAGGGCTTAGTGAAACGGTTGGTAGTCCTAATGTTTTTGGAGGTCAGGTATTGGCACAAGCGTTAAATGCTGCTTATAGAACAATAGATAATAAACGTGTTTTACACTCATTACATGCTTATTTTTTAGAGGCTGGACATTTAGACTATCCTATTATCTATGAAGTTAATAGGATGCGTGATGGCGGAAGTTTTTCAGTACGACGCGTAACGGCGATACAAAATAATAGAACTATTTTTATTTTATCGGCGTCGTTTCATAAAGAAGAAACAGGGCATGCACATCAAATTTCAATGAAACCAGATGTTAAGCAGCCAGAGGGGTTGTTGAGTTGGACTGATATTTTACAGCAGTATGGAAGTGTGTTACCCGCAAAAACAAAGGCATTTTTAGAAATTCCACGTCCTGTTGAATTTAAACCAACTCACATACCGAATCCTATGGAAAAAAAGGATTTACCTCCATTTACTGATATCTGGTTTAAACTAAAAGGAGAAATTGGAGATTTAGAATTAGCCATTAAACAGCAAATTTTAACCTATATTTCAGACTATAATATTCTTTCTGTTGCTCTACAGCCACACGCAAGTAAAGCACATTGGGGTAATTTACAAACAGCAAGTTTGGATCATTCTATGTGGTTTTTTAGGGAATTCGACCTAAATGATTGGCTTTTGTTTTCACTTGAAACACCAAGTACGGGAAATGCTCGTGGTTTTGCAAAAGGAAATATTTTTACAAGAGATGGTGTGTTAATTGCATCCGTAGCTCAAGAAGGTCTTATGCGTCCTATTTTATAAGTTTATTTTAGAGGTAACTTGTAAAGATTTCCGCCTTCATTTTTAGAATATTCGTCGGTTATAAATAGTACGTTATTACTTTCGTAGACACCTTCTTTTTGCGTTTTATGATCAAAAGGAATAGCTTTTATAATGCCATCAAAAAAAGCATCTCCTTTGTATTGGGATATTTCCCATACTTTATCATGATTTAAAAGGTAAAGTCTCTTACCGTCAGAACTAATAGCGGCAGACGTAATTTTATTATCTTTTCCTTTTAAGTCATATTTTGCTATAAGCTCTGCTTCGTGAATGCCTACGCGGTTCGGTATTTTAAGGGTTTTAAACTTTTTAGACTCTTTACTAAATACATAAAAATGATTCTTGTAAAGTATAAAAGCTTCAAAATCTTCAGGATTTATGTCTTTTGGAAGGGTAAACCGAATATATTCAGCTTGTGTGTTTTGCATTCCTTTTTGAGGGTTTTTAATTTTTAAAATAGAAAACTCAGTCTCGTCTGCATCGTTATTTCCAAAATCACCAATATATAGGTTTCCAAAACTGTCCGATGTTAAATCTTCCCAGTCTCTATTTTTAGCATTGTTAATTGTAATATCCGCTTGTATGCTCCCCGTATCATCCAATCCGTAAAGATGATTGTTGTTTCCTGCATCCTGAATAACCCAAAATAAGTCCGATGTGGTTGTTTTTTCAATAGCAGAAATTTCAGGCAAGCTACTAGGTAAATTAGCCATTACTGGTGGTGATCCTGTTTGGCAAGCTATAAAAACAGCGCCGATAAAAATGAGGCTAATTATAATTTTCAAAGTCAGTATATTTTAGCCTAAATTTACGAACATAATGTGAAACAAAAAAACGACTATTCTTATGGTTAAAACCCGAGTATATGGGCATCGTGGAGCTAAAGGTTACATCGCAGAAAACACCTTGGAATCCATTGAGAAAGCAATGGCATTTCAGGTTTATGGTATTGAAATAGATGTACATGTTTGTGCTTCAGGTGAATTAGTTGTTTTTCATGATTTTACTTTAGATAGAATGACCGATGGTTCTGGTGAAGTGAGTAAACAAACCCTCAAAGAATTACAAGACCTTACCGTTAACGGTGGATATAAAATACCAACTTTAGAATCCGTTTTAAATTTAATAGATAAAAAATGTGTTTTAAATATTGAGTTGAAAGGAAAAGATACGGCATTAAAAACCTGCCAGGTAATTGATAATTACGTCGTTAATCATGGTTGGGAATGTGCTGATTTTATTGTTTCTAGTTTCCAACATACTGCTTTGGAAACTGTATTTCAAACATCTAAAAATATTCCTCTAGCTGTATTAACAAAAGCTAGTGTTTCCGAGGCTATCGATTTTGCGAAAACCATAAATGCTAAAATAATTCACCCTAACTTTGCATTGTTAACCGCTGATAATGTTTCACTAGCCCAAAGTCTCGGCTATGAGGTGAATACGTGGACTGTTAATGATACAGATACCATTTTACGAATGAAAAATTATAAGGTGAATGGTATAATTTCAGATGTTCCTGATAAAATATGATACAACAAGATATACTAATTATAGGAGGTGGTGCAGCAGGTTTCTTTGCCGCAATAAATATAGCAGAGCAAAACCCTGAACTCTCAATAACCATTTTAGAGAAAGCAAAAGAAGGCTTGCAGAAAGTTAAGATTTCTGGCGGTGGGCGCTGTAATGTAACCCATGCGGAATTTATGCCTTCCGAACTTACTCAAAATTACCCTCGTGGTGAAAAGGAATTATTAGGTCCGTTTCATCAGTTTATGACGGGCGATACGATTGCTTGGTTTGAAGAACGAGGCGTGGAATTAAAAATTGAAGACGATGGACGTATGTTTCCTGTTTCCAACTCCTCACAAACAATAATAGATTGTTTTCTTAATGAAACGAAAAAACATAATATCAATATTAGATATAGTCAGAATGTAACTAATATTGAGGTTCAGGAATCTTCTTATGGTTTTAATGTTTCAACTAAAGACAACAATTATCAGTCGCATAAATTATTAATCGCAACAGGTAGTAGTGTGAAGTTTTGGAAACTTTTAGAGCGTATAGGTCATAAAGTTGTGAGGCCAGTACCATCCTTATTTACTTTCGATATAAAAGACTCACGTATTCAGGATATTCCTGGAGTAGTAGCTACAGATGTTAGTATTTCAGTTTTAGGAACGGATTTATATTCCGAAGGGCCTTTGCTAATTACTCATGTTGGGATGAGTGCCCCAGCTATTTTAAAATTGTCTGCTTTTGGCGCTTTAGAACTTGCTAAACAAGACTATAATTTTCAGGTTGAAATAAATTTTATCAAGCAACCATTAGAAAATGCCCTCCAAGCATTAAAGACGTTTAAGCAAGATTTTGCTAAAAAATCGGTATATAAGTCTGCACAGTTAGATTTACCAAAACGTTTATGGCAAAAATTGGTGTTAGCATCAAATATAACAGAAACAGAAAGGTGGGCGGATTTGAATAAGCATCAATTAGAAAGTTTAGCGAGTCAACTAACAGCGGCTGTTTTTCATGTTACAGGAAAAAGCACGTTTAAAGATGAATTTGTTACAGCAGGAGGTGTTGATTTGAAAGAGGTTAATTTTAAAACTTTTGAGAGTCGCCTTCATCAAAATCTTTATTTTGCAGGAGAGGTCTTAAATATAGATGCTGTTACAGGAGGGTTTAACTTTCAAAATGCCTGGACAAGTGGCTATATTGCTTCAAAATCTATAGCTTTTTAATCCTTGTCTATGCAAAAATACATAGCACTTTTAAAAGGGATAAATGTCGGCGGGCATAAAAAAATCCCCATGGCAGAATTACGACACGTTTTATCAGAGGTAGGGTTTGAAAATGTTTCAACTTATATACAAAGTGGTAATGTTATTTTTGATTGTTCCGAGAGTATAACAGCAGAAATAGAACAGCGAATAAAAACAGCTATTCTTAATCAATTTGGATTCGAAGTATTGGTTTTAGTTAAAACACATCTTGAATTACAACAAATTATTGAGGCTTGTCCGTTTTCAGAAACGGAGATGAAAACAGCATATTTTGTCATGTTGCATGATACACCTGCTTTGAATTTAGTAGCTGAAGCTTCAGAAAAAACGTATGAAGAAGAAACATATCATATTATAAATAACTGTATCTATTTTTATGCTGAAAAGGGTTTTGGGCGTGTTAAATTCAATGTAAAGTTCTTTGAGGGTAAATTAAAAACATTTGCAACAGCTAGAAATTATAACACTATGCTAAAGTTATTATCTTTGTCACTATAAAATGAGTCTATGACAGAACAACACTTTATTCCAGAAAACCTTTCAGAAACACGATCAAGCGGCCAAGTTGCCTGGGAGTCTCCTAGTAATATTGCTTTAATTAAATATTGGGGAAAGCGTAAAAATCAAATTCCTGAAAATCCATCTATAAGTTTTACATTAAGTAATTGTAAAACGGTAACAACACTTTCATATAAGCCTAAAGCAGATTTTGATACATTTTCTTTTGATGTTTTCTTAGACGGCAAAAAGGAAGAAGCATTTAAGCCTAAAATTCAAACATTTTTCGAGCGTATTGTTACCTATGTGCCATTTCTAAAGGCTTATCATTTTACTATTGAGACTAAAAATACATTTCCGCATAGCTCGGGAATTGCATCTTCTGCTTCTGGTATGAGTGCTTTGGCTTTATGTTTAATGAGCATAGAAAAAGTTCTGTCTGATAACCCTAATTTTGATGAGGTGTATTTTAATCAAAAGGCTTCATTTTTGGCTAGGTTAGGCTCTGGTTCGGCCTGCCGAAGTATTGAAGGTAATTTGATTGTTTGGGGAGAAAATAAAGTAATACCTGGTAGTAGTAACTTATTTGGAACTAAATATACCTTTCCAGTTCATGATATTTTTACAGATTACCAAGACACAATTTTACTTATTGATAAAGGGCAAAAACAAGTAAGTAGTACGGTTGGGCATAATTTAATGCATGGGCACCCATTTGCTGAGAACCGTTTTAGTCAAGCACATGATAACCTGGGGAAAATGAAAGCTATTTTAGAGTCGGGTGATTTAGATGCGTTTAATGCTTTGGTTGAAAGTGAAGCCCTTACACTTCATGCTATGATGATGACTAGCATGCCGTATTTTATATTAATGAAACCTAATACGCTTAAAGTTATTAATGCTATTTGGGAGTTTCGCTTAAAAACAGGTTTACCTATTAGTTTTACTTTAGATGCAGGGGCTAATGTACACGTATTATATCCTAAACGTGATGCCGCTCCAATTTTAAACTTTATTAATTCCGAGCTAGTTGCCTATTGTGAGAATAAACAATTTATTTGCGACCAAATAGGTTTCGGTGCTAACCAATTATAATTTTATTGTGTATATTTGTTAAACAGTTACTGTTAACCAAATACTTATAACTGATTGTTACTTTATGAAAGGACCGCTTTTTTACTCAAAAATTTTACTCTTTGGAGAGTATGGAATTATCAAAGACTCCAAAGGTTTATCTATACCATATAATTTTTATAATGGGGCTTTAAAGGTGGCTGAAAATCCAACGGATTCTTCTATAAAATCTAACAATAGTCTAAAACGTTTTGCTGATTATTTAGAAAAAATAGATTCTGAATTGGTAACTTTTGATATTGCTAAATTAAAAGCAGATGTAGCATCAGGAATGTATTTTGATTCTTCAATACCTCAAGGGTATGGTGTAGGAAGTAGTGGTGCATTGGTAGCAGCATTATATGATCAGTATGCGGAAAATAAAATTACGGTTTTAGAAAATTTAACGCGTGAAAAATTAATTCAATTGAAGCAAATTTTCGCTGAAATGGAATCGTTTTTTCATGGAAAATCTTCAGGTTTAGATCCATTAAACAGTTATTTAAGTATTCCAATTCTTATCAATTCAAAAGATAATATTGAGGCTACTGGTATTCCATCTCAAACAACAGATGGTAAAGGTGCAGTATTTTTATTGGACAGTGGTGTCGTTGGCGAAACAGCACCGATGGTTCGTATTTTTATGGAAAATATGAAACAAGAAGGTTTCCGAAATATGTTAAAAGATCAATTTATAAAACATACAGATGCCTGTGTTGATGATTTTCTAAAAGGAGATGTTAAGTCACTTTTTAAAAATACCAAACAACTATCTAAAGTGGTTTTAAATCATTTTAAACCAATGATTCCTATGCAGTTTCATGAGTTATGGCAAAAAGGGATTGAAACCAATGAGTACTACTTAAAATTATGTGGTTCTGGTGGTGGAGGTTATATCTTAGGTTTTACTGAAGATTTAGATAAAGCAAAACAATCACTTTCTGATTATAAATTAGAAGTCGTTTACAACTTCTAAAAAAAAATAATCATGTTTTCCCGCAGGCAAAAACATATTTTACTAAAATTTTTTAGTCTGTTCTCTGTTGTAAGAGGTTACAATATTCTTATCATTATTCTTGCTCAGTATTTAACTGCTGTATATATATTAGCGCACGATAAGCCGCTACATGATGTTGTTTTCGATTTAAATTTATTTATGCTTGTTTTAGCTTCTTCAGCTACAATTGCCGGTGGTTATATTATAAATAACTTTTACGATTCGGAAAAAGATTTAATAAACAGACCACATAAATCGCAATTAGATAGGTTAGTAAGTCAGAATACAAAACTTTCTTTTTATTTTGTTTTAAACATATTAGCCGTTGTTATGGCTAGTTACGTTTCCTTTCGAGCAGTTTTGTTCTTTTCACTTTATATTTTTGGTATTTGGTTTTATTCTCACAAGCTTAAAAAATTGCCTATTATTGGTAATCTAACATCGGCAATTTTAACCATCACGCCGTTTTTTGCTATATTTATTTATTACGGGAATTTCGAGCCGGTAATTTTTGTTCATGCTTCCTTTCTGTTTTTAATTATTTCCATTCGAGAGCTTACAAAAGATCTAGAAAATTTGAAGGGTGATTTGGTTCAGAATTATCACACAATCCCAGTCGTTTATGGTGAAAAAGCAAGTAAAATTGTTCTAACCTTTTTATGTGTTTTAACGCTAGTACCTGGTTATTTACTTCTGTTTAAATTTGAAGTAGGTTATATGGATTTATTCTTTTATACCTGTTTAGTTTTATTAATTGTGTTTCTTCTACTGCTTTGGCTCTCTAAAACTAAGCCGCATTATATTATTCTTCATAATATTTTAAAGTTTATACTGCTAACCGGAGTGTTTAGTATTCTTTTAATTGATGTCAATTTAGTGCTATCTAGAATTTTTTAACCCTTTGATAAATTTGGGGTTACCAATCTTATCTAAAACTAATTAATTATAATTGACAACTAATGTATTACCTTTGCCTAAAATTTAGTAAACATGAGCAGACAGCAAGGAAAGGGCGGAAAAAATAAATCCGCAGGAAGAGGCCCTCAAGAACAAAGAGGAAATGGAACAGGACGAGGGGCAAATAAAACCAAAAATGCAGGTGCGAATCACGGAAATACAGCCACAAAAAAGAGCGATTCTAATGAGATGCGTTTAAATAAATATATAGCTAATTCTGGAATTTGCTCGCGTCGTGAAGCTGATGAGCATATAGCAATAGGTTTGGTAACCGTTAACGGTAAAGTTGTTACCGAAATGGGGTATAAAGTTAAACTTGAAGATGATGTTCGTTACGATGGTAGACGTATAAACCCGGAAAAAAAGGCCTATGTATTACTTAATAAGCCTAAAGGTTTTGCTACAACTACTAGCGAAGGTAAAGGGCGTACAGTTATGGATTTAGTAGCTAATGCCACCGATTCTCGTATTAAGCCAATTGGACGTTTAGGAAGAAACTCTACAGGTTTAATATTATTCACTAATGATGATGATGTTGTTAAAAAGTTCACGAACTCTAAGAATGGCGTTGCACGCCTGTTTCAAGTAGAATTAGATAAGAACCTGAAGTTTGAAGACTTAAAAAGTATTCAGGAAGGATTAAAAATTGAAGGTAAACTTATCTCTGTTGAAGAGATAAGCTATATTGAAGGTCAGAGCAAAAATCAAGTTGGATTGAAAATTAAGAATACAGGGAACACTGTTATTCGTACAATTTTTGAGCATTTAAATTACGATTTGATTAAAATTGACTGTGTGGCAATCGGACATCTAACTAAGAAAGATATTCCTAGAGGACACTGGAAACATTTAACAATTCAAGAAATAAATACGCTTAAGATGCTGTAATACAGTGTTTTATTTTATTTAAAAAAAAATAAAAAAAAAGCCCGAAAATTTAAAAAAATGTATTTCATTTGCAGCGCTTTTAGCTGAACAAATTGAAAACTGTTTTTATTTTCGGGCTTTTGACTATCAGGAAGTCATTTTCAAGAGCTGCTTACAGATTAAGTAACCGAATTTTAGAGCTAACTTCCGTAAGAATTACTTTTTTAAGCCAACATCTGTTTGGCTTTATTCCTACAACCCGTTTACAAATTCAAGTTTGAATGTGTAGTTTATAACACTGTAATATTTCTGAATATCCTATTCAGTATTTCGCTATAAACTTTAAACATTCAAAAATAAATGAACACAAAATATATTGACTTAATAAGTCAAACGTTTGATTTTCCACAAAAAGAATTTAAGCTGGAAAATAAAACCCTAGAATTTCATGACGTAAATCTTATGGAATTGGTGGAGCAATATGGAACACCATTAAAATTCACCTATTTACCACAAATATCTAACAACATTCAACGTGCCCAAAAATGGTTTGCAAAAGCTATTAAAAATAATGACTATAAAGGGTCTTATAACTATTGTTATTGTACTAAAAGTTCGCATTTTAAACATGTATTAGATGAGGCGCTTAGCAATAATATTCATATTGAAACATCATCAGCTTTTGATATAGATATTGTTGAAAATCTAAAAGCTGAAGGAAAAATTACTAACGATACATATGTAATTAGTAATGGTTTTAAACGTGCCCAATATGTAACTAATATAGCTAGACTAATCAATAATGGGCAAAAAAACTGTATCCCAATTATAGATAACTACGAGGAAATAGATTTGCTATCCAAAGAAGTAAACGATACATACAATATTGGTATAAGAATCGCTTCCGAAGAGGAACCGAAATTCGAATTTTATACCTCTCGTTTAGGAATAGGCTATAAGAATATCGTGCCTTTTTATAAAAACCAAATTCAAAACAATAATAAAGTTAAACTTAAAATGTTGCACTTTTTTATTAATACTGGTATACGCGATAATGCCTATTACTGGAATGAATTAGCTAAATGTTTAAAAGTCTATACAAGTTTAAAAAAAATATGTCCATCCTTAGATAGTTTAAATATAGGTGGTGGGTTTCCTATAAAAAACTCGCTAGCCTTTGAGTTTGATTACGAGTATATGATTGATGAAATTATTAATCAAATAAAACTCGCTTGTAATGATGAAGGGGTTGATGTACCTCACATTTTTACAGAATTTGGAAGTTTTACCGTTGGTGAAAGTGGTGGTGCTATTTACGAAGTGTTATATCAAAAGCAACAAAATGATCGCGAAAAATGGAATATGATTAATTCCTCATTTATTACCACGTTACCAGATACTTGGGCTATAAATAAGCGTTTTGTAATGTTACCAATAAATAGATGGCATGATACTTATGAGCGTGTTCTTTTGGGTGGGTTAACCTGCGATAGCGACGATTATTATAACAGTGAGCAGCATATGAATGCTATTTATTTGCCAAAATATAATAAGGATAAACCGCTTTATATTGGGTTTTTTAATACCGGTGCGTATCAAGAGTCTATTGGAGGCTTTGGTGGACTTCAACATTGTTTAATTCCAGCGCCAAAACATATTTTAATATCTAAAGATAGTAATGGTAATACCGTTACCAAATTATTTAGTGAACAACAAAAAAGTGAAGACTTACTTAATATTTTAGGTTATCATGAAAAATAGAACATATGCAGGGATAGCTGAAGTTTATTCCAAATTAGAGAGCTCTAAAGTAGTACTGATTCCTGTGCCTTATGATGGGACTAGTACGTGGCAAAAAGGAGCTGATAAAGGACCTGAAGCATTTTTAAATGCTTCTGAAAACATGGAACTCTATGATATTGAAACAGAATCAGAAGTTTATAAACACGGCGTATTTTTAGCTCCAGCAGTATCTGAAAATACATCGCCTGAAACTATGGTAGATGCGGTTCATGAAGTGACCAAAAAATATATAAAAAGAAACAAGTTTGTTACGGCTTTTGGTGGTGAACACTCCATTTCAATAGGTACAATTAGAGCCTTTAATGAGTGTTTTGATAATTTAACGGTTTTACAATTAGATGCCCATGCCGATTTACGTAAGGAGTATCAAGGCAGTACGTGTAATCATGCTTGTGCGCTTTACGAAGCGAGTCAAACAACTAATTTAATACAGGTTGGTATTCGTAGTATGGATGTTATAGAAACGACAGTTATGGATCGTGATAAAACATATTTTGCCCATGATATGGTTGTTGATGATTCTTGGATGGATTCTGCAGTAAATCAGATGACAGAAAATGTTTTTATTACAATAGATTTGGATGCTTTTGATCCTTCAATATTACCAAGTACAGGAACACCTGAGCCTGGCGGCTTATTGTGGTATGAAACCCTAGAGTTTTTACGACAAGTTTTTAATGAAAAAAATGTGGTAGGATTTGATATAGTTGAACTCTGCCCTAATGAACAAGATCGGTCTTCCGATTTTTTAGCAGCAAAATTATATTATAAGATGTTGAGCTATAAATTTTTAAACACGGAAGAGACAGACAACGATTTTGATTACGATTTTAATAAATCAAAAGATAATACTATTACATATCCTAAATCCAAACAAAATGATGACAACTAAGGGAGCAATATCACAATTCATAGAAACGTATTATTTACATTTTAATGCTGCAGCATTAGTAGATGCAGCCAAAGGGTATGAATTTCAATTAGAAAAAGGTGCAAAAATGCTTGTGTCTCTAGCAGGTGCTATGAGTACTGCTGAAATAGGTAAGATATTCGCAGAAATGATCCGTCAAGATAAAGTTCATATTATATCTTGTACGGGTGCGAATTTAGAAGAAGATATCATGAATTTAGTAGCACATTCGCACTATAAGCGTGTGCCTAATTATCGCGATTTAACACCGCAAGATGAATGGGATCTGCTTGAAAAAGGATTAAATCGTGTAACAGATACTTGTATTCCTGAAGAGGAAGCTTTTCGCAGAATTCAAGAACATATTTTTAAAATATGGCAAGATGCCGAAGCTAAAGGAGAGCGTTATCTGCCACATGAATATATGTACAAACTATTGCTTTCGGGTGTTTTAGAAACCTATTATGAGATAGATATAAAAGATTCATGGATGTATGCTGCTGCAGAAAAAAACTTACCAATTATCTGTCCAGGGTGGGAAGATAGTACAATGGGAAATATTTTTGCTAGCTATGTTATAAAAGGCGAGTTAAAAGCAAATACCATGAAATCGGGCATCGAATACATGACTTTTTTAGCTAATTGGTATACGGAAAACTCAAATAATGGTATAGGTTTTTTCCAAATAGGTGGCGGTATTGCTGGTGATTTTCCTATTTGTGTGGTGCCAATGTTGTATCAGGATATGGAACTTCCTGAAACACCTTTTTGGAGTTATTTCTGCCAGATAAGTGATTCAACTACAAGCTATGGTTCATATTCTGGGGCGGTTCCTAATGAGAAAATTACATGGGGTAAATTAGATATTGATACACCAAAATTTATCATTGAAAGTGATGCGACTATTGTAGCTCCATTAGTATTTGCTTACCTCTTAGATATGTAGTTGTGGCTTCTCAAAAAATAGAAAATATAGAACTTAAGTACCTTTCGGTTGCCGATTATAAAGAGTTAAAATCGGCAACACTTGAGGCTTATGGAGGGGTTTTAAGTTCCTACTGGAAAAAGCAGCACCTTATTAACTTGATTCGTAAATTCCCTGAAGGGCAAGTAGTCATAAAAATTGATGGAGAAATTGCAGGTTGTGCCTTATCCATTATAGTAGATTTTGATACTATTGATGATGAGCATACCTATGAGGATATTATTGCCGGCGATTCATTTAAGAACCATAATATTAATGGTGACGTTTTGTATGGAATAGATGTATTTATAAAACCTGAATATCGTGGACTGCGTTTAGGAAGGCGACTGTACGACTATAGGAAGGAAGTTTGTGAAAACTTAAATTTAAAAGGAATTGTTTTTGGCGGTCGTATGCCCAACTACCATTTGCATAAAAATTTAACACCAAAACAGTATTTTGAAAAAGTTAAACGTAAAGAAATTCATGATCCTGTTTTAAATTTTCAGCTATCTAATGATTTTCATCCTGTACGAATTTTAAAAGGCTATTTGGAGGGAGATACTGCATCAAATGAATATGCTGTGCTGATGGAATGGGATAATATTTACTATCACAAACCAAATAAAAAAGTTAATACCGTCAAAACAGTTGTTCGGTTAGGGCTTATACAATGGCAAATGCGAACCTATGAAAGTTTTGAAGCATTAATTCAGCAAGTTGAGTATTTTATTGATAGTGTAGCGGCTTATCGGTCAGATTTTGCGGTATTGCCAGAATTTTTTAATGCGCCGTTAATGGCTGAGTTTAATCATTTGCATGAACCCGATGCCATACGTGAACTGGCTAGATTTACAGAACAAATAGTTTCTAAATTAAAAGAATTTTCAATTTCATATAACATCAATATTATATCGGGGAGCATGCCGGAACTGGTAGGCGATAAATTGTTAAATGTAGGATATTTATGTCGTAGAGATGGTAGTATAGAGCGTTATGAGAAAATCCATGTAACCCCCGATGAAGCTAAAGTTTGGGGAATGCAAAATGGAAATAAACTGCAAACCTTTGATACCGATTCTGGGAAAATAGGTGTTTTGATTTGTTACGATTCTGAGTTTCCCGAATTGTCACGTTTGTTAGCTGATGAAGGTATGGATATTCTATTTATTCCTTTTTTAACGGATACACAAAACGGTTATTCTCGTGTGCGATTATGCGCTCAAGCAAGAGCTGTAGAAAATGAATGTTATGTGGCTATTTCAGGTAGTGTAGGAAATTTACCTAATGTTAATAATATGGATATTCAGTATGCACAATCGGCCGTTTTTACACCCTGCGATTTTTCATTTCCAAGCAATGGAATTAAGGCAGAAGCAACACCAAATACCGAAATGATCCTTGTAGCTGACGTTGATTTAAGTTTGTTGAGAGAACTTCATGCACATGGAGCGGTTAAAAATCTCAAAGACAGGCGAAAAGATTTTTATAATGTTATCCGAATTAATAACAATAAATAGTAACTTTATTTTTTTAAAGTATAAACATTTGCAATTCCCTAGTAATGAAAAAAAGAAATGATAATTTAAAACGTGTAATCGTTGACTTTAAGAAGTTAACGCCAGAAATTTTAGCTATGCTCGTTGAAAAATATCCTGATGGTTATGATGAAGATCAAGTTGTGTCCTTCAGAAACGCTAAGAACGAAATCATAGAGGCTGTTGAGGTAACTACTGCTGATACTAAGTATTTAGTGAAAGTTAGTACTAAGCTAGCTGTTACCATGGAAAATTATGATGAAGATGATTATGAAGATTTTGATGGTGCTGATCCAAAAGCGGTTCAAGATCCTGATATTGAATTAACAGAAGAAGACGATCTAGATTAATTTTTTTGTAACATGAGAACAGCTGTTTTTAAATCTTACGAAAATGGATATTATACATTTTGGTTTGATAATGGTGAAGAATTGGCCTTTGAGGAAGTACATCCACGTGTTTTAAATCAATTCGATTTAAAAACTGATGAATCATTTGTAGATCAGGAATTTAAGATCGTGTTTGTAGAGGCTCCGGATCCTTCAGATGATGATTTAGTTATTTATAGAGTAGAGAGTTTAAAGCTTGTTTAAGAGCTTTTAGTAGAGGCCTGATACACCTTATTTCTAGGGTGGTATTACAGACTAAAAGAAACATATATATTATTTAGTAAAAGCAATTGAATGTAATATTCGGTTGCTTTTTTTATTTAAAATAGTCTTTAAAATAGCTCTTGTAATTTATCATAATAAGTTTTAGTAATATGTAAACCATTATGGCCCGCATCGATAATTGGAATTAACGTAATCTTATTAGGTGCTATTTGTTTTAGTTTTTTAGCATTAGTTTCAGGGCTTATCAAAAAATCTCGTGTACCATAAAAAATAGTGATCGGACATTTTATGTGCTCAATATAGCTATAGGTGGGAATGTCATATTTTATTAAGAAAGTAGGAATTGGCGGTGCAATTTCTTCAGAGATAAGTGTTTTCCAAGAATAATAAGGGGCATTTAATATTAATTGTTTCGGGTTGTTATTAGAAGCGACATATCCAGCTACCCCAGATCCTAAAGAGTATCCTAAAATGATGATGTTTTCTTCAGAATAGCCCTGCTTTATATAATTATATACAGCTTGGCCATCTGTTAATAATTCTTCGGCTTTTGAGTATGAACCATCACTTTTACCGTAACCACGATAATCAAAAAATAAAATATCATAACCGTTATCAAGATATAGTGGTGCGCGTTTTCCCCAATCATGAATAGCACCTGCATTGCCGTGATAGTAAATTATAATCCCTTTTTTTGTTTGAGTTGTCTTAAATAGAAGGGCGTTCAGTGAAACCGTTTCCGAAACAGGTATATCAAGTTCTTCAAACGATTCATTAAATTGAAAAGTATAACTTTTATCTAAGTGTTTTGGGTTGAAAAAAAAGCGTTCTTGTTTAAAATAAACAAAAATTAAAGAAATTAAGTAAACCGTAAAGAGTACAGCAATTATGCGTAATAGGCGCCTGAAAAGTTTAGGAAAGTTTATGCTCAATTTGTTTTTGTTTATAGATGTCATGTAAAAATACACTAAAAACTACAATATATTCCAAGGCAATTATAAGTAGGTTTTCAGAATTTGAAGAATTAGCATAGGCTAAGTAGCTGAAAATAATCATAAAACTCCATACTATTGGAAACTTATAGTTTGTGTAAATTCCAAGGAGAAGTAGAGTAGATACATACCAAGGATGAACAGTTGTGGCTGTAAAATAATATACACTGAGCGCTATAAGCATTACAGCTAAGAGTTGTTTTGTGTGTTTGGGTTTTTTAATAATAGTCAAAGCTATCACAAAGAAAAATATAAATGCGGCTGTGAGTTTCCCAATTATAGCAATTTGGTTGTATCCTGAAATCCAATATCCTAATTCGCGGAATAGATAGTATATACTTGCATTAAATTCAAAATTCTGAAACCATAAAGCTACGGTGCTTGTGTAATTGGTTAAGAATTCTGCAGAATAAAATGGTAAAAAGAGACCTAGTGTTACAATACCAATAATCGTATAAAACAATCCAACCCGTTTTGTTTTCTGAAGTATGGATTCCTTATTGTCGTTTAAAATAAATTTCGGGATTAAAAGTGGTAAAAACAGAAGCGGTATGAGTTTTACTGAAATTGAACAGGCAAAAATAACTGCTGATAACTGCCATTTTCCTTTCTCTAATAAATAAATACTCCATATTAAAAAGAAAAGCATAACCCCTTCAAAGTGTAAGTTTCCTGTAAGTTCGATGATTATAAAAGGGTTTAATATATACCAGAAAATTAAATGCTCTGGAAGCTTTAATGCTTTTAATAATTTTTTTCCAAAAATTAACGTCCCAAAATCAGCCGCTATTATTAATATACGTAGGACTACTACAGAGCTTAAAATACTTGTTCCGCCAAATAGGCCTGCTATTACAAAACAGAATTGATTTAATGGAGGGTAATTTGTAAAATGACTAGCGTTTAAAGCTCCCATTCCGTTATAGAGTTCTTGAGCTTGAAATACTGGAAAGCTGTCTTGAGATATAAAAGATTCTGGGGTATATAAGTAAGGGTTGAATCCTTCTAAAATCATACGTCCATCCCAAATAAATCGGTAGAAGTCTTGTGATAAATTAGGGATAGCTAAAATAAAAATAGCTCGAAATATAAATGCTAACCAGGTTAAAAACTGCGTATGATGCTTAGTTAATTGTATTAATTTATAGAATACAATAAATAGTGCAGCATACAGCATGATTAGCTTGGTGCTATCTGTCCGCTCAAGGTTGTAAGCAAAACTAAAATAAAATAAGACGCTAGATAGAGCGAGTAGTATTTGAAATTTATAGTATTTAATAAAAGTTTGGTTTTGCATTGTGTAAATATACAGTTTCAATTAGGTTTAAAAACAAAAAAAAAATCAACTAGTAAGTAGTTGATTTTTATAGATACTTACAAAAGCAAACTCTTTTGTTAAGCAGTAATTTCAGAAACTTTATTCAAGGCATCCGCTATTAAGGTGTCGCCTTTTATAATTTCGAAAGTTTCTCGGTTTGCAACATCATCATTTAGTGTTCTAACTAATGTTTGAGCAACATCATTTCTGCTTATTTCGCCACGCTTATTCAATTTAGTTTCTAATTCTATTTTATTTAATAAAGCTTCATTAGTTAAAGAGCCGGGTCTTACTATGGTGTAATTTAATCCACTTGACATTAAGTGTTGATCTGCTTTGTGTTTAGCTTTCAGGTAGTCCTGTAATTCGGGTGCTTCTTCAGGGTTATCAGCTCCCATAGAACTTAACATTACAAATTTTTTAACCTGATTGTTTTTAGAAGCATCTATTAGTTTTTTAGCTCCTTCTTGATCTACAGCAATAACTTTTTTTCCTCCAGAGCCAGCGGCGAAAATAACCTTATCTACCGCCTTTTCAAAAGCTGGAGAAATGTCGTTTTCTAAATCGGCCAAAACAGTGTCAATATTTTTAGCTTTGAAAAAAGAAACCTGTTCCTCTTTCCTTACCATAGCAATTGGGTTGAAATATTGCGATTCGTTTAAAAGATTAATTATTTTTTTTCCTGTGGTGCCGTGTGCACCTGCTACTAAAATATTTTCCATATCTTAATATAACAAGTAGTTAGCGTGTTGACAAATAATTAACGGGGTTTAACGTTACTTTAATAGTCTGTTTGTAGCTGAGAATTAATTTCTAACCGATTTAACAAATACAAATCCAAACCCAATAAACAGCATGAAATGGAAAGGGAATAAACCAAAATCGCCACCTTCATTTCCAACAATAAAAGCACTGTACATACCAAAGGCAAAATAAAGCATTAGTAAACCTTCAAAAACAACGTTGATAGATATTTTCTTCTTAATATAAATACTGTTTTTCCAGGAGTCTTTAAACGTTTTGATATTAAATTTTGGGGTCCTTACAAATTCACTTTTTTTACGAAAGTGCCCTTCCATTACTGCTATGGTATTTTGTAAAGAAAACCCCATAGCTATGGAGAAAAAAGTAAAAAACATCACAATATATTGTAAGAAATTTTTTATTCCAGAGCCATGTATGCGTTTATAAATAACCCAATAACATATAAAGAAGATTACAGAACTTATAACAAAAAAACTAGTGGCATAGAAATACATTTTAAGTGTTTCATTTTCATGCTTAATGTATAGCATAGGGACGCTAAGAATAGCTACTACCAAAATACTTAAAAACATACTGCTGTTTAGTAAATGTAAAAAGCCGTGAATCTTTGTTTTAGTAGCGATGTTTTTACTTTTTAAAATTCGGAAAAACATTTTTTGGAAATTCTCCGCACCACCTTTATTCCATCTAAATTGTTGTGACCTTGCTGCGCTTATTATAATGGGAAGTTCAGCAGGTGTTTCTACATGTTCTAAATATTTAAATTTCCAGTTTTTTAATTGTGCGCGGTAACTTAAATCTAAATCCTCGGTTAAGGTGTCTCCTTCCCAATTTCCAGCATCTATGATACACGATTTGCGCCATACTCCTGCAGTCCCATTAAAGTTAATAAAATGGGCTTTGGTATTTCTTCCTGTTTGTTCTAGGGTGAAATGTGCATCTAGAGCAAAGGCTTGTATTTTTGTAAGAATGGAATAATCGCGATTGATATGACCCCAGCGAGTTTGAACAACACCTATTTTAGGATCTTTAAAATAGGGTATGGTTTCTAAAAGCCAATTGGGTTTTGGAAGGAAATCGGCATCGAAAATAACAATAAATTCACCTTTGGCTATTTTTAAGCCTTCCTTCAATGCTCCGGCTTTAAAACCCGTTCTGTCCGTTCGGTGTATGTGCTGAATGTTAAGCCCCGTTTTTTGAAGTTCAGCAATAAGTTTTGCTGTAATATCATACGATTCATCCGTAGAATCATCTAAAACTTGTATTTCTAATTTATCGGTCGGATAGGTTATTTTAGCTATATTCTCAAGTAAGCGTTCTACCACATATAGTTCGTTAAAAATGGGGAGTTGTATTGTAACAAAAGGAACTTCTGATGGGTTTGAAAGGTTAAATTTTGGTGACTTATCAACCTTTCTATGTGCCGCCAAATAATTAAATAATAAATTAAGCTGCGCTAAGGCGTACATAAATATTAACAGGAGTGCTAATGAGTAAACAGTGATGGTAATTATTTCTAAAATCATTTTTTGAATCCGTATTTAAAAATCCATCCTAATATTTTAAACCCAGCAAAAACAGCGCCTTTTACAGTTCCCGAAACTTTAGAAACGCCTATGCGGTTTCTGTAATGTACAGGGATTTCTGCGTATGAAATTTTACGTTTCAAAACTTTTAGTTGCATTTCAACAGTCCAACCATAAGTTTTGTCTTCCATGTTTAAAGCTAGCAACTGATTATAAGTTATTGCTCTGAAGGGGCCTAAATCGGTGAATTTAGAACCAAACATAAAACGCATTAGTGAGGTTGCTAACCAATTTCCAAAAATTTGAGGTAAAGTCATAGAACCTTTTTCGCGGTGTTCTTTACAACGCGCACCTACAACAAAATCTACTGTTCCTGTTATTATAGGTTGTACTATTTGAGTCAGTTCTTCAGGGAAGTCGCTATAATCTCCATCTAAGAATACAATAATATCTGGTTTCTCTGTTTGTTCCGCAATATAAGACATGCCTTTAAGGCAAGCGTATCCGTAGCCTTTTCTGTTTTCTTTTAATACAGTAGCTCCGGCTTGTTTTGCTTGTTGCTCCGTTGCATCGGTAGAATTATTGCTTACAACAATAATTTCGCTAACAATTTTCGGAATGTCTTTTATAACTAGCGGTATCGATTCAGCTTCGTTATAAGCAGGAATAATGACTTTTATATTGGGCATTTAATTTTTCGTTTAAAGATGCAAAAGTACGTTTTTTAGCTTGTTTGTAAAGTAGCTAAAAATAAGGGTGTTAAGTCTTTTGTGAGTTTATTTCTGATTCACTAAATCCATTAAATCAACATCATTTCCTAATAGAACATCCTTTGGGTTGATACGCCCTTTCATACTGTCGTTTTCTAACTTTAAAACTCCTCGCGGACACACAGCACTACAGATACCACATCCTACACAGCTTGATCGGACTATGTTTTCACCTTTTTGAGCGTAAGCACGTACGTCTATACCCATTTCGCAATAGGTAGAACAATTACCGCATGAAATACACTGTCCGCCATTAGTTGTAATTCTGAATTTAGAAAATAGACGTTGTTGAAAGCCTAATATAGCAGCCATAGGACAACCAAAACGACACCAAACACGATTTCCAAAAATAGGATAAAAACCTGTTCCTATAACCCCTGAGAATATGGAGCCAATTAAAAATCCGTAAGATGAACGTAGGGTTTCAGCTTCAAATAAAAAGAGTTTGGTGCCGTTTGTAAAGTAGTGTAACCCAATTAAAAACATGATAATTACAAAATATCCAATTGCGCCATAGCGTGCATCTTTACCCAATTCATGACGTTTGTATACCATAACTAGCGTAAATATTAAGGTTAAGAAACCTGCGACTAATAAAAGGAATATATCTTTTGTTAACCAATATTTATCGGCATCATAGCCTATATAGGTATAAATAACAGCCGTAGTCATTAAAACTACAAATACTAATACGCTATGCACAACCCAGCGTTCAATTTTCCAAGCAGCTTGTCGCTTATCACTTAATTGACGGAAAGGGTCTCCCGCTGTTTCCGCAAGTCCACCACAGCCACAAACCCATGAGCAATACCATCGTTTACCATACTTAAAAGTTAAAATTGGTGTAATAATAAATATAGAGGCTACACCAAAAATTAAAATTCCAAGTCCAATATCTCCAGCACTAATAAGTGAATCTACACGGTATTGCTCAAAATTATAGTAGTTTAAAGGCCAGATATTTTTTAAATCATAATAGGGTAAACTGAAATTCTCTGAATTTAAACGGGACATAAATTCAGGTATTAAAAAGGCAAAACCAAGTTGGAAAAACATAACTGAATAAGTTCGTAGTTGTTCGTAACGGTTGTGTCTGTATTTTAATAAAAACTTATAGCCAAAAACTAAAATTGCTAAGGTGTAAAGGGTTCCATAAACAAACCATTGGCTAGCAGGGCCGCCATTTAAAAGTCTGCTTAAAGGGTTAAATAAGGCTATTAATCCTGTGTTTTTTGCTCCATCTTGCCCTAATCCTAATAGGTGAGGGTAAAAGTATAATACAATGTAGAATAAGGTTAAAATAATTCCTGTTGCCCAGCCCCATAAGCCTTTGGATGAAATAGACTTAAACCAAACGCCATCATTTTTTATCCCTTTAGGCTTGTTTAGGTAAGCATCTGTAGCAAAACCCCCAATACCTAAGGTTATTAACGAAAGGGCTGCTGTAAGCATCCAACCTGATGTAGCACTCACATTAAATAATGCTAATACTAGCATAAAGAAGCCCGTAATACCAATAGTAAAAAAAACTTTTTGCTTAGGAGATGTGTGGTAAGCATCTGGTTTTGCTAATGATAAACTATGATTTGATTTATGACTCATTTTTTTGAATATATGGGAATGTAACTTAAACGGTTTGTAGTTGTTCTTTGAATTGTTTTTGAATATCTAATTCGTAATGCTTAAAAAACTCAGGATCGAAATTTGCTTTTTTAAGGTTAGTTATAACAAAATCGATAGAGCGTTTTTCTGTAAGCCAAGTATCAAAAACCTCATGACGCATACGAATACCAAAGGTGTTTATACCTTTAAATTCTTGCGTAATAAAATTGTACTCTATAGTAATACATTTGTCTTCTTTTTCATGCATCCAATGAAAGTGTGCATGGTTTTCTAAAGGTTTTGAAAAGACCCATCCATAGGTTTGATACTCTACATCGAAAAATTTAGCTGAATTAAACCAATGTCCAGGATTGTATTGCATAGGGTTGCCGCAAATTGTTTGTGCTACAACTTCACCCATCATGCGGCCGGTATACCAAACGGCTTCAATAGGGCGCCTATTGCCAATAGCTTCATGCTGTTCTGCACAATCTCCAATGGCATAAATATCTGGGATATTTGTTTCTAAATGTCTGTTAACTAGAACACCTTTGTTTGTGTTTATATTGCTGCTTTTTAGAAATGCTATATTAGGTGTTACACCGGCTGTTAAGCCCACAAAATTAGTAGGGATTTCTTCACCTGATTCAGCTATTATAATCGATTTTACACGACCATTTTCATCCGATTTGATTTCTTTTAAATTACTACTTAAACGTAAGTCAATACCATGTTTCTTTATCTCTTGATTAATAAGTTGGCTTTCACCTTCAGGAAGTACACTTTTCCAGAAACTATTTTCTCTAACTAAAAAAGTAACCGGAATATTTCGACTCCTAAGCATCTCAGCTAATTCTATACCAATTAGACCACCACCGATAATAACAGCACGTTTACAAACGATATTATTAGGAGCGTAAACTTCTAAATTATCTAAATCTTGTTTGCTATATAAGCCTTGAACACCCTCAAGGTCTTGACCAGGCCAGCCAAATTTATTTGGTTTACTACCTGTTGCTATTATTAATTTGTCATAATTAAGACTGTCTCCTTCAATAAAGTGAAGTGTTTTTGCTTCGGTATCAACTTTGCTAACAAATCCTGATTTAAGTTCGATGCGGTTTTTCTTCCAAAACCAATCTTCATAAGGTTTTGTATGTTCATATTTCATATGTCCCATGTAAATGTACATCAGGGCAGTACGAGAGAAAAAATGCTCAGTTTCAGCGGAAATAATAGTGAGTCTGTTTTGCGAGTTTTTTCGAATATGTCGCGCAGCAGTAACACCGCTAATTCCGTTTCCTATAATAACAACGTGTTCCATAAAATGGTTTTAATGACTACTTGGTCGCAGGTTTATAAATAACCTTAATGTTTTTTGTGCAATTTGTTTAAATTTAGAGATATTTATTCGGTTATGGAAAAGTGTTTAGTAGGTTTTTTGATTTTAATGTTTTGTTCGTGTGCTGTATCTACAAAAAGTGAAGGTAAAATAAACGGTGTGAGTTTCGTAGCTTCTAGAGATTCTATTTCCGCTGTTAGTGTAAAGCCAGTAACCAATATACAAGCTAATTATGCTGCTATTATGCCTTTTGGTTTTATTAAAAACTTGCAACACCCAAAACTTGTTTATAACGAGAAAAAGCAATGGTATGGCGAAACAATGGTTGGTATATCTCAATACATAGATGTGTTAAATGCAGCAGGAGTAGATGTTATGTTGAAACCTCAAATTTGGGTGTGGCGAGGTGAGTATACAGGATATATTAAAATGTCCTCCGAAAGTGCTTGGCAAGAACTGGAGCAAACGTATTCCAATTTTATATTAGATTTTGCTAAGCTAGCAGAAGATAAAAACGTCCCCTTGTTTTGTATTGGTACGGAGTTGGAACAATTTATTGCCCATAGACCCGAATTTTGGTTTAAACTTATTTCCGATATCAGGCAAGTGTACAAAGGTAAACTTACTTATGCAGCTAATTGGGATGAATATAAACGGACGCCATTTTGGGGAACTTTAGATTATGTAGGAATAGATGCTTATTTTCCTGTTAGTGATAATAAAACACCAAGTGTGGAAGCCTGTATAGCGGGATGGAATTCTCATTTAAAAGAAATACAAATGGTCTCTGAACGCTATGATGCTCCAATTTTGTTTACGGAGTTTGGCTATAGAAGCATGGATTACTCTGGAAAGGAACCTTGGGATAGTTCAAATAAAGAAACATCTATTAATTTACAAGCGCAAGCTAATGCTACAGAAGCTTTATTTAATGTGTTTTGGGACAAATCATGGTTTGCGGGAGGTTTTGTTTGGAAATGGTTTCATAATCATAAAACAAGTGGCGGTTCTTTAAATAATCGTTTTACACCACAAAATAAACCTGCGGAAACAATAATTAGTCAGTATTTTAATAACATATAAAAACGCGTATTCTAGAATTAAAATACGCGTTATGTAAATTTAAAGCTGAATATTAGTCCGTTTTTTCAATCACCTTAAAATCCTTTAAAGCCTGATTAGGTTCTATAATATTGTATCCTTTCCAGAATTCTGGATCGTAAGCAGGAAGGTAGGTTGGAGAGGTGTCAGGAATTTCTTCAAAATCATTAAAGTTTGTTTCTGTAATCTGTGAAGTTTCAAAAACAATTAATTCTTTCTTCTCAATATTTTTAACAATGAAATGAATATCGGCAGCTAATTCATTTTGCTTACGTCTGCCTTTTACGTTTTTGTTTTTTTCAATAATTTTTAATGGTCGTTTTATTCCAACCTCCTGCCCATAAGTAGCATCGGCATATTTTAAGGCGTATTTGTTATTGTTGTTTTTTTGAAAAATTATAGTCCCAGCTTTAAGGTAATCTTTAACCGAAATTCCCAATAAACTTAAATCTCGTAGCGGCTTTACGTTTTGAAAATCTACACGAACAATGGCGAAATCTTCAGTGTTAATATAAAGCGTGCCTTGGAAATCTTCACTTCGTTTAGGTCTGAAAGTTATGGTGTATACAAATGCATCATTAAAATAAGTGTAGTCCTGTATTTCAAATTCGTAACGCCTAGATTTTTCAATGAAGTTCAAGTCGGTATCTTCTTCTAAAAAAGTGGCATTAGAAAAATCATTAATAGAGTATTTGCGCCAGCTTAAAAAATTTGCTTTGCGTTTGGCTTCAAGTTCTTTTTTCTTCTCTATAAATTCGGCCGTTTCTTTATTTACGTTTTCATCCTTAAAAAATGAGGAATCAATTTCTTCTTTAGTACCGAACCATCCCGATTTTATTTTAAAATAGGAATCACGCTTTACATGTTTTCTAATAATTTCGTTAAAGCGTTTCTCGTAGTTTTCAAAGGTTATTTCACTTTCTTTATCAAATAAACGGGAAGCTTTTAGGATGCTAAGTTTTTGAGGAGTTAGACTATTCATCTTACCGTACATTTCACCTAAAACTTCTGTGTGATTGTTGGTGTTTTTAGGAACCGATGACAAGATACTGTCTACAAATGCTTGGTTGAATTCTGGTATTGTCGATTTATCAATGTCAACATCAGTTTTAACCATTTTGGTATAATAGGATTCTCTGAAAAATAATTTACGTTTGGCGTAACTGAAATCGTAATTCGTTTTTAATCCGGCTTTTGTTTTTTCTAAAATTTCATCTATTGTATAGTTTTTGTTTGTAATTAATACCTCTTCTAAATCTATGTTTTTAGCATTGAGCGGAATGATACTATCGGTGAAACTCTGAATAGCAAATTGCTTCTGTTCATATCCTAAACAACTAATGTAAAGGGTGTCTGTTTTGGAAACTTCCCGATTAATCGTGATGTTAAATTCGCCTTTGTCATTACTAATAACACCAGTTTTGTCATCGATAGTAATAGTTGCAAATGGAATTGGTTCTTGCTTTGTTGAATCGACAATTTTTGCCGAAATGGTTTGCTGTGCTTTTGCTGAAACTGTCAGTAAACAGCAAGTAGCAAAAATAAATTTGATTGATTTCATATGGTTTGGTTTAGATTTGAAAAGTATTCTTTTCTAAAGTCTTGCGCTTACATTTTATAGATTTGTTAAGTACGTTTTATCGAAACTTTAACATGTAATGTATATGAAATCAGGTTTTTATGAAATGTGTTTTTTGTAGTAGGTGTAAAGGTCTTGTGGTGAAGCGCCAAGCCATTTCTTTATATAAATAGCCCAAAAATGAAATTGTAGTTTCCAAATACCTCGTTTCTGATAGAGTCTTGCTGAGGTTGTAATTTTTTGTTGAATTACAACAAACTGATTTCTTTTGTAGAGTTCATTTATTAGTATGTTGTCTTCATAAATTATATAAGCTTCATCAAAACCACCAATTTCATCAAATAGTTTTTTGGTAATAAACTGACTTTGATCGCCACCACGACTAGCGCGCCATGAGAATTGAGTTAACCATCCAGCTAATTGAAGCCACCAATGGTTACTATTAAACTGCAAACGAAAACAACCTGCAAATTTACCTTCAACAACCTTATTTATGATTAACTGGTCAAAGTTTGTAGGTGGGTATGAATCGGCGTGTAAAAAATATAGAATGGATCCCGTGGCATGTTTTACGCCATAATTCATTTGTTTAGCTCTCCCTTTAGAAGCTTTTAATAGGGATAGATTCGGGATGTTTTTTTTTGTTTTAAGTCTATTAATAATAGTGTTTACATTATGTTGAGAGCCATCCGTACTACCGCCATCTACCACTAATATTTCAGCAATGTTCTTGGAGTCCGTATTTTTAATTAGATGTTTTAAAACCGAAGCTATGTTATTAGCTTCATTAAACATGGGGATAATAATTGAAATCCGATTAGTCATTTAATTCCCAACTATAATCTTTGTAATCTATTTTAGCATCCGATGCTATCTTTATATTTGAATAGGTGTTTAAAAAGCTAATTAAACTTCCTTGCTCTTTAAAATCTTTTGAAAACCATTTAAAAATTTTAGATAATTCCACTTCTTTATTTTTAATGGTATTCTTGGAGTCATCAGCGAGAAATGCTTCTGTGGCCGCTGTTAATTGAGTGTTTAACGTTTCAGGGAAATAGGCTTTGTTTTGTAATTTAGGACAGGATGCTGATGCACAAACAATGGCAAAATGTATTCGTGGTTCGTTCATTTTACGAAGAACAGTATGCTCTATATAGTTTAATGATACCGTTTTGTTATTTATTACAATAAATTCTTGATCCCATGGTTTTTTTATGTCTTTTATGCTTGAAACGGGATAGTTGTCTATAATGAGTTTTATTGTGAAAGCATTGTATGCATTAATCCAATATGCTAAAACATCGTTTTTAGTCCAGTTTTTATTTGGCACCGTTTTCTTAAATTCCTGGAGATATAAGTTTAATTGCTCCGGATTTTCTTTAATAGATTTATAATTAACAGCACCTGTATTTGTTACTTGTTTTTGGAGAAATGAATTCCAAATATCATGATTTACTTTCTGAGAGAATACAGATAAACTTAAGGTACAAACAAAGGTTAGAATAAAGGTGCTGCTTTTCATAATGTCTATTTTATTATGAATTACGCTAAAGTGATTTTATTAATTCTTTAAAAAGCGTAATCATATGTGGTTCTGCTTTACCAGCCATTTCTATAATTTCAGAAATATCTACAGGTTTCAGATTATTTGGGTCGCATTCATCCGTTAAAACTGACACCGCAGCTACTTTTAATTTTAAATGATTGGCAACAATAATTTCAGGGACGGTACTCATTCCTACAGCATCAGCACCAATTATCTTTAACATTCTGTACTCAGCACGTGTTTCTAACTGAGGTCCAACAACACTAGCATACACACCTTTATGTAAAGGAATGTTATTTGCTTTAGCTATGGCTTCAAACTTGTTGTTAATTTCGGCATCATAGGGAGCGCTCATATCTGTAAAGCGTTCTCCTAACTGCTCAACACCTCTAAACGCTAGCGGTGAACTGCCTTGAAGATTAATATGGTCGTCAATTAGCATGAGTTCCCCTTTTTTGAAATCTAAATTAATAGCACCAGAAGCATTAGACACTAAAAGAGTTTTTATTCCTAGTTGTTTCATAACGCGAACTGGGTAGGTTACATCTTGAAGCGAGTAGCCTTCGTAAATATGAAAACGACCTTGCATAACAACAACTTTCTTCCCAGCTAACACACCGTAAATAAGTTTCCCTTTATGAAACTCTACAGTAGCTGTCGGAAAATTTGGAATATGGTTGTAGCTAACCTCCGTGATAATTTCTATATCGTCAATTAGTTTACCAAGTCCGGTTCCTAGTATGATACCTAACTCTGGATTTTCAAAGCCTTTACTTTGTAAGTATTCAGTTGTTTCTGTAATAAATTTAATCATAGCTCTAGTAGTATTTTTTTAATGATTCGATATTTTTAATATCATCAAAAGTATCAATGTCATTTAATGTTTTTAATAAGTGGTATTTTGTGTTCTCTAAATCTTTTATAGTGTGATTTAAAACAGTATCTGTTCCCCATTGTTTGTTTTTAAATACTTTAGGGTTTAGTTGCTTCATGCCAAAAAGGTAATAACCACCGTCTTCCGCAGGTCCTAAAACACAATCGTTTTCCTCCAGTTTTTGGAATCCTTCCGATATAATTTGAGCATTTAAATCTAATAAATCACTGCCAATTATAACCACTTTTTCGTAACCAAGTCGAAATAATTCGGCGAAGGCATTTTCCATACGTTCACCTAAGTCGGTACCTTTTTGAAGTTTTTTCTTGAAAATATCAGAATCCCATAAATCGTTTTTCTGTATGGTTTCAGAATAAAAAACAAAGCGATCTACAGAGACTTGACTGGCTGTTTCAGCGGTGTGACTTAATAAATGCTTATAAATATTTAAAGCAGCTTCATCTCCAATAGTTTTAGCTAAGCGGGTTTTGCAAGTTCCTAGTTTGGGATTTCTAGTGAAAATAATAAGCGCTTTTTTTGATGTTGGAAAATAAAAATCAGCTGATTGATCCGCAGCATCACTAGTGTTGTTGTTTGATAAAATTCCCATTTTTCGAATAAATTCTAATTATAAACTTTTATGCCTTTTGTTAACCATTTGTCCCATGTTTTTGAAAAGGCATGTATGCTATCGGTTTCTTTGTTTTTTAAATTATAGACGGGTAAATCGGCATTTTTCCATTCAAAAATACCACCATATAAATTGTAAACAACCGAATAGCCTGCATTTTTTAATTGATTTGCAATTTTTTCAGACCGAACTCCTAATGAGCAATAAACAACAATGGTGTCGTTTTTATTCGAGATGTTTTCTATGATGTTTTTTAGTTTGAAGTTTTTATAACCAACATAAAAAGCATCTTTTAAATGACTCACATTGTACTCTTCTTGTTCACGCGCATCTAAAATATAATAATTGGCTTTTGAATTTGCTAATTCCTCAACCAATATATAAGGTGTTTTGTTATTGTTATACCTACTCAATAAACGAGATAAGGAGTCTTGTGCGTTGGTTGTAACTGAAAGGAAACAAATTAGAATAAAAAGGAGTTGCTTCATGGTATTTAAAAATTAATGGCTAATCCTTTTTGTTGCTGTTCAGAGCTTGGTAATATATCCATATTGTCCCAAAGTCCTGTTTTTAGTGTGTTGGCATAGGATTTTGGTAAGCTATTTTTCAGCATCAGTTGGCTTGCTAGTTGGTAATCGTAATCAAGACTATAAAACTGAAAAGTGAACTGCGAGTTACTATCATCTAAAATGGCATACCAGACACTTGGTTCACCATTATTTGCAGGCATACCAATAACGCCCGGGTTTAACCAGATGTTATCAGCGTTTTTACTGTAAAATGGTAGACCACAATGACCTGCTATAACAACTTGGCTGTTTGTGAGTTCGAAACTTGGACGTTTCTTTTCCCAAGGTGTCGATTTAAAAATAAATTCGGAAGTATTAGTTGCAGAGCCATGTACAACAGTTATATTTTTATTGGCAAACGTAAATTGTAAATGTTCAGGTAATGTTTTCAAGTAAGTAATTGAATTTTCTGAGAGCTTGTTTTTTGCAAACAAATACCATTGCTGAGAAAGGCTGTCACATCGTGATCCTTCTTCAAAATTACAACCACAATTAGTACTTCCTTCTATTAACTGAATTTCAACATTTCCTAAAATACTTCTGGGGTTCCATGATTTGAAAAACGTTATCGTTTCTTCTGGTTGTGCACAATAACCAATAATGTCGCCAGTACATATGCAATTACTAGCAGGTATGTTGTGTTTTTCGGCTACTTGCTTAATAGCTTCCAAAGCTTGAAGGTTGCTATATACACCTCCAAATAATAGTGTCTGCCCTGATATATTCCCTATATGTTTTATTTCTGTAGCCATTTTGGTAATAAATATATTATAATACAAATCAATACGCCCCAAACGTTTATCCAGAGTAAATCGGCGTATTTGCCTTCAGTGAAAATTAATTCTTTCGGAAAAATTCCTAATAATAGAATTACTCCAAAAAGTAAGCCACAAGTTACACTTAAATAGAAACTTATTGCCGGTGTTTTATGTTTCCAAAATAAGAAAACTGGTGTAAGCCCGATAACCATAGTGCCTGAAATGGTAGTTGCCGATAATATTTCAGAATCAAAAAAGACAGGAAGTGTTCCTAAAATAGCAATAGCAACCATAGAAATGCGACCAAAAGTTAGATTTTCTCCTAATTTTAAGTCGATGGCTAATAATTTTGAAAAGGATGAAAAAGTAGAGTCTAATGTGGAAGCTGCTGAGGTTATCATGATAAAATTTATAACCAATAATATGACAATTCCGAATGCTTTGCCTACTTCAACGGCAGCTTGTCCGGTAAGTCCTTCGGATTGTGCAAATATGCCAACAATACTAAAAAGAACAATGCATAAAGCCCCTAAAACACTGGCGATAAAAAAACTTTTTCGAGTTGTTTTAGGTGAGCTAATAAAAGCGCGGTCGGTTAAAACGGGATCGTGAAATGGGTAGCTAAATGATTGTATGATAGCTGCGAAAAATAAGTTTAGCCCCAAATCAAAACTCCAAGTTCCGGAATTAAGTACTTGTTTTATAGTGAAATTTTCAACCGAAAAAACATTCCAAAGAATAATAATTAACAGGATTGAAAATAAAACCATTTGAATGATATCCGTGAAAATAGAACTGCTTAGCCCACCTTTTATGGCGTAGGTTAATGTTAAAATGGTAAATATAATTATGGATATGTAGTAGGAATGTGATCCTACTTCACCAAAATAATTACCTATTACCATAGTGTTACTCCAAACTTCATTAAACAAACGGATGGCAATGAGTACAGAAAATACTAGCATAGCTGTTTTACCAAATTTAGAACTCAAAAACTGATGTATACTTGTGTAGCCTCCTTTAGTTCGTAAATTGTAAATTAGTGCACCTGCCACTGCAAAAGACAGGTAATAACCGGCGTAGGCAACGCCACCGACAAGGCCGTAATCCAAACCTAAATTAGCGGCATTGGTAATGCTTTTGGCAAAAATCCAAGAAATAATTAGACTCCCAGTTAATACCCAGGTACTTGGCGCTTTTTTATTGCGTACTGCTTTATAAAACTGATTGGTTGTTTTTGCCCAAGGCGAAATTATAAAGAAAATAAGGCTTGTAGCTATAATTAAACTCCATTGCCAATTAATGACATCCATAATATAATTGTGAAACTAGAGTTTGTTAAGCAACGCTGCCTTGGCAACTGCTTCCTGCTCCGGCAGTACAGCCATAACAGTGTTGTGAAATAACGATATTTCTACCTTCTAGCAAATCATTATTGTATTCGGATATGTGTTTTACAGGGCTGTTAACAGGTAGTTCTAGCATCTGATTAAAGTCGCAGTCATATAAATAGCCATCCCAACTTATAGATAGCGTATTTGTACACATAACGTTTTTAACTGCTGATGGATTGTAAGCCTCTACTAAACTATACATGTAATCCTCATAATTTTCAGACGCAATTAAATAATCTAAAAAACGAGCTATTGGTAAGTTTGTTATAGCAAATAAATTATGGAACTGTATGTCGAAATCTTGTAAAAGGGCTTTTTTGAAATCTTTTTCCATGGCAGCTTGGTTTCCAGGTAGAAAAGCACCAGATGGATTGTATACTAAATCCAATCGTAAATTACTGCCTGGCATCCCGTAACCAACAGCGTTTAATTCTTGTAAGGCTTTTATAGATTTTGCAAAAACACCATCGCCTCGTTGTTTATCTGTTTTTCCTTGTGTCCAATGAGGCATCGAGCTAACCACATGAACATTATGTTTTTTAAAAAATTCCGGTAAATCGTAATATTTTTTATTAGCTCTGATAATGGTTAAATTCGATCTAACTATAAAATCGGTAACACCAACTTTTGCAGCTTCTTCAACAAACCATCTAAAATTAGGATTCATTTCTGGGGCGCCTCCCGTTAGGTCTAATGTATGTGCTTCTGTGTTTTTTATAACCTCTAAACATTGTAGCATGGTTTCACGTGTCATGATTTCCTTTCGGTCAGGGCCTGCATCCACATGGCAATGTGTACAAACTTGATTGCACATGTAGCCAACGTTTATTTGAAGTATCTCAAGTTTTTTTGCTTTAAGTGGAAACTGATTAGTCTCAGCAATTTTATTTTTAAAAGTTGGTAATTCTCCAGACTTAAAAATGCCGTTTGAAAGAATTTCAATTTGGCGATTACTATCAGCTAAAGCGCTTTCCTGTTTTTTTAAGGATTTAATCATAAAGGGAGTGGGATTAATCACATTAATTTATTGGTCCAATTTATTTACTTTATTCATCATTTGAACGCCATGAACCAAGGTAGCGCCACCTCGAATTGCTCCAGCTACATGCAGAGCTTCCATCATTTCTTCTTTAGTAATACCGCGTTGAAGGCCATCGCCTGTGTAGGCATCAATACAGTAAGGGCATTGAATGGTGTGCGATACAGCAAGGGCAATGAGCGATTTTTCACGCTCAGATAAAGCACCCTCTTCAAAAACCTTTCCATAATATTCGAAAAACTTGGCGCCTAATTCTTCATTCCATTCCGATATTTTACCGAATTTTTTAAGGTCTGCTGGGTCGTAATATGTTTTTTGCATGGTAAATTAATTGTTTGTTTTGTTAGGTGAAAAATGGAATATACGGTTTTAAGTCGGAGTACTAAATGAAAGATTACAGAAACCAGTGAGATATTTTTCAAAACAAAACTAGATGAAATTGGTTATATTGCCAATAGAAATTTTTACAATATGAGAGAAGTGCTTACGGCCAATTATAGTCAGTTTTTTGAAAAAGAATTACTTTCCGAAATTAATGAAGTCGGTATTTTAAAACAAGTTAAAGAAGGAGATGTATTGATTGAAATAGGTGCCTTTGTTAAATCTATGCCTTTACTGTTAAATGGTGCCATTAAAATTTTGCGACAAGACGATGATGGCGATGAATTACTGTTGTATTTTTTAGAAAAAGGCGATACTTGTGCCATGACTCTTACATGTTGTTTAGGGCGTACAAAAAGCGAAATTCGAGCTATAGCAGAAACCGATGCTGAGTTGATTATGATTCCTATTGAAAAGATGGAGGAGTGGTCTGCTAAATATAAAAGTTGGAGAAATTTTGTTTTTGAAAGCTATCATAACCGACTTAATGAAATGCTAGATACAATTGATAGTATAGCGTTTCTGAAAATGGATGCTCGTCTATTCAAATACTTAAAAGAAAAAGCACGTGTTTCAGACGATCATATAATTTATACTACGCATCAAGATATTGCTTATGAATTACATACCTCGCGTGTTGTTATTTCAAGGTTGCTTAAAAAGTTAGAAAATATGGGGCAGGTAGAACTACACAGGAATCATATTATTCTTAAATCTCAATAGGTCTAATGTATCATTAGTTACCAAACAGGTTAAAATTAAAACATACTTTTGCTTCTTAGAGTTTGAAAACCATATTATGGAAATATTAGAGATATTAGGATACATTAGTGCCTTGCTTATCGGTATTGTTTTAGGATTAATAGGTGGTGGTGGATCTATTTTAGCAGTTCCAGTATTGGCCTATTTATTTTTAGTTAATGAGAAGGTGGCTACGGCCTATTCTTTGTTTGTTGTAGGTGTAAGTGCTTTGGTTGGAGGTTTAAAGCAACACAAAAAAGGACTAGTAGATTGGCGTACAGCTTTTGTCTTTGGTCTTCCTGCAATTATAGGGATTTCATTGGTTAGGCATTTTGTAATTCCTGCTTTACCCGAAATACTATTTAGTCTAGGCGAATTTGAGTTTACTAGGCGTATGGTTATGTTTGGTTTATTTTCTATTTTAATGATTCCTGCAGCTTTATCTATGCTTAAAGACAGGAAGGTGTCTTCTGCTAATACAACAGTTTCTTATAATTATCCATTAATTATTGTTGAAGGCTTAATAATAGGAGGTATTACCGGTATGATAGGTGCTGGAGGAGGGTTTTTAATTATTCCTGCTTTGGTACTTTTAGCAAATGTTGAAATTAAAGTAGCAGTTGCAACGTCATTAATAATTATTGCTATGAATGCATTGTCTGGTTTTTTTCTTGGAGATGCCATGACAATGACTATAGATTGGAGTTTTCTGCTTGTTTTTACCTCAATATCACTGGTAGGAATTTTTGTGGGAAGCTATTTGGGGAACTTTATTGATGGTAAAAAACTGAAAAAAGGATTTGGTTATTTCGTTTTTGCTATGGCTATATTTATTTTTTACATGGAGTTCTTTGTAAAAGCGTAATGTAACATAGGTTACGGTCTAGTTCAAGAGATAATTGTAAATTTGTAACATATTATAAAAGTAAGTATTATGAAAATAGAACAGATATATACAGGTTGTTTAGCGCAAGGCGCATATTATATAGAAAGTCAAGGAGAAGTAGCTATTATTGATCCGTTGCGTGAAGTAAAGCCATACATTGAAAGAGCAAATGCGGATAATGCGAAAATAAAATACATTTTTGAAACTCATTTTCATGCTGATTTTGTGAGTGGCCATGTTACACTAGCTAAAGAAACGGGCGCACAAATAGTTTTTGGCCCAACAGCATCTACAAGTTTTAATTCTATTATAGCAACAGATGGACAGGAATTTAAATTAGGCGATATTACTATTGTTGCTTTACATACGCCAGGCCATACTATGGAAAGTACAACTTACTTGTTAAAAGATAAAGACGGTAAGGATCATGCTATTTTTAGTGGAGATACTTTGTTTTTAGGAGATGTAGGGCGACCGGATCTAGCTCAAAAAGCAGCTAGCATGACGCAAGAGGAATTAGCAGGAACATTATTTGATAGTTTAAGAACAAAAATCATGACGCTTGCCGATGATGTTATTGTGTACCCAGCTCACGGTGCTGGATCAGCTTGTGGTAAAAACTTAAGTAAAGAAACAGTTGGAACTATTGGCGATCAAAAGATAACCAATTACGCTTTACGTGCTGATATGACCAAAGAAGAGTTTATACAGGAAGTGACCGATGGCTTGCTTCCACCACCACAGTATTTTCCTTTAAACGTTCAAATGAATAAGGAAGGTTATGACGATATTGATGTTGTTTTAAATCGTGGTGTAAAGGCTTTGTCTCCAAACGAGTTTGAAACAGCTGCTAATGAAACAGAAGCTATAATATTGGATGTTCGTCATCAAAATGATTTTGTGAAAGGACATATTCCACGTTCAATTTTTATTGGTATTGATGGCGGATTTGCTCCATGGGTTGGTGCTTTAATAGCAGATGTTAAACAACCTATTTTATTGGTAACGCCAGAAGGACGTGAAGAGGAAACCATTACACGTTTATCCCGTGTAGGTTTTGATTATACTATTGGTTATTTAGACGGAAGTTTTGAGGCTTGGAAAGCTTCAGGGAAAGAAATTGATACTATAGAATCTATTCCGGCAGCCGAATTTAAAACACGTTTAGAAAAAGAAAATGTACCAGTTTTTGATGTTAGAAAAGAAGGAGAGTTTACTTCGGCACATATTAACGAGGCGCATTTAACACCTTTAGATTTTTTAAATAATCATTTAACCGAATTTCCAGAGTCGGAAACTTTTTATGTGCATTGTGCAGGGGGGTATCGTAGTGTTATAGCGGCTTCTATATTAAAAAGTAGAGGTATTCATAACTTGGTAGATGTTGCTGGTGGATTTGCAGCAATTAAAAAAGCCGGTATTCCTGTTACTGATTTTGTTTGTCCATCTACTCTAAAGTAGTTTTTTATAAAGCTAAATATTATATAAAAAAAAGAGTGGTGAGGGCCACTCTTTTTTTTTGTGTAGCCAAAGTTTTGAATTTGTAATGAAAAACGAAAGATATCGACTTATATAGGTGTGTTTGATGACCTAAATTCAAGTAAATAATTTAATTTAAAACCCTTTTATTATGAGTAATTTTTCAAGTATAATAAACAAAGATAAACCCGTTTTGGTTGACTTTTTTGCCGAGTGGTGTGGGCCGTGTAAAACGATGAGTCCAATATTAAAAGAAGTTAAAGACCAACTTGGCGATCAGGTTCAAATCCTAAAAATAGACGTGGATAAAAATCAACAGTTGGCATCGAAGTTTAATGTAAGAGGAGTACCAACATTAATATTGTATAAAAACGGACAGCAATTGTGGCGACAGTTTGGATTAGCTTCTAAAAGAGATTTGGTAAACCTTATTCAATCGCACGTTTAACATATGGATTTGTCAGAATCATTTTGGGATAACCGCTATCAGAACCAAGATATAGGTTGGGATTTAGGACATGTGTCCAGGCCTTTAAAAGCTTATTTTGATCAGTTGGAAGACAAGGGGCTTACTATTCTTATTCCAGGAGCAGGGAATGCGTATGAAGCAGAGTATTTATTTAATAAAGGCTTTACGCGAGTTTTTATTGTTGATTTATCACAAACGGCTTTAGATGCTTTTCAGGCTCGGGTGCCCAATTTCCCTAGTGCTAATTTATTACATAGTGATTTTTTTGATGTTTCAAGAAATTTTGATTTGATTATCGAACAAACGTTCTTTTGTGCTTTAAATCCAAGTCTTCGCAAAGCTTACGCAGAGAAAATACATTGTTTACTAAACCCGAAAGGAAAATTAGTTGGTCTTTTATTTAATAAGCCGTTATTTACCGATAAGCCTCCATTTGGTGGTGATAAAACGGAATATGTTGCAAATTTTAATCCGTATTTCAATTTAGAGACCTTTGAGCTTTGTTATAATTCTGAACCTAGTAGGAATGGTAAAGAACTGTTTATTATCTGCTCAAAAAAATAACAAGGTCTATTTTTTCTTACGGGAAAAGCCGTATTTCAATTGTTTTAAGAAACTGGTAGGCATGTGTTCATCACCTTCATACCCCAATTCAATTAATCCACTGTCTTCTGGAATGTAATTAGTTTTAAATATGTAATCCCATAAGCTTAAACTAATTCCGTAGTTCATACCGTACTGTCTGCCTTCTGGTAAATTATATGCATGGTGATATAGATGCATAACAGGGTTGTTAAATATGTATTTTAAAGGTCCGTAGGTGATTTTAATATTCGAATGGTTAAAATGTCCGATTGAAATAGCTATGAAATGAACAATGTAAGCTTGTTCAGGTTCAAAGCCTCCTAGTATCATAACACCAAAAACTTTTAAAGGTTTGTAGAGTATGTTTTCCATCCAATGGTAGCGTAAATGCGCGGCAAAACCCATTTCTTTAACACTGTGATGAACTTGGTGAAAACGCCATAAAACTTCAAATCTGTGAAGTAATACGTGGGTAAACCATTGTACGAAATCTAATACAATAAAGAAAACTAGTAGCTGAAGCCACATAGGCCACAAACTAATATCAATAAGTGCTAAGCTAGACATGGAAACACCTAAATCTGAAAATCCTAATTCTAAAACTCGATAAACACCGCTAATAATGATGGCAAAAATGAAAAAGTTGAAAAACATGTAGAATGCGTCCAGCCAAAAATCTTTTCTGAAAACAGATTGGTTTTTGCGCCATGGGAATACAATTTCTAATCCCCAAACAAGGATAGAAATAACTATTAGTCCCCAAAAATAATTGGTATACCAAGGGACGTCAAATATAATGGATTGCCAAGTCCAATTTACAGTGCCTAAAAATGACTCTAAAAATGCATCTACATATTTTAACATGATCTGTGATTCTTGTTTTGCAAAGTTACTGAACTATTTAGTATTTGAAGCAAAACTAGGTTTTGGGAATTGTATAGTCGGTAACTTATGTTACCAAAGTGTTTGGTTTTTATTTGTTTCTTTGCAGGAAATAAATTGAAACTATGGAATTTTTACTAGAACCTTGGCCTTGGTATTTTTCAGGCTTTATGATTGCATTCGTGATGTTTCTACTTCTTATGGTAGATAAGCGTTTTGGAATGTCATCTAATTTACGCACACTTTGTAGTATAGCTGGAGCGGGAAAACGAACTACTTTTTTTGATTTCGATTGGAAAGCTCAGCGCTGGAATTTAGTTGTTGTAGTAGGAGCAATAATAGGCGGGTTTATTGCCTCGGAATATTTATCACCCAATGATGCTGTTGCTATTAGTAGTCAAACTGTAACGGATTTACAAGCGTTAGGTTTTGAAAGTGCGGGAACAGCTTACTTGCCAACAGAGCTTTTTGGTCCTGATGTTTTTACGGATCCTAAAGGTTTGATTATTTTAGTTATTGGTGGGTTTTTAGTGGGTTTTGGTGCGCGTTACGCAGGTGGTTGTACGTCAGGTCATGCTATTTCAGGTTTAAGTAATTTACAATTACCATCATTAATTGCTGTGATTGGGTTCTTTTTAGGAGGCTTAATTATGGTTCATGTTTTATTCCCTTTAATTTTTTAGACAATGAGAACAGGTATATATTTAGTAATAGGAATCGTATTTGGTATAACGATGTTTAAATCGGAAGCTGCTTCGTGGTTTCGAATATTTGAAATGTTTCAATTTCAGGCCTTTCATATGTATGGTATTATAGGTGTTGCGCTAGGGTTAGCAACTTTAATGACCTTCGTGATGAAGAAGTTTGATGTTAAGTCGTTTTATGGTAAGTCATTAGTGTTTAATCCTAAGGAAAAAGGATATAAGCGTTATATAATAGGCGGTACCCTTTTTGGTTTGGGTTGGGCGCTTGCAGGTGCTTGTCCAGGACCTATGTATGTATTGGTAGGTGCTAGGTATTGGCCTATTTTGGTTGTTATCGGATCGGCTATACTTGGTACTTATGTGTACGGTTTGTTACGTGATAAGCTACCACATTAACGATGCATGTTTAAGGGGTGGGGTCTAAATGTTATAGATCCTTTTTGGCCCATGCTGCACGCTTAATTAATTCGTTGTTATAAGGTAAATATGTTAGTCCTTTACTGTAAATGGCATAGGCAGATTTGTGTTGTTCTTTATAGTAATAGTAATTTCCGCCTAGACGGTATAAATTAGAAAGGAGTTTTTTATTTACTTCATTTATAACATTATTATTGTCTAGTATGCTTTCTAACTTATCTATATAACTTAGGGCTAAGTCAATATTTTTAATTTTAAAATTGTCCAAAGAAATATTTCCATAAAAATGGGCTAATGCAATATTATAGCGCTTGTTTGATTTAATAAATGGATATTTTTCACATTTTTTTTCAAAATCAGTTAAAGCTCTCATGTCTAAAGTAGATAAGGTTACTTTTTTAAAACAGACATATTCAATAATGTTTTTTGCAATTTTACTGTTTGGATTTAAGCGAATAATTTGGTCACTATAAAAAAGTGCTTTATCTAAATCTTCGTTGCGCCCCGCTTTTTTTGCTAAATATTCATATAAAAATTCTAAACTAGTATTTCGAACTCTTTCGTTAGCGATGGTTTTAAATTTTTCTATTGAAGCTTCAATGAATTCATTACTATTATCATCATGAGTTGTTAGTTCATACAATGATGCTTTAATATCGTTTATGCTGTAATCTTCTGGGTAATTGGATATAGAAATTAATTCTAATAAATAATCGATATCTTCAGTAGAGTTAAAGTCTAAATCGTTAATTTTTTCAGACATGATACTTTTAATAATCGGTTTGATAAGAGGTGAACTGAAAAATACTTTTGACTTCTTTAAATTATTAACAGCTTTATCGTGTTTTTCTTGTTCTACTAAAGTTATCCCTCTGTTGTAGTATTGCATACCAATCAATGCGTTTTTAGGAATAAATTCATTTCCGTAATAAAAATCTTCATAAAATTTCATGTAGCCTTTTGCTTGTACTTCCTCTTGAGTTACTAATTTGTAACTTACTAACTCGTCTATAATTTTTTTCACTTCACTTTCTTTAGGGATTATAAATCCATGTTCAGCGGGCACTGTGGTTTCCAAGTAAATTTTATAAGTTGTTGGATAGGCAATTAAATAAACATGAGTGGGGGTTTCTTTTACGTGATATGGTATTCCTAATTCGTCAAATACGTAGACGTATAAGGCGGTAGCTGTTACACAATTATAAGTGCCCGCTTCAAACAAATCATTAAAATAGGAGTTTGATAGGTATTTGTTAAAAAACGTATTATGAACTTCATTATAAATGAATTTAATTCGTTTTTGCTCTTTTTTGGCTTTACTTTCTTTTTCAGGAAAGGTTTTAATGAGGTTGTTTACGCGTTCTTGGTATTTTGTAACCAAGGTATTGTTTGCTAAAGAATCTATAGCGAACATGCTTTTGAAGAAATTATAATTTAATGCGTCTTTTTTATAAGATTCAAATATGTCTGCTTCAAAATCAGAATTATAAGTTTGACTGTAGGTAATAGTACTACTTGTTAGGATTAAAAGTAGGAAAAGTTTGAGGTTGTTAATCATGGGCTTGTTGCTAAAACTTATAAAAAACAACAATATAAAAATTTTTAACTTAAAAGTACGGGTGTTGGGGTGTTTCTCGGTACAGAGGTTTTATGTAATCTATTGAAAAGATGATGTAAGTTGTTTTGGTGGCTGGTTATCCTTCTGTATTTCGGTTATTAGGGAGGATTTTATCTTTTTAATAAACTGTTAAAAACCAAAAAACCCAATCTAAAAAGATTGGGTTTTGGTGGTGGTGCCTCCAGTACCATATTTGGCTTTATGCTATTTTATGTGTTGTTATCTATTTGTGTCTTAAAGCCCTTTATTTACAATACATGGTAGCTATTTCGTTTAAATTTTATAATTTTGACATAACAACAAATAAACATTATGTTGTCCCTTTTGTTGTCCCTTTTTAAATATGTGATTTTTATAATGTTATGAATAAAGCAATTCAATCCACATCAGGAACAGTTAAGTATAGATTAAAAGACCCAAATGCTAAAGATGAGTCATCTATAATTTTAGATTATAGTTTTGGAAGAAATAAGCGTGTTAAATTTTCAACAGGTTTTAAGGTCAGACCAAAAAATTGGGATAAGACTAATCAAAGAATTAGAGCTGTTTCTACAATTCGTAATAGGGAGAAAATAAATAGTGACCTTTTACGATTTTCAAGTGAATTTATGGATTCGGTTATGAAATTGAGTGAAGTTGATAAGCAAAATAGAAACCTTATAAAGTCTTTACTTACAAAAATTATTAGAGGGGTTGATGGTGATAAAAAAGCAATAATAACTTTTTTTGATTTTGCTGATGATTACATTGAGCGAAAAGAGAATCAAGCTAAAAACATAAATGCAGTAAAGTTAAGTCCGATTACTGTTCGTTCGTATAAACAAACAGTAAGAATACTTAAGGATTTTGAAAAAGCGAATAAATATAATTTAGATTTTAGTAGCATAGACTTAAAGTTTTATTATTCTTTTGTTCAGTTTTTAGAAGAAAATAATTACGCCTTAAATACTATTGGTAAGCACATAAAAAATCTCATAACTCTATTGAATAGAGCGACAGAAGATGGTGTAAATACAAATCTTAAATATAAGCATAGAGAGTTTAAAACAATATCTGAAGAAACTGTTTCAATTTATTTGACTGAAAAAGAAATTGATGCTTTATATAATGTTGATTTGTCTAACACCCCAGATTGGGAATTGGCAAGAGATATTTTTTTAATTGGATATTATACCGGTCAAAGGGTGTCGGATTATAACGGTATTACCAAAGACCAAATTAAAACTTTTGATGGTAAACGTGTTTTTGAATTTACCCAGCAAAAAACAAGTAAGAGGGTTTATGTTCCAATTCATTCCAGAGTAGAGGAAATTATGAAAAAAAGGCATAATGGATTGCCTCCTCGTGTGCTTAATGCCCCAGATATTAATGAGTATATAAAAGAAGCTGGTAGAAAAGCAGCAATCGATGAAATGATAACTGTGAAAAAAGTAGTAGGAGGAGTGAGAACAGTAGGGTCTGTTTTTAAATATAGTCTCATTGTTTCACACACCGCAAGACGTTCTTTTTGTACCAATGCATATTTATCTAAAATGCCAGCTATTGATATAATGGCTATAAGCGGACACTCGACAGAGCGAGAATTTTATAAATACATAAAAGTAACCCCACAAGAGCGTGCAGTTAAAATAGCTGATAGTACATTCTTTAGCAATTAAAAAAAAACATATAGATGTCAAAAAACTATTATAAAGATGCATTTGCAGTTGATGAAATATCATACAATAAAAGGAAGTTAGAAGTAGATTTCGTCTCTGAACCATTTATGTTGAATAATTACGATTACTATGAGCCTAAATTAGAAAGCGATTTTTATATAAAGTATTTCACAAAAGAACTTTTACTTGAAGTGGATATTCTTGATTTTCATGACCTACTTCAATACCATTTTGAAAACTGTGCAAACACCGATTTGTTGTTGTCAATTTTGAAGTTGAAAATATTACCTAAAGCCTCAGAGATGATTGAGAATGGAAAAGCAAGCCCTTTAGAGTGGGGAGGGTATTATAATGAAATTGCATTAGAAGACGGTTTTGTTCAAACCGAAGGCGTTATAAAAAACGCAAATTACGAATATGGTATGATGTTGCATGTTGTAGGTTTTAGAAGTCTTCAAAATGATTTGCAGAAACGCACAGAATTAATATTTTCTTTTTTGAATAATTTAAACACAAACAAAAATGAAGACAATTTAGAGTGGATTGGAAAACCAACACATATAGCTTATATTATTAGTTGTTTAGTGCAGGAGGGGTATGTATCTGCGCCACTCCAGCCGAATGGAGAAATAAACTATACAGAGCTATCCAGACAAATTCTCAATTCTTTCAGTTTTAATAAAAAAACACCTTCTATTGATTCGTTAAGACGCTATGCTAATCAAAATTCAGATAAATTTCACACATTAAATGAAAAATTTGAAAGTGAAGATTTTAATTTGCCCGATTCTAAAATTTTAAGCTGAGTACCGGTACCTTTAGGTACTTAATAATCGTTTCTGTAGATATAATTTTGTGGTATAAGAATATAAAATATCATAAAATGAAATCTAATCAATTGCACTTCTATCAGACAACTCCTGAAGAACTTGCTAACGACATCTTAGAAGGTGTTGATAGTAAGTTGCAGGCGTTTTTTGATAAATTTCAACCTTCCAAAAAGGAAGAAGAAGAGCTTCTTACTCTTGATGAAGCTCTAATTATTTTAAAATGCTCCAACCAAACCTTATGGAATTGGCGTAAAGAAGGAATTATTCCTAGTTATCGTTTAGGCAATCGAGTCTATATAAAAAGAAACGATATAAATTCTAAACTTATAAAACAGGTGCCAGATGAGGATGAATAAAGGGTTTATAATGCTCTTTCGGGATTTAACCGAATGGGAATGGTATACAGATATGAATACCTGTAAGTTGTTTGTGCATTGTCTGTTAAAAGTAAATTATAGTAACAAACGCTGGCAAGGGATTTTAATTCATAAAGGTGAATTTATTACATCATATGATAAGCTTGCGGTGGAAACGGGGCTTACGGTAAGTAAGGTAAGAACTGCTCTAAAGAAGTTGGAAGCTACAGGTTACGTTTTGGTTGAGGCAACCGTGAATTATACTAAAATAGGTGTTTTAAAGATGTGTGATTTTGTGGCTGAAACTTCTATTGAAAATGATAGCGTACGGAATAATGCACAGCATGACAAGCCGAATAGCATGCCAAATAGCAAGCCAAGTAGCAAGCTGTTAGCAAGCGATTCGCAAGCAAGTAACAATCTAATAGCAACAACTAATATTAATAATAATAACATAATAAATAGAAAAAAGATATTTAGAGAGAAAGTATTTGCTCACACTCATTTTAATACTAAAATTTTAAATTCTTTTTTCAATTACTGGTCTGAATTAGATACTGATGAAACAAAAATGCGATTTGAAATCGAGCAATTTTTTGAAGTCAAAAAACGATTAGATAAATGGCAAGCTAACGAAAGACCTAAAAAGAATAACCAAAAGGAATCCTCTGAATTATTAACCAATAGACCAAATCGATAATGAGAGCAGCAGAAGCCGAATCAATAGGAGAGGTGATTAAATCTTTTTCTTCCGAAAAGCAAAAGTCAGATAAAACGTTTTCTGTAGAACCAAGCATACCAATATTGAGTAAACAAGAACTTTGGGAATATTTTTGCAATCAATTTTATTGGATGTATGGAAAATCATTCATAAAAAATGACGATACGCTTGAAAACTTAAAAGTGTTGTTTTATTATTTTCTTAATAGCTCAGAGTTTTTTGAGTCTAATAATCTTGTTACTGGTCTTAATGAACCTGATCTTAATAAAGGTCTGCTTATGATTGGAGGAGTTGGAACCGGAAAAACGGCTTATCTTAAATGCTTTGAAGCCATTTTTAAGCCTGTTTCATCCTTGAGATTCAAATGTTATAGCGCAAAAAAACTTGTTCGTGAATTTGAAAAGTGCGCAACGCCTATTGATAAAGATTATTTTTTTAATGATATAAATAGAAAGCGAATTTTTATAGATGATATAGGTTCAGAAAAAGATGCCAGTAATTATGGGTTATTTAATGTTGTTGGGGACATACTCTCGGAGAGATACGAAAACAAACAAAAAACATTTATCACCACGAATTTTGTGAGCTCAAATCATAGTGTTGAAGAAACATTAAATGGCTTAGGAGAGCGATATGGTCATCGTGTTTACGATAGATTATTCGAAATGTTTAACATCGTTATTTTTACAGGACAAAGTTTAAGAAAATGATAAAAGGTTAAATTAAACCTTATTTAACGTATTAATAACCAAATCAACCACAAAACCATGAAAAAAATTAAAAATTGTAAGCATTGTTATGAGTTATTCGAGTCAAGGAGAAGTAATCACGTTTACTGCACAACAAGTTGCAAAACAAAAGCAAGCTATAAAAGAAATGAATATAAATACATTTCAGGTCATTACAAAAAAGAAGAAATAGCACTCGCTATCCCTGAAAATGAGTTGCCCGTTTCCAATGAGTTATTAGATGCTTTTAAAGCATTAGAAACTAAAATTGAAAACATGAGCGCTAAACCAGAAATTAATAGTGGTTCCATATCAAATGCTGCCATTGGTTCAGCTGCTGCGGACGCTACAGTTTATGTTGGTAAAAAACTGTTTGCGCCTCAATTATTGCCTGCGACGAAAGGTGATGTTGATACATTAAAACAAGAGATACAGAACTTGAAGTTTTTAATTAATATGAAAAGATCATAGTTTTTTATAGCTTTAAATTCAGTAATAATTATAAGATCCATTAGCCGTAGAAATATAAATGTTGAATTTTTTTCAAATTTTGAATATTAATCAAACGATATTACATTATTCGATAATTATTGTTTGACATTTGTTTGGGTAACGAATCCACGCTTAACTAAATACTTATTTTTGAGCTATGGTAGCTAATGTTATAATAGTAGTAGCCAGTTTGCCTCCCGATTTTTATTGTTTTAAGAGTCGGCGAATCTCGTACCTCGATTTCTTCATCCAGCTCCTTGGCATTAAATTTAAAATGGGTGTTATAACTATTTAAATGCTCGTCTACCAACAGTTCTCCAAAGGGTAAATACTCGATATGTTGAGAAACAGTGCCATTCATGTTACTAATATAAGAAGTCTTCGCTTTGCTCGGGTAATCTCGCAAAAAGATTCTCAATCTTTTTTCTCAATTAATCCAAATGGTCACTATGGTACCAGTAAACATCATAGGTATCTGGTTTGTGTTTAAATTCTTTTATGGTGCCTTCAATAACTGGGGCATTTAGGTTTAGTCCTTGTTCCATGGCTGTATAAGTGTTGGTTGAGCCTGTATTGGCTTCCTGTACGGTTTTGTCAGCCAGAGGGCGTATGTTTGGAAACATACCTTGTTGAGGTTTTAGAAAAAGACCTAAATCGCGCACGGTGCCCAATGTACTGCTTACCCGTTCGCTACCAATATAATAGTGTTTGGTATAACTACTTACTAAATCGTCAGCTTTAGGTGCATTTCCTGGTTTGCTCAACGCTTTAGCAGAAGATCTTGACACCAGATTACCACACGAAAAATTCGTACAGTGGCGAGGGATTATGTCTATTTTAATCCCTTACTTGTCATAATAGAATGAATTAATCTAAAATTTTAAGATTTTCCAATTTTTGACCACAACAGGAATTATATAAATTCATTAGTAAAATAATGGTTATTGGGGATCTATAAACAGTTTTTCTAAAATCAACTTTATCTATAGACATTATTAAGTTTTTTACTTCACCTAGATTACCTACTCCTGTGTCTTGAATATTATCATATAATAACACTAAAGATAATAATTTTTTGTTAGCTTTATTCTCCTCTTTTCTTAAGACTTCTTTTGGACAAGCATAAAAAAGATCAATGGTAAAAGGAGATAGAGTGAAATAGAAAGAACTGATACTTTTTTTTATGTCTTGATCTATAAAAACCTCATTGTTCTCTACTTTATTAAATAGCCTTAAATATTCTTCTTTGGAATTATTTCTTATGATACCATTTTCGATTAATAAATTCTCAAATTTGATAGCCTCTTTGAAGACATTAAAACTACTATCAGAAGTTTTTTTAAGTATTTTACTGTTAAAACATTCTATTAGTTCTGTTTCAAAAGGTTTGTTATTAAAATTACAGGAAGTTAATAATGAAATAAACATTAAAATTGTAATTAATCTCATTTTTTTACTTTTTTAGCTGTTGCTATTGGTTGATATAAAGGAACATTAGTATCTAAATATTTGCCTAATGAAGCAGAGTTAGGGGTGCTTGAAGATATCCAATACGTACCTTGATGGCCTAATCTTTTGTTATCAGTTAATGAATAAAAATTAAAATTCCAATATGAAGTACAAAGCTATTCTAGTTTCTATCTATTTGTAGAGGTATTAGTCCATAATCAAATTTAATAGAATCTTTGTAAACCACTATAAAATCATTTAAAGCATATGCAATATTATTTATAGAATTCTTATCAATAAGTAATTCATTACAAATTAAACTAACAGTTTTATCCTCATACTTAAACAAAACTTTTTTAGAATCTTTAGACCCATTAAATAAAACAACAGATGTGTTATCTGTTTTCTCCTTTAAATACAAATCTAGATTTTTAAGAAACGGTGTACCGTTTACTTTATCAAATTCTTTAGAAAAAAAGCCATCAATCATTTTATTTCCACTACATACAGAAATACTATCAAAAATGTTTAATGCAATGTTAGTTTCTAACTCAAGAATTTTATCATAGACTACCAAAGAGTTAATTTTATTTAATCTTAATTCATAATTATGGTTTTTGATTTCATCAATATAATCATACTTTTTTTGTAAAAAAGAATCAAATTTATTTAAATCACTGACGGTTTCTATTTTAGGGTAAAAGATATAATATTCAGCAAGGAGTTGCTTAAATCTATTATTTAAAAGTTCTTTTTTTTCATTTTGACAAGCAAATACTGTAGCTAATATAAAAATTAAGACAAAAACATTATGTTTATTTTCCATATATAAAATCTTGTAAAAAATTAAATGATTCTTTATTGACATTTATTATTAATACCCCTGTAGCAGGACCATTAAAGAAAATTGAGTTTTTAAAATTTGGATCAGAATGTCCTATACCTAGGACAGTGTGGCCGACAAATTCTATGCCATGGACTGAATTCATATTTTCGTTTCTCACAGTAAGGATTCCCTGATAATCTATTTTTCGACCATTAATAGAAAAGGATGAATTAAACTGTATATCACTATCAGTACCGTAGAAACCTTTAACTCTATTAAAATCTGGAAAATTAAAATCTATACTTTCAAAGTTATTATCTAAACTTTCGTCATATGGATTTTGAATCCTCAATAGTGTAGCATCTCTTTTTCGTGAAAGTGCTAATTCGATTTTAGGACTAACTTTTGCAGAGGCATAACTATCGTCATCAAATAACACACCATCGTCTCTAAAAGTACTATTCCACCATCCCTCAACTCCTTCAGTCATATTTCTACCCCAGTTTTTCCTGACTTCAGATTTTGTGGCACCACCATAATCAAGTCCTAGGTCATTTGCTTGCTTTTTAGAAGTAATATTTTCGTTCCAAACCCATTTGCCGTTACTGCCTTTTTTCCTAATCCAATCATCCACTATTTCAGGAGCCATCCCAGTTGGAACATTAAATCGAACAGGGTTACTAAACGTATAATTATAAGAATTCCAAGATGGCATTTGCTCTGCTAATGGATCCACAGATAACCAAATACTGGTTTTTGGGTCGTAATAGCGTGCGCCATAATAATAGTTTCCTGTTTGTTTCCATCTTTTTTTTGTTTTAGGAGTCAGCGAATCTGTTACACACGATTTCATCATCCAATTCTTTCCCATTAAGCTTTAATGGGATGTTGTGATCCAGTAGTTTGAATATTAGAGTGAAAAAGTTTAATAAAATAGGAAACATTAAACTTTAATATATTACATGAAGTCCTTTTTCTGGACTTATCCCTAAACGTTTTAATTCAACTTCGTTTCCGTAAAATTTTATTATTATGAGGGCTGAAATTTTTTCTTTCGGTTTATACCACTCTAATTTTGAATTAATTATGTTTTTTAAATTTAATCTTTCATTTTTAATGTTAGTTTCATTATCAACACTCAACAAGCATGATTTTCCTTCATCGTCGATAAGGATTTGAAGTGATAAAATACCCTTTATACCACTAATTACTTGTTCATCCAGATTGTTAGCAAGAACTTTAATTATGTCATTTTTAGTAACAGCCACAATAGAATCACTTTCGATATTGAAATAGTCAGTATTACATCCTTCGAAACTTGTTTTAAATATAGACTGTGAAAAACAATTGTTTATGAATAACATCATTAATGTAAAATAACATATAAGTTTTATTTTGTTCATTTTAATTAAATTTAGATTACTTACACTAAAATCACGTAGATTAAAACTAATAGAAAAACAAAAACAATAAATCCAATTAATCCATTTAAATAATCGTTCGTGCTATTGAAAATAACATCATTGTTTTTGTCTTTAAAAAAATAATCAAATGATTTTTGATTTTTATTAGTGAAATTTGTGCACATAGAATTGATTAGATATCTTGTGAATGCTCCAGTTATTTGAAATAATAGAATTACCATAACTATCCTTGTTCAAGATTAGACTTTGTTTTTTTAATAATATTTTTAGGAGTTACTGTTTTTTTCATTATGTAATTAAACATTTTTAAAGTGGTTCCCTTAATTTTGGGAGAGAGCTGATTAAATAAAGTTCCTTTAAAGAATTTATTTAATTCTCCCATGTTGAAACCTCGAATGTTAAATTTAGGCATTGGTAAAATTGTTAAATATCCATTTATACCTGAGGAAATATGTTCAGAACTTCCTCTGTTGGCATTAGATCCGTCTAAATGAATAGGATGATTTTTCGGATTCAACAAAGCAAAACTGGTTAAGAAAACTGTAACATCATCAGCTATCTCATATGAGCTTTCGGTAAAAGGGATGTTATTTTCAATTCCAAAATCTTTTAATTTTTCAGCAGGACTTGGTCTGTAAGCTGTAATTTCTCCAGGCCAAGGTGTTCTATTTTCTCCAAATTCAGGCTCTCCAAAAAAGTTATCTCTTGATGTTGTTCTAACATTGGAGTTGTAATGATTTTTAACATCATTTATTGAACGACCTACATAATCATAACCTTCAGGAGTGTCTTTAGGTTTATTAACATTTCCATCCCAAATATATTTTTTGTTTTTGACATCATAAATCCAATCATCTATTATTTCTGGAGCCATCCCAGTAGGATCTGTATATTTAATAGGATTACTAAAAGTATAATTGTAACTCGACCATTCTGGCATCTGTTCCGCTAATGGATCCACACTCAACCAAATACTGGTTTTTGGGTCGTAATAGCGTGCGCCATAATAATAGTTCCTTGTCTCCTCATCCAGTTCCTTGCCGTTAAATTTAAACGGTGTGTTGTAACTATTTAAATGCTCGTCCACCAACAATTCACCAAAAGGTAAATACTCCATATGTTGAGACACGGTTCCATTCATATTACTAATATAAGAAGAACTTCCTAGATGGTCACTATGGTACCAATAAACGTCATACGCATCTGGTTTGTGTTTAAATTCTTTTATGGTGCCTTCAATAACTGGGGCATTTAGGTTAATGCTTTGTTCCATGGTTGTATAAGTGTTGGTTAAGCCTGTATTGGCTTCCTGTACGGTTTCATCTGCTAGAGGGCGTATGTTTGGAAACATGTCAATTAAAGGCTCGAGGAACAGGCCTAAATCGCGTACAGTACCTAATGTGCTACTTACCCGTTCGCTACCTATATAATAGTGTTTGGTATAACTACTTACTAAATCGCCAGCTTTAGGTGCATTTCCTGGCTTGCTCAACGCTTTAGCGGTTATCATGGGGCTTGGATATAAAATAACTTCATCACGTTCGTTTTTAGATGCCATGGTGGCATTGCTTCTAGCATCTAATCTGCCAGGAATATATCTAACCACACGTTGCCCTCCGGCATCGTAGGTGTACACCGCTATAGGGTGTGCGTTGGTATCGTCTGGGTTTAGGTTTACGGCACGGAGCCTGTCTTCTTCATCCCATAGGTTTTTGCGTAGAGTTATGGTATCGGGTTCTACAATGCCTTGGTAAGCTGGCGCTTGGTCTCCTTCAAAAATAACCTGTTTTATGGCTAATTGGTTGCCATTTGCATCATAATCAATCGTTTTCTTTTTGTAACGTGGGTCGGTATCTTGAATACCACTATTATCAGGTGTTTCTATAATTTCACGAGGCGCATGTGGTTGCACATACCCATATTCATCATTTTCTCCTTGAGATATATAAACGCCTTCGGCATAGTTACCATAGTCCAAATGGTAGTTGGTTTTAACCATGGTTTCTGGATTAGCAATAGGGCTTCCATGACTGTCCACTTCCCCTTGTATGTGGGTTTGGGTTTTACTGGTGATGTTATGGGCTAAATCATAAGTCATTTCTAAACTATAATTTTGAGCCAATAAGGGTGTGGTTAGGTCGTTTGGCCCTGTGTAATAACCTTCAGCATAAATTAATCTATTGAAGTTGTCATATTTATATATGTGGCTCACAGGCCCTCCCAATTGCCCAGAACTAGGGATACTGTTTGTTGGGTTTTGCGTGTTAACATTGGTAATATTACTTAAAGCATCGTAGCTATATCTATTAGTAATATCAAACCCGCTAAATTGGTGACTTAAATCTTGTAAGCGCCTACGGTTATCATAAGTGTAATTTGTACTAGTTCCGTTGCCATAGGCAATTTCTGTACGTTCTCCTAAATCATTGTACTTAATACTACTTACAATAGGGTCGTTTGTAACCACATTAGGTATGGTACGTGTTATACTATTTAATGTGCCACCTATGTTGTAATTATAGTTTACAATTTCCTCATCAGGGTATGTTATTTGTTTTACACGGTTGTGGCTGTCATACTGCCATTGTGTGTGAAACCAAAAGGTATGGCGTCCTGCAACGGCAACACCTCTTAAATGACTATTTAAATTTCCTAAATTGTCATATCCAAAGCCTTGAACACCAGATGCATCTTTTTGTGTCATAAGTCTTCCTACAGCATTTAAAGCCATTGCTTGAGAATTATTTGGTGCTCCATAGGAATATTTTACAGTATTTTCCAGGTTTTGTGGATACTCAATTTTCATCAAACGGTTGTAATCATAGCTATAAGTAATAGCCTGTTGTTGGCCATTGGCCAATAAATTGGATGTCAGTCTTTTTATCAGGTTTCCAGACGTGTCATACACGAACCAAGTTAAGCCTCTATCAGGATGTCTTTCTTCAATTCTTCTTCCTGCCAAATCGTATTTGTAGAAAGTGTCATAACCTTGTTGGTTCTTCACTTTTATTTTTTCGCCTATGGCATTGTAATAAAACTGTGTGGTTAACTCGCCATTTTGAATGGTTTTACGTTGTCTTCCTCTTACATCTGTATAGGTTTCGAATGTTTGATTGAGCTCATTAGTAGTCGTTGTTAAAAACAAGCCATCTGAAATACTAAAATCTGATGTAGTAGACGAACCTTCCCCAGGTTGGGTGGCACTGATTACCCTATCTCTAACATCATAAGACATGAGTGTTGGTGGAATGGTATTTTGTCCTGTCAAATAATTAAATGTCGAAGTAGGCAAGCTATTTGGGTTGGTAGGGTAACCAGTTTGTATGGTTGGTAAACGCGCCTCTATAACACGGCCAAAGGCATCTTTTGTTTCCTTTCCGCTAATGAGCCATTTTAATTGATTGCTACCATTGTCATTAACAAACAAGGTTTTTTTAAGCTGTATGGCTTGACCAAAACCATCTACTAAACTCACTGTTAATAGTTGGTCGCCTTGGGCGCCTTCAACATGGTGCCTAGTAACAGCATGATGTTTAGAAGAAGTAGGTGGTGTTGAACCAGGATTAATTGCTTGAAAGTTGCCAACAGCAGGCAATACATAGTTATTTCCGTTGAAAGTAGGAGGTGAGGTGCTTTCACCTTGATACTGCATGCGAATGGTCCATTGGTCTGCAATTGGAATATTAGTCTGCATTTCATTAGGAGCTGTTATTTCCACCAAACGCCCTCTATTGTCAATACGTGTTCGCATTTGCTGTCCGTTGATGTCAGTAGCCAATATAGGTACACCAAATAAATAGTTATACTCACTATTGGATACCTCGTTAAATGAGTTGGAAACTTCAATAGGATAGGTATGGACTTTAGTGTCGTAAATGATGTTTGTAATAAAACCGTTCATTAATGTTGACTTAATAAGATTACCATATACGTCATAGTCCAATACAATCTCGTTTGATTCAGAATTATTAAGGCTGGTTGTAACTTTATTTATTTTCCCTTGATTTGTATATTCTGCATGACGTTTACGTAATAGCTGTCCATCGCTTTGGCGTATCACTTTAATGTTTTTTACGTAGCCAGTACTATTGCTATTGTACATGGTTGGTATATAGTCATAATATTGCAATTCTGTTCGATAAGCATCATTTCCTAAAGTTGAGGAATATGTATCACCAGGGTTTTTATAAGATAATAAATTTCCGTGCTCATCATAAGCAGTAAACTGCTGTTCTAAACTTAAGCCTTCACCATTTTCATAAGTTGTACTTATGGTTTTTACAGGAGCTACGAAAAGACGCGATTTGTCCAAATGATCTTCGGTTAATCCTGATTGTAAAAAATCTGTACTTTCGTTACTATTCAAGTTTACTTGTGGATTCTCTGGATCCATTATGTTGTATAATGTTGTACTCTCATTAAGTAAATTATCACTCGAATCATATAGACCAGTACGTTTAACAAGTCCTTTTAAATATACATTGTTATTATGATATTCAGTAAGTGTGTAGCGATAGATATCTTCATTGTTTGCTAGGTCTAGCTGATTCACTTTAACTCGTTCAAAACCTAAAAACTCACGTTCCCTACGGTCATGTTTTGGGTTTTCGTAAGTTATACTTGTTAGTGTTTCACTAGGGCCATAATTATTATCTGCTGTAAAACCATCATGCGTCGTAATACTATTAAGAACCCATTTATTTTGTGGCATATTATACGTGTTTCCCTCACGGTTGTAATCAATAGTCCAACTACCACCTAAAGGTGTGTTGACGGTTTTCAGGAAATTTGTTCTGCCTACTTTGTTTAATCGTGCTGAAATATCTCCATTGTCACTTCCTTTTTCTAAAACATCAGGTAGACCATCTCCATCTATGTCTTGGACAGAAATTCTTTTTTCGTTAATTCCAGCATTGACGCCTACTGATGGTGTAAAAGTAAATTTAATTATCAAAACCCAGAGAGGAATAGTAAATCCATAAGTTCCTGTTCCAAAGACGTTACCACTAAATGAGGAATCTTGATCTATTAAACCACTGTAAAAAACTTGTTGAGCAGTAGGTTCAAAACCGACACCAGTATTTAAGTAGAATTTATACACAGAACCTGATTTTTCAACAAGATCTGGTAAACCATCACTGTTTACATCAATTAATGCCGCATTAAGGTTAGCTGTGCTTTCTGCTGCACCAAAACCAACAGCCCATGAAGCACCGCTTATTCCTCCACCCACACCAGAGTTATTTCGAGTGCTAACATACAAGTCAGTATACCCAGAGCCCCAAATAATTTCATTGCTAAATCCATAGCCTGTATTAAGTTGTGCCCTGATTTCATGTTTGTAAATAGTAATTCGATCTGAAAGTCCATCTCCATTAATATCATACCATTGTTTACTATCATAGGAATTTCCACTACTTGTATTTATCCCAGAATTGACATTGGTTTTAGTTGGGGTAATGGTCTTCATATTATCTGATGCAGTAGAATTTGGTGAAGCACCTGAAACAGTTACACCAATGGTATCATCTTTACTTTTACCTCCAGATACAAAATTATTTCCTATTGTTAAGTTAGATAATCCTCCTTGCATATCAGTGAACTGTATATTGCCGTCTGTAACAATATCTGGATAGCGATCTCCATTAATATCTAAATATTGGTTTAATACTTTTGAGGACGCCTCGCTTATAGTTCCTGAGGCACCAGCTGGTCCAATACCAAGATTCCCTGATGTTGCTTTGCCTTTAGATATTGAACGCTGTTTTAGGCTGACGAAAGCACTACCATTGATTAATGTTTGAGGGTCGGTCCACAAATCATAAATATTATGTTCTGCAAAACGTCCCAATAATGTAGTTAATTGACTATTAGAATTGTATCCATATCTAGCTGGAATATCAACGTTGTTTTTAATTGCTACATTTTTATAGCTTTCCATCTCATTATCTTGAGTATAAAAAGTATAGCGAATAGCTACATCATTTAGTTCCATGTTATCTGGGTCAGCATTATTTATATCATTTTGTATATCTTCAGGATTGGTTTCAAAATCAAAAATAGACATGTCAATATTTCCATCAAACGGAGTAGGAGGTATATTTGGTATAATATTACCTTCATTATCATATTGATATTTTAGCCCACCATTATATAAAAACTGTCCCCAACCACGATAAGTCCATCCGTAAAACGCAGGTTGCTTTGCCATAAAAGGACTGTCCAAGGTTTGTGTGTTAAATGAATAATTTGTATTTTCATTAGGGTGTAAAGCTATACTAATGTCTGAGTTGTTGCTTTGTCCAAATTCAGGATATTCTAAATAAAAAGAGGCGTATATTTCTCCTGAACCATTTTTGATTTCCTGTACTTTCTCTTTGGAAAGGTCAAACTTAAAGTAGGGGTCGTAATAAGAATTTGACGAATTTATTTCTGAACTGGTTGGTGAGCTGGAAGTTCTATAAGTATAAGTACAAAAATCTGTTTGCCCAAACGGAGGATCATAACAATTGTTTTTGTGCAGATAAAAAGTGCGCTTATGCAACACTCTTGAAACGGAGTTAATCTCTTCTTTTACAATCCAATTAATTTTTATTGGAAATTGTTCATCACCAATACCCACAATAAACTGGCTAAAGTCAATACCAAACATATTATGGCTTATCTTAAGCAAGGGGTTATCCCCATCATTGGGAATATTAGTATCAATATTTGGGGTTGGTAAACTATTGCCATAAAGTTTGTAATTGCTTTGGTTAACATTGCTGTCATATGCTATGCAGTTATTAGGTGCATAGTGTTGACCTGATGAACTGCCAGTAATGATTGGTTGCCAATTTATCTCATCCCATTGCACATTCGAATCGCTTTCAACATAAAAACGGTATTCATAGCTATACAAACTCCCATTAACAAACTGATTGGATGTACTGTAAAACCCTGATGGTAAGCTTGAAGTAGAAATATTTCCATTTTGGTGGTTAAAGGTTTTGCTCCAAGTCCAAGTTAGAGGTGTTCCAACAATCTCACCATAATTATCATCACTGGGGTCATTGTTATGTTGAGTCCTTGTTTTCTCTATTCTGAAATGAACATCATCGGAAAATTGATATTGATTAAAATTTGATAAATTCCAGTTGATGGCTACACTATTATCCTCCTTATCTGGAGTCCAGTTACCTCCATTGTTCATCATATAGTCATCTTCTGCATTGAAAACCCTAAATTGTTTACCATGCTCACTGGTAGTATTGGGAATGTTAGAGGATGAAGTAAAGGTGATTATTGGATTCCATTCTACTTCACCACCACAGCCATAAACATTGTTGTGAACCCTGAAGAAGAACAAATCTCCTTTTGTAACATTACTTTGGGAGACATTAAGTGAAACTGTTTGATTGACATTAGTTAAGGTGCCATTTGAAATTTGGCTTGCTACTCCTGAGCTTTGTCCATTTGTGGCACGCTCAATAGTTAGTTTGAATTGATTAGGTTCACTTGAATTTCCACAATTGTTTTTAGCTATTAATTTAGCAACTCCTTGAATATTTAAATTTCCACTGTAAGGTGCTTCCCAAACTTTTACATGATCGAACTGTGAATGCTCTTCTCTAAGCTGATCTTTTGTTTCTAAATCAAGATTATTAATCAATGATGAATTTAATGCTCCTGGTATAATTGGGTTAGGTGTATAATCTACAACTGTATTAAAAGATGTATTTGAAGGTGTTGACCAAGCCGTCGTTGTATTAAACCTGACAGATCCTTCAGATATTATGTCAGGTAATCCATCTCCATTAAAATCAGTAAAATACCCATCGGTAGTCGTTCGTGTTTTACTCCAACTTTTACCAGCACCAACGAGACCGAAAAGATTGGCATCAACTCCAGTTGTATTTGTTTTTGATTTGGTTTCGTCAAGATTGCTCCACTCTACAGAAAGTGGCGACCCAAAACTGCCCTCTCCATTATTAAAACCTAAATTTGGTAAGTATAATAAGCCACCTGTATTGGGTTTGTATACTTTATCTGGTAATCCATCACCATTAATGTCCATAAAGCTAATTCTTGTTTTTTCTTTAGCTTGACTATAGTTGTATGAACCACCTATAGTATTATTAACACTAGTAATACCTGTACCTAGACCTACTCCAAATCTTAAACCAGCTGAAAAACCGCTTGTAGTACTTGTTCCCAATGCAGATCCATTTGGTAAAGCCGTATTGCTAGGTGCCAAATCTAAAAGAGGTGATCCCATCGCATGGGAAGTCCCATTCCATGAAATTGAGTTATTATTGACCAACGGGTTTGCTCCAATATCATCATAATACTCCATGGTATTGCTATAAAATAGATTTCCATCTGTATCAAGTTCTGATATTTTATTCAATTGCATTTTTTTGAAAGGAGATTCATCGTATTCAAACTCGTAACTTCGAACAGTATTCCATTGGCTACCGTCTTTATATCTTACCAAAATCTTGGTCAATAGATCACTAGTGGACATTAAAGTTCCTGTTCTTGCATTTAGAGAAATATCTTCTCGAATAGTCTCTGTTCCTTCGTTATTTCTGATAAACTTCACTTCATAGAAATTTGAAACTGGAGAGTTTATATTATGAGTGTATTGAATCCAATTTGGATAGAAATACTGTGTATTAACCCCATTAACATCCAACGTGCCTTTTGAATAATTATAATTTACATAATTTCCAAATGTATCATAAGTTCTGTGTAATGCCCAATGTGTTATATTGTTCTGCTCATCTCTTACAATTGCATTCTCTATTACAGCACCAGAGTGTCCTCCATATAAACTTTTGTTGCCATATTTATCCCAAACAATCCATCTATAATTTTGAGGGGAGTTTCCATATCTTACTATTTTTTGGTAGCTACCTTCTTTTCTGAGGTAAAAGGTCTTATTTCCAGACGTATTTCGAATAATGTCAGATGTATGACGATGTGGATTGGTATATTCCCCATTTTCATCAAAGACCATAGTTTCCCCATTCAATTGGTAAATTTCACTTTCATCAGTAGAATTAAATCGAGGTACTCCCCAGCGTGTGTCTAATGTGATGGCAGGTAACTGCAAGTCCCAACCCAGACCCATCCAACCGTTGCCACCTTCATTAGAATAATTTACACTTAAGCTTGGCATGATACCATTACGTCCTGTTGGTAACTTTATTGGAAAACTTGTAGTAGCTGCACCCGTATAATTTGGGCTAGGTGGAGAAATGCTAACAACTCCTGAAGCTGGATCTGCATACTTCATGTCAGTTATAGTTGTGGGAGTAAAGCTTGCTGTTTCAGCCATTTCAGGCACTTTAATTACTCCATTAACATAATCGGTATCACCGTTGTAATCAGAAATTATAACCTTATTATTAAAATCTAAACTATCAACAGGAAGAGTAACCCATTCTCTCTTGTTCTTGTCAAATGAGAATGTTCGGACATCTTTGTCGCTATAGCCATCAGGTATTTTAGATGGGTCATATTCTAAATATAATTTTAAAGATGTACTGTCTTTTAAGTTTGATGTATTAGTTCTATATCCTAAAAAATGTCCAGCGGTCACATTTTCAATATCTGAATTTAAAGGTATAAATTCTTTGAAATGGATACCACTAATTTTAAAGCCATTAATTTGTGATGTATAATCTGATATATTTCCTAAAGAATCTAATTTAACAATCTTTAAAGCGTCTTTTTTGAAACCAGAATCATTTTCATCAAAATAAAATTCCTCAAATTGATAGCTTAAATTTTCTGTTTTATATTCAACTTCAAACTCTTTATCTATGAAATTACCATGTTTTGCTCCAAAAGTTAATACTATATTCTTTGTCTTTTTTGAAACACCTTCTAAAACATGTTCAAAGATTCCATCTTTAATTTGAATGGTTAGATTTTTAAATTGAATGGCACTAATGTCTTCACTAGTATAACCTAAAAGATGTACTTTGCCATTGAAATTGGTTAGTTTATCTTGACTTAATAAAATTTGTTCAGCAGTTTTTTTTACAAGTTCTATAGAAACATCTTTAATTTTATACTGGTAATTTAAGTCACTCCATCTATTAAAAAAAATCTCATTTTTCCCAGATTTAATATAGTGTGCAGGGAGATATTCACTTACTTTATTCCACTTATCATTTGTTTTTATGGATTGACCACCAAAAGATGGACTATTGTTAATACTTTTGGTGGTTTGATCTGCCTGCTCTATACCGTATAGGCTATATTTTAGTAATATAGCATGATTATTGATATCTAGATTTTCAGGAAGCATAACTGTGAAAAAATTATCTCGAGGGTTTTCTTTTTCAGTTGATGAAAACGTTCCTATTACCCCTTGCTCTTCTATTGCATGGAAGGTATTAGATTTGCTCTCTTTGATTGTTTTTTCTTCACTTTTGGTAATGGACTTATCATTTTCAGAAATATTATGATTTTTATAGCTGTTAGTATAGACATAATTTGAAAATCTTAAAGCTTCTAATTGATTAACTCTATTAGTTATTTGTTCAATTGGCTGTCCAAATACTATTATATTGCTTAATAGACATGATAAGAGGGATACAGTAAAATTTGAATTTCTTATGGTTTTAAAAAAGTTTGTGGTCATAATAAATAGCAGGTTATTTTATGATTACTCTATTCGTTTTTACTATTCCTAAGGACGTAGTCGTTCTTATGAGGTACACTCCTGATGATTGGAGGCTGAATGGGAGTGAATAATTTGAATCTCCATAAACTTCAATTTTAATTAACTGTGCTCCAGTGAGTGTAAAAACTTCAACGGTTCCGTTAAAGGGCTCGGTAGCAGAAACTTCATAAGTGAAAAACGTATTATTTTCTGAAGGGTTTGGGTACACTTTAGTATTTAAAGACAGATCATCAGAAGTATTTGTTGAAGCTATATTTTGTGGGTTAGAATCGTCTTTCGGACAAGTCCCTTTAATGTAAAAAGATTCCGTAGCATAGCAATTTGCAATGGCATCTACTACATCGACGGTAATTAATGGCCAACCTTCTGGACTAGGATTTTCATAGCAATAGTCGTCTAAATTGTTAAAAAATAGAATGGGATCTTCAGAAATTAAAACATTATTTAGGTACCATTTATAAACTGCATTTTGACTTGTGATTAGTGATGATGCATCCAATGAAAAACTTTGAGTAGTACTAAATAGTGGGTATTCAAAATTTGGATATTGGATTACACATGTATTACATATAGCCTGCAATTGTGAGAGTAAATCCAATTCAAATATTGGTTGAATAAATTCAAAAGTATCTTGATACTCATCTCCAACACTATCTGTTACTGTAATGATGTACGTACCATACATTAAATCTGTAATGGTTGTTGTTCCACTATGTGCGTAATTAACAGTACCGTTTATACCCTCTAGATTTGTGGCAAAAGGAGAGACTCCTCCATTAATAGTTATGGTAAGGGCGTTGTGTTCTTCATCACAGCCGTTAATTGTTGATAAAACTATATTAAAACCTTCGTTTCTTATGGTTATTTCATCAGAAACACTACAGGATTGATCGGTACTCGTTACTATAACCTCATAAGTGCCAGGCTCACTAACTGTTAAAGTACTTTCATTGTCAGGTAGTAAAACACCATCTAAAAACCATTCATAAGTTGCATCGGGATCAGGAATTCCTTGTCCAGCGTTCAAAATAATCTCTGGTTGATTAGCACTTAAAAATTGATCTGGTCCTAAATTAAGTAAAAAGTCCCATGGTTCAGGTGTAAAGTCTAATTCTACTACTAATCCATTGGCATCTTGGACTGTTACATGGTATGTAATATCTGATACCGTATCAAAAGTATAAAAAGTATCGTTTGTTGTATCTTCAATAGTCCCTTGTGAGGAATCAATGACTATTTGGTATGGAGGTTTGCCACCTGTAATATCTAGAGTTACTTGTAGATTATCACCCTTACAGCCTATTACTTGTGCTTGTATTATCATTCGAGGGCCAACTCCAAAAGTAAATTGATCATATATATTTTTATTTGAATCAAAAAATACTTCCTTAAAATAGGCTGTACTGTTTTCAAAATCTATTTGACCTTCCGTATATTCAATATAATCATTATTAAAATCAGAAACTTCATCATTTGAAATAAATTTGTCCTGCAACAGCCAAAGAGATTCGTCAGGATTAGAATGAAGGTATTCGCTTAATTCAGTTGTTAAGTGTAGTTTGAAATGAATAGGTAGTTTTTCTACATCTTTTCCAGTTCTTTGGGCTAACCATATTTTCCCCCAATATTTAATACCATCTGTATTTTTATTTACAAAATCAGGTTTACCATCATTATCCCCAAAGACCAGAAAATGATTGTTTGGGATATTAACTAATTCTTGTTTTTCCATATTAGTTTCCATAATTTCTTTAATAGCAGAAACTAAATGTTCTTTTAAATGTGTGCTCTCACTTTGTAATTGATTGAGTCCAGAAACATCATCTTTTCCAAAGCCAAAAATGCGATGTGGGAATATTTTGTTATTTGAGCTGTTCCAAAATACTAGATTGTTAGAACTTAAGTATGAAGTAGATTTATTAAGTGTTAAACCATATTTTAAAGCTAAATAGCTTTCCACTCGAATCCGTTCGTTGGAACTCAATTCTCTTGGAAAGGATAGGAATTCTGGAAAATTCCCATTAAAATGAACATCATCATAAGTTTCTTCGGGATCTATAAGTGTCGTTTTACCTATGTAAAAGACGGTTTCACCTTCTTGGCCAAAGCTTTTAAACTTTTTGTCTATGTTATAATTACTAGTGTGGTAAAAATTAACATGGGCATTTTTATCACTAGAATAATCAGTGTAAATTTCATTAGTAAATAGGTTTTTGCTATTGAAATCGAAAAAATTTCTTATGATGGAATCGGTCAATGCAACTGCTGTTAAATCCTCTCGCCATAATGTTCCTATATGAGAAAAAGTTGGGTCAGGCTCATACGGTTCACCTACAAAAAAGGAGTTTCTTCCAGTTGTATTTTCTAAAGGAGCAACATATTCTAAACAGAGCTTTTCTGATGTAATTGAAGGGTTGAAATTAAACAATGCTTTATCAGTTTCACCACATCTTAAAATCTCAATATCATTTTGAGCAGAATTAAAAAAAATGTTAGTACCTATATCATCCCAGTTACTGATATACCAAGCTTCAGCACCAGTCACACCTCCTGGATAGTTTTGAGCCGAGGTAAAATATAGAATGAAAAAGAAGCATACAGAGAGTAGATATCTTGTATTCATAAGTAGGTTTTTGGTTAGTTTGGGATTTTAAAGCAAGAACATTTTTTGTTAAAAACCAAAAATAAAATCGATTTTTCGATTAGGTGTAAACTGAAATCCTCTCATAATTAGATGAATATACCTAGTTGTTATGTCGGGTTTCGGGATTTAGAGAAGGTTTAAAGGAAAAGAAACATTAAAAGTCATAAGAAGGACTCTTAAAAAATTATCCATTTAGTTATAAGTTCTAAAATGAATGTAAACAATTATTATTGAATCAATAAATTGTCCGAACGGTATGGGCTTTGTATTTACTATAGTTTATTCACAATATTTAACATCGTAGTTTTTACATGACAGAGTTTAAGAAACTAACAAAACGTTAAATTAAATCTTATTTAACGGATTTCTAACCAAAATAACCCCAAAACCATGAAAAAAATTAAAAATTGTAAGCACTATTATGAGTTATTCAAGTCAAGAAGAAGTAATCATGTTTAATGCACAACAAGTTGTAAAACTAAAACAAGCTATAAAAGGAATTAATATAAATACATTTTAGGTTATTATAAAAAAAGACAAAACTGCGCTCGCAATAACTGAAACTGAGTTGCCTGTTTCAAGTGGATTAACGTTTTAGAAACTAAAATAGAGATCAGAATATATCTAAAAAAATAAAAGTAGTTTTATATGAAATGTATTTTTTAGTTGTCCTTATGTGACTTTTCATTCTTACATAAAATAGCACTATTTTTTTATTTTCATTATTATATTGAAAGACTTATTGAAATTCTTAATTTAATCCAATAATTATAAGGTTAAATGAGTAAAGACAAAATTAAACACATACAAGATGCAGATATATCTAGTGCAGGAGATGACTTTCATATTCTTTGGACAATCAAGAAATCTTTAGAATTATTAAACTTTGATGATTCTGGAATAAAAGCAATCAACATTGAAAATGTTGAATTATCAGAATCAGAACAGTTAGACCCAACAGGGAAAAACTTGCTAGGTGTTGATTTAAGTGAGTATTATGGCGCAGATAACTATATTGAAGCAGAAAAGGTTATAATCTCACAACTAAAATATAGTACACTTAAAATTAATAAGAATTATACGTTTGGCGATTTATATAGGGGAAAAAAAAGTAAATCTACTGATGGTTCTTTAATTCATAGGTTAGCGAATATATTTAAGATTTATTTAGGTGAATTTGGTAGAGAGTCTGTTTTAAAAAAAGTACGCATAAAATTAGTAACTAATAGAAACTTTAATCCTAATCACCTCAAGTCTATTAATGATATTAAAACTTATTTACTCAAAAAGAAAGGAAAGGTTAGTTTTAATGCGGTACTTAAAGAGATTCCCAAGAATAATGATTCGTTAAAAAAATTATTTAAAGCTTCGCGATTAAAAACTGCAGAATTTACCGATTTTATCAGGATTCTTGATTTCGGTGATTGTGGAGTAGATTCAAGACAAATTCTAAAAACTCAACAGTTTAAAACTATATCTAGAATAACACATAATTCAAAATTTCAATATAATCAGTTAAGAGATTTGGTGTTTGGCAAAATGATGCCAGAAGCCAGAAACAGAAGAAAAATTACGCTAACTGATGTTATTGCAAATTTAGGTTTTAATGATGGTAGCTTTGAAAATTTATTTCCTATTTCTCAAAGTTTGGAGGATAATAAAAATAGTATTTTAAGAGAGCAATTGGTGTCAATAAACTCTAGGATAGCTTCAAATACGAAATTTCTTCCAATATGCATCCATGGTGGTGCTGGGATTGGAAAATCTACTATAATCCAACAAATACAGAAACACTTACCAGATAATAACGTGTGTATAACCTTTGATTGCTATGGTTCTGGTTCTTACCAAAATGCTGAAGATAAAAGACATTTACACAAAAACGCACTTTTACATATTTCTAACGATATTGCTAGAAGGGTTGGAACAGATTTTTTAATAATACATCTTCCAGAGGAAAATGATTTTTATGTAAAAGAATTCAAAAAAAGGATTTTACATGCAGTAGAGATTCTAAAGCAAAGAGATGTAAACGCTACTCTTACTATCATTATTGATGCAGCAGACAATAGTATTACAGGAGCTAGTAATAATGGGGAAAAGAGTTTTGTTCAAGATGTTTTAAATATGGATATTCCTTATGGTTGTAACATAATTGTGACTACTAGAACACATCGAAAAGATTCACTTAATTTACCAGAAGATTACATTGACATTGAGTTAGAACCGTTTAGTCTAAAAGAAACTACTCTATTTACAAAAACATATTTCCCTGAAATCTTAGAACAAGAAGTTAAAGATTTCCATAAATACACTTATGGTATACCAAGAGCTCAATTCTATTCAATCAATTTGAAAAAGAACGGAATAAAAGAAGTTATAAATTTTTTAAAGCCAAACGGAAAAACAGTTGAGCTACTTATTCTTGATAAAATTAAAGAAGCCAAAAAAAAGGTGTCTAATAAAGAGAAAATAATAATAGATGATTTTTTTAGCCTTTTAATTGGGTTGCCAAGACCTGTACCTATAAATTATTTATCAGAAATATTAAATGTTAGTCAAAATTTTCTGTTAGATGTAAGGTCTGAAGTATGGAGCGGCTTAGTCTTTGAAAATGATAGTTTTGAGTTTAGAGATGAAGATTTTGAAAATTATATTAGAGATAATTATTCATTAAGTCAAGAAAAGTTAATTCAAATAACTGATGTTTTTCTCAAAAATGCAGAGTGTGATGCCTATGCTTCTGTTAATTTGGGCAACTTACTTTTTCAGTCAAAACAGTATCAATTATTAAAAGATATAGTTCTAGAAAGAAAGTTCCTATTACTTCCAGAAGACCCAATAAAAAATAGAGCAACTTATATAAGCCGGACAAGATTGGCAATGAAGGTGGCTAATAATACTGATGATAATTTAACTTATTTTAAACTCATATTTATAGCTGCTGAAGAAGCAAAAAAGGAGAAAGCCTTAACTACTTTATTAATTGAGTATCCTGATTTAGTCTCTGAATTTGGAGATGATACTTCGCTTAATAAGCTAAAACTCAATTCAGATGAAAAATCATGGGCTGGCTCATTTCATATGAAGTTAGCAGGTGTGTATTCAAAAAATTCAAAAAATCATAAAGCTGCTTCAAAGCATTTAAAAACAGCTAAAGAATGGCTTAACTGGAGAAGAGACTCTGTTAAAAAAGATGATTTACATAATTATCCTATCTCAAGTAAAGACATAGCTTATTATACAGAAGCAATTTTGAGATTAGTAGGTGTGGATAAAGCCTTGAGTTCAATTAATAGTTGGACACCTAGAGAGGTTAGGTTATCTGCAGGAAATTATTTAATTGAGAGTTTGTTTTTATTTAGTAATAAAACAGAAATTGATAAATCGTTTAAAATAGAAGAACTAAGGATTGATGCCAAGATATTTGTTATTGCTAAATACTATAAATTTGGAATGCATCAAGATTTTGAACTAAAACTTATTGCTAGTGAAATTGCAAAAATTCTATCTAGAAAAGCAATTAAATTCAACATTAAATTCAGACAAATATTGGTCGATTTCTGTGAAATATTAATATCTAATGATATCGATAAATCTTTGATAAACGGTATTCTGAAGCATATTAAATTAGAGTTGCCAAAATACATTCCTAGCTTTTATCGAAGACATGGTAATGATGATGATGCAGACAAAATAAATCTATTTTTAAAGATTAAATCTTTAAAAGCATTTCTTGATGATAAGGTATTGTTAGTCGAAAGTTTGCTTCCTGATAAATTTAATGAAATTGATAAGATTGAAAATTACGAAAAGAAAAACTCGTTAGAAAGAGAGAAAAAAGAGTTAACAAGTTTTTATAAGCATATTTTACCCATCTTTCAATTAAATACAGATTTTGTTTCTAAAAAAATAACAGTTGAAGAGGCAGCTGTAACGTTTAGGAATATTTGTAAGTCTTTTTCTGGGGATTATAATTTTAGGTACGAAAGCGGACATAGTTACAGAGAAAAAGTAAATTATTTTGCCAGCCTTCTAGCCAACTTCGCAGTTAAAATTAACCGTAATGATTTAATAGATTTTCTTGTTAAGTCTTTAGATAGTAACGCTAGTAAAATTGCAATGAGATTTTGGATTGTTGAAGAAACAATTCATGAAAAAGCTTTCTTGAGTAAAAATCTCAAAATACTAAGTGAAATTGAAGAATTGATTAAAAATGGCTTTAACCCTTCATCACAAAGAATAGAAAGTTATATAAAATGCGCTTTATTAAGCCGAAAAATAGACTTTAATTCTGGTAAGTACTACTTTGATGAAGCTATAAATGCAACAGAAGAAATTGATTTTGAAGCATTATCTAAAATCAGTTGTTTGTCAGATTTAGCGAAGATAGGTTTTGAAAAAACAGACCCTAAACTTGCTCATGAATATGCTAGGTTTACAGAATATAGCGATTACATGTTAGAGGGTTATGAAAAAAAGCACTTTCCTTATGAGAATGCTTTGTTTGGCATTGCGGATATAAATTTTAATTCAATGTTCACAACGGCATCTAGATGGCACCATAGAGGTGTCATTAACTTGTCTAAGTATATTGTTGCTATTTTGAAATTTTCTCTTAAGAAAGGTAAGATTGATCATGCTGTAGCGGGTTCTCTTATTCCAATGTATCAGTATAAATATGATACTGACGAATCAACTGAGCTTTATGATATGATTTTAACTAAATACGATCAATCAAGAGACTTAATTGGTAAAACTAAATTTGTTGAAATAATTTATAGAGATTGCTTACTTAATAAAAATACACACACACTTAATCACATATATAATGCTATTAAGTCTGGTGCATTTGTTGAAAAGCAAATAATCAAGAAAATAGAATCATACCTCAGTTTTAGGGAAAAAATTGAAAAAGAAAAGGAAAATATATATTCTAATGATTTTGATAAAGGCAAATTTATCCATGGAATTGACCTTAATAATATTGATATAAACTCTACAAGAGATATAGAAAAAGCTATTAGCGCTATAATCGAAAATAATGACAGTTATTCTAACAGATGGAAAATAGATAATTTTTTGTCTGAGATAAAAAATAATTGTCAACCTAAAGATTACTCAAAACAATTGGATGCAATTGTGGATATCGACTCAGGGCTTTTGAGTTTCTATTCATTTGAAGACGCTATTAGAGAACGGCTAGAAGAATGGAGTTATTATCCTTCTTTAAAACAATGGAAAAAAGAGAAATTTAGGTATGTTATTCTAACATGGTTTGAAAACTTTGATTATGGAAATTCTTTAAGTATCGGTAAATTGATAGAGTTTGCTAAAATGTTTGATTTTAACAGAACTCAATTAGGAGAAATTATTCTTAAAATTTTACCAGAAAAAATAGAAGTATTGACTGATGAAACAATATATAGCACATTTTTCTTAATTAAGCATAGACTCACTAGGGAAGATAATACCGAAATTTTTAATTGGGTTTTGACAAGATGGAATAAAAACATAAAGCTTGATTTTAGAGATGGCTTATGGACTGATAAGTTACTTCCACCATCAGATGCCGACGAAGCTATTGCAAATATTTTACGTTTGTATTTAGGGCTTCCAGATAAAGAGCTAAGATGGGAAGCTATTCATAGCATAAGGAATCTAGTAAATCTTGGTAATAGAAGTGTTCTTAAATATCTAGTTAAAGCTCAAAATGAAACCACTTGTATTCCATTTCAGAATGATGAATACATTTTTTATTGGATTTCTTCAAAATTATATCTTTGGATTGCAATAGATAGAATAAGTGCTGAAGTACCTGAAAAACTTGTGGATTTAAAAGAACTTTTTATCAAAGAACTTCAAAATGAAGAATTACCACATGTGTTAATTAATTTTTTTATTAAAAGAACCTGTCAGAATTTATTAAAATATAATGATAAGATTTATAATAAAGATGAAAGGGAAATAATTGAAAATGCTTTAGTAAGTAAATTTGATAAAGTAAAAGAAGAATCATATTCAAGAAAGCAAAGAAGATATAACTCAAGTTTAGATAAAAAATGGAGGTTTGAATTTGATAGTATGGATGTCTTACCTTATTGGTATAGTCGTCTTGGGGATATTTTTAATCTTTCAGAATATGATGTTGCAGATATTGCTGATAAATATATTGTTGAAAAATGGGGATATACAGGAGATATAAATAAAGATGATTACACACGAAATTACGATTGGGGATTAAGGGATAAACGACATGGAAGTAATCCACAAGTTGAAAGCTTAGATACTTATTTTGAATACCATGGTATGTTTTGTGCTGCAAATGATTTGTTAGAAAAAGAACCTCAATTGGCAAGCTATTATGATGATGACAATGATTACGATTCTTGGGATTATTGGCTTAAATCTAAAGCTATCACTTGGAATGATTTTTGGACTTCAGATTTAAGAGACCCATTACCACTTTTAGATAAGTTTTGGAAAAATGATTACGATAAATTTGATAAAGAATGGAGAGATACAATACATGAAGATAAGTTCGATAAAGAAATAGGTTTTTCAGAATTTTATAATGAAAGGTTTATTATTCCTCACGCTGGGTTTACACGTTATATTGGTGATAATAGTGAAACCGTCTATATTCGTTCAGCTTTAGTATCAGTCAAAGGTTCTGAAGCTTTATTAAGAGCTTTTCAGAGTGCGGAAGACCATCATGATTATGCTTTTCCAATAGAAAATGATGGAGAGCGTTTTGAGGTTAAGAATAACGATTTCATCTTTAAAAGTTGGTTAAAAGTTAATGACACGATATATGATGGCTTAGACAAGCATGATTCTCTAGCGAAAAGTATAGGTAAGAGTATCGTCACTTTTGGAACAAATATTCAACAGGCTTTCCAAATTGAATTTAGTGATGATTTAAAGATGGCTCAGCTAGATGATAATCAAGTATCTTCATTAGAATTCTGGGATGAAACAAGTGATAGTAGATATCGAGATATTAAAAATATTGAAAGTTCTGGAGAAATATTTAAAGTTGATATTGATTTCATATTAAAAATTTTAAAAAAGATAAATTTGAATATGATTTTAAAGTGTCAAATAACCAAACAACTTAAGGAAAGTCAATATAGGAGCGACAATAGGAAACAGCCTTGGGAGCATACTAAAATTTATTTATTAAAAGCGAATGGAACAGTCAAAACACTCAGAGGAAGAAATTTTAAAGTTAGGTAAAAAACTAATTGAAGAATTAGAATTAGTTTATTCAGTAAATACCTTAGCGAGATGGTTGGCACATTATCTAGCTGAATTAATGAATAATATTGATAAGTGTGAGTTCAAAGAAGAGAAAAGCAAACTGCAGAAAGAATGTTGCGATATAATATTAGAAATATGGAAAAAAAGAGAAAGACTACCAATTGAAAAACCTACTGAAAAATTAAAACCAATAATTGATGTTATTTCGTTACTTAAAAAAAACGAACATCCCTTTATTAATCATAAGTTTTTAGATAGAAGAAATGGATTAAAGAACAGCAATTCAAGCTGGCTTAGCTTTTTGGGGATAGTAAAAACTAATTCTGAAAGAATATATCGTAAATCATTAATTTCAATGATTAGTGAAGAGCTTTTAGAAAAAGATAAAGAATGGATTGAAAAGCATGGTGGGTTTTTATCTGATGACGAAAGGAGTGTTATAGAGTATTTAAACTCTACAAATGAAATTATAATTTCTTTTCACGACGGGCAAGAAGTGAAGGTTACAGAAAAAGAAAAAATAGAAAATTTGTTTAATGAGTTAATGGAGCAAATAGATGAACAAAAGAAAGAACTATTAAGGCTAAAGAAAAACGTACTAAGTAATTTTAGTTGATTATTACTTTGTTATTTTGGCTGTTTAATATCTTATTTAAGAGTCATTTCAAAGGGTTTAAGTACTAGTAGTCTTATTAGCTAAGTTGTATTTATTTCCATTACTCGATTTTTAACAAGTTTGAGTTGTCCCTAATGTTGTCCCCTTAAAAAGTAAAAACCCCATAAACATTACGTTTATGGGGTTTTTTGGTGGTGCCTCCAGGAATCGAACCAGGGACACAAGGATTTTCAGTCCTTTGCTCTACCAACTGAGCTAAGGCACCAGTGCTAATTGCGGTTGCAAATATAAGCCGTTTTTATTATTCACCAAAAGAAATTTTATAAAAAATCGTTTTGTAGCTTTGTGTTTTTAAAATAAAGGATGAATTTAATTATAGATATTGGAAATACTTCGGTGAAATTGGCTGTTTTTCAGGAGGATAGAATTTTAGAGAAAATGATAACTGCTCTTGAAGATTTTGAAAAAAAAATTGATAAACTTTGTGAAAAGTATCCAAATATTCAAAAAACCATACTCTCATCGGTGGGGTTGCTCTCGGAAAAGCAATTAGATTATACTAAAAAACGTCTAAATGTGATGGTATTAAATAGTCAGTTGCAATTGCCATTTATAAATAATTATAAAACCCCAAGTACATTAGGGGTGGATAGAATTGCTTTGGCAGCAGCGGCTGTAAAAAACTATCCAGCAAATAATGCGTTAATTATAGATGCTGGCACCTGTATTACTTATGATTTTGTGTCTTCTGACTCGCATTATCTCGGTGGTGCCATTTCACCCGGAATTAGATTACGCTATAGTTCGTTAAATAATTTTACGGCTAATTTACCGTTATTAGAAAAAGAAGTGCCTGAAGGTCTAATAGGAAATACTACGAAATCAGCTATTCATGCAGGAGTAATAAACGGTGTGGTATGTGAAATAGACGGTGTTATTCAGGGATATCAATCTAAATATTCAGATTTAACAATTATTTTAACAGGAGGAGACGCTAATTTTTTGTCTAAACAATTAAAAAGTAGCATATTTGCCCATTATAATTTCTTATTAGAGGGTTTAAACCACATTTTACAATATAATTCAAACGAATGATTAAAAAACTGGTATTAGTTTTTATTGCTGTATTTGCAATTAAAAGTTATGCGCAAGATGGAACGGCATCCCCGTATTCGTTTTACGGAATAGGGAGCTTAAAGTTTAAAGGTACTGTAGAAAACCGAAGTATGGGTGGTTTAAGTATTTATACAGATAGTATTCATCTAAATTTACGAAACCCAGCATCATATGGAGGTAGTAATCTAGCTGTTTATGGAAATGAAAATAGACCCGTTATATTCTCGGTAGCTGGATCTCATACCCGACTAGGACTTCAGAGTAATTCGGGTGATGATAACCTAAAATCATCGACTTTCGATTACTTGTCATTAGCAATTCCATTAGGACGCTTAGGTGTTGGTTTTGGTTTAATTCCTTACACATCGGTAGGGTATAAATTAGAAACTTTAAATGACGATGAAACCATAAACGAGCGTTTTAGAGGAGAAGGTGGTGTGAATAGAACCTACTTGTCGGCCGGTTATTACATTAATAAGAACTTTAGTGTAGGTGTTGATGTAAATTATAACTTTGGAAATATTCAAAATAGCACATTGGTTTTTGATTACGACCCTTCAGATGGCTCTGCTTTACAATACCAATCGCGTGAAACTAATAGATCTGATTTAAGTGGTATTGGTGTTAATTTAGGATTAACCTATAAGGCCATGATTACGGACGATATTGAACTTCAATCAGGATTTACTTATACACCAGAAACAAAACTTAAATCAAGAAATCAGCGTGCATTCGGTTCTGTAATATTCAATGAAAGTACAGGTATAGAAGTGCCTGTTGATGAAATTGAAGCCGATTTAATAGCTCAGGGGCTACATGAAACAAATTTTACAATTCCCAGTAAATACTCATTAGGAGCAGGTATTGGGCAACCAAGAATTTGGTTTGTCGGTGCTGAGTATACTTTTCAAAATACAGAAGATTTTAAAAACGAATTATATGGTGATACCGGTGTATCGTATTCAAACAGTTCTACCTATTCAATTGGTGGATTTATAATACCTAAATACAACTCATTTTCTAGCTATTTCTCACGTGTGGTTTATCGTGCAGGTTTCCGCTATGAAACAACCGGTTTAAATATTAACGATACCTCTATTGATGAGTTTGGCATATCTTTTGGAGTGGGGTTACCAGTAGGAACGAATTTCTTCTCCAATGCTAACTTAGGATTTGAGTTTGGTAAGCGCGGTACAACAGAAAGTAATTTAATACAAGAGAATTTTTTTAGCTTTAGTTTGAGTTTATCTTTAAATGATAGATGGTTCCAGAAAAAGAGATATGATTAACACACTTATGATGAATACTATGAAGACGAAAATCACATTATTAGCTGTAATGCTATTTTTAGGATTTCAAGTTGTCAATGCACAACAAAATGAAGAATGTATGACGAAATTGTCTATATTCTCAGAATATGCAAAAGCAAAAAACTATGATGCTGCTTATGAGCCATGGATGTTTGTAAGAACAAACTGCCCTAAACTGCATAAAGCAATTTATAGTCAAGGAGAAGATATTTTAGAACATAAAATTGATAAATCTACAGGTGCTGAACAGGTTACTTATATAAACGATTTAATTAAATTATATCAAGAACGTCAAGCTAATTTCCCAAACGATACACCAGTTGGTGAATTTCAAACAAAGTCTTGCCAATTACAATACGATAATAGAGCTGCTTTAGGTTTGTCAGATATAGAATTATATAACTGTTTTGATGCAGCCTTTGTAGCTGATGAGAAAAATTTTACAAATCCAAAATCATTATATACTTACTTTTCATTAATAGTAGATTTATATGATGCTGAATCTAAATCTGCTGGTGAATTATTTAACAAGTACGATGATGTTTCCGAAAAGATCCAAACTGAAATTGGAAATTACTCTGAGAAATTAAATGTTATCATTGAAAAAGAAGAGGCCGGTACTGCTTTAACAAAAAAAGAAGCTAGATACCAAAGATCTTACGAGAGTTATCTAAAAGCATACGATCAAGTATCTAGTGCTGTAGATAAAAAATTAGGTGATCGTGCAAATTGTGAAAACTTAATACCTCTTTACGAAAAAGGGTTTGAAGATCATAAAGATGATGCACAATGGTTACAGCGTGCAGCTGGAAAAATGTCTGAAAAAGACTGTACTGATGATCCAATGTTCTTTAAGTTAGTAAATGCTTATCATACACTTAGTCCTTCGGCTAATTCAGCTTACTACTTAGGTATCTTAAAAGATAAAGAAGGTAAAACAAACGAAGCTTTAGAGTTCTATGAGCAAGCTGTAAGCTTAGAAACGGATAATTTCAAAAAAGCAAGACTTAATGAGCGTATTGGAGATAAGCTTAAAGCTAAAGGTCGTTACGGAAGTGCTCGTAGCTACTACATGAAATCTTTACAGTTAAACCCATCTAACGGTCGTCCACATTTACGTATTGCAGCTATGTATAATGCAAGTGCTAACGATTGTGGTGATAGTAACTTTAACAAGCGTGCCGTTTTCTGGTTGGCAGCAAATGAAGCTGAAAAAGCAGGTCGTGTAGATCCTACTTTAAAAAAGACAGCCGCTCAAACTGCAGCAAGCTATAGAGGTAAAGCGCCTAGTAAAACTGAAATTTTCCAATCAGGAAAACAAGGTCAGAAAATAAGTGTTGGATGTTGGATAGGACGATCTGTTACAGTGCCTTCAATCTAATGATTATAAATGCAATCCATATAAAAAGAACCATAGTCAGTGTTGTTGCATTGACTATGGTTTTTTCTTGTAAAAATAATTTTGAGGAAGTAAAAAAGATTGGTGTTTCTGAAAACGCACCAATTGGTGTTGCCGAAAATTTAAACCTCAAATATACCGACTCTGGTCGCGTTACAGCAAATCTAAGAAGTCCTAAAATGCTGGATTTTTCGAATAGAGATTTCCCTTATTCGGAGTTTCCAAATTCTGTAGAATTAGACTTGTTTGACGATCAAAATAAAAAAAGTACTATAACTGCCGATTATGCTATTGTTTATGATCAAACAGATTTGATAGATATGCAAGGTAACGTCGTTTTAGCATCCTCAGAGAATGATACTTTATTTGCAGAGCAATTATACTACGACCAAAAACGGGAGTGGCTTTTTACAAACAAACCCGTAACATTTAGAAGAGGTAACGACATTATAAATGGTAAAGGTTTTGATTCCGATGCCAAATTTACCAAAGCACAAGTGTTAGAAATAGACGGTTTGATTACGGTAGAAGAATAGACTATAATATAATAATAAAATGGAAACCTCATGAATACTAATGGCATGAGGTTTTTTTATTTACCTTTGTTTCAATATTAATTTAAAAAAGTCAAGATGAAAGTCTTTAAGTTTTTTCAGTATGCCTATTTAGTTTTTGCAGCACTATTCATTTATGTAGCTGTAGAAAAATACATGGAAACCGAAATTATCGATTATCTATCCTTAATTTTAGCAGCAACAGCTATTTTTATGTTTTTCTTTAGAATGAAATTTAACAAGAAGTTCCAGGATAGAGACCAAAAATAGCCTATGAACCTAGATGTCATTATTATAATTTCATCCTTAATCCTTTCTGCTTTTTTCTCAGGTATGGAAATAGCCTATGTGTCTTCCAATAAAATACATATAGAAATTGAGAAAAAACAAAGTGGCTTATTGGCTAAAGTTTTATCAAAATTAACGGTAAAACCCTCAAAGTTTATTGCTACCATGCTTATTGGTAATAATATAGCTTTGGTTGTTTATGGTTTTTTTATGGGAGACTTACTGGTAGCGTGGTTTCAATCTATATTACCATCGTCCTATGCTGTGGTAAACTACTTGTTAAACGATTTTAGTCTTTTAACACAAACGGTCATATCTACTTTAGTTATACTAATAACAGCCGAGTTTTTACCAAAAGTATTCTTTCAAATTTATGCTAATTCGTTACTTAAAATATTAGCTATACCAGCGTACCTGTTTTATTTATTGTTTTCGTGGGTGTCTGATTTTATTATTTGGATAACCGATTTTGTTCTTAAGAAATTCTTTAAAACAGAAGGCGACCAAGTGCAATTGGCGTTTACTAAAATAGAACTCGGTCATTATATAAGTGAGCAAATAGAATCGTCTGAGCCTAACGACGATATGGATACTGAAATTCAAATATTTCAAAATGCCTTAGAATTTTCAGAGGTTAAGGCACGCGAAGTTATGGTTCCAAGAACAGAGATTATAGCGGTTGATGTTCAGGAGTCTTTAAAATTTATTAATGGAAAATTTACAGAAACAGGTATTTCAAAGATATTAGTATTTCAAGATAATATAGATGAGATTTTAGGCTATGTACACTCTTTTGAGTTGTTTAAAAAACCTAAAACACTTAAGTCTATTATAAGGCCTGTTGAGTTTGTTCCAGAAACGATGCTTATAAAGGATGTATTAAATGCCTTAATTAAAAAGCGTAAAAGTATAGCTGTAGTTTTAGATGAATATGGCGGGACATCTGGTATAATGACCGTAGAAGACATTGTAGAAGAGCTTTTTGGTGAAATTGAAGACGAACATGATACGGTTGTTTTAAAAGAAGAAAAACGAGATGATAAACATTATGTTTTTTCCGCTAGACTGGAAGTAGATTATCTAAATGAAACCTATAAAATAAACCTGCCCGAAAGTGAAAACTATGAAACATTAGGTGGTTTAATTGTAGATCATACAGAAGGTATTCCAGAACACGATGAAGTGGTTGTAATTGCTAATTTTCAGTTTACCATTTTAGAAGTTTCTACAACAAAAATAGATCTGATTCAACTTAAAATTTTAGAAGAAGACTAATTTTCTGACAATTAAAATAATTAATGCGAAGTTCTACTTTTATTATTAAATAGAAAATGGTATTTTCGCGCACTATATTGTAAAAAATTTAAATAACAAATGGCAGTTTTAAATAAAATTAGACAACGCTCACTTTTCCTAATATTAATCATTGCATTAGCATTATTTGCTTTTGTATTATCTGATTTATTTAGAAACAGTGATGCCCTTTCGGCAAAATCTCAAAATGTAGTTGCTACTATTAATGGTAAAGAAATTACACGTGTAGACTTTATGCAAAAAGTTGAAAACGCAACGAGACAAATGGGAGGTCAAGCAACACAAACACAAGTTATGAACCGTGTGTTTGAACAAGAAGTGCGTAATGCTGTGTTGGAAACACAATTTGAAGCATTAGGTATTACAGTTGAAAGAGATCAGATGCGTGATATATTACGTACTAATTTAGCAACCAACCCTGATTTTCAAAATGCTGCAGGTCTTTTTGACGAAAATAAACTAACAGAATATATTGCTAATTTAAAAGCAACATCAGCAGTTGCTTATCAGCAATGGGTTGATTACGAACAATCAATTGGAGCATCTGCTTTACAACAAAACTACTTTAACATGGTTAAAGCTGGTATGATTGGTACAATTGCAGAAGGTAAGTTAGCTCATAAATTAGAAGGCGAAAATGCCGATATTAAATTTGTACAAGTACCTTATTCTTCAATAGCAGATAGTACAATTAAAGTTTCTGAGTCAGAAATTAAAAGTTATATGACTGCTCATAAAAAGCAGTATGAAGTTGAAGAGTCTAGAGACTTACAATATGTACAGTTTAAAGAAGTAGCATCTGTTGAAGATGAAAAAGCATTAGAGAATGAAATTGCTAAGTATAAAACAGAGCAAGCTGAGTATGTAAATGGGAGAACGGATACTATTCCTGCTTTTTCTAAAGTATCAAACAATGAAAACTACATCAACTTTGTAGCGAATTCAGATGTTAAATTTGATAATCGTTTTATTAAGAAAACAGCATTACCAAATGCAGTAGCTGATACGATTTTCAACTTAAATGCAGGAGATGTTTACGGACCTTACAAGGATAATGGTTTTGTTAAGTTAACGAAAGTTGTTGCCGTAGCTCAAATTCCAGATTCAGTAAAAGCGAGACATATATTAATTCCATATGTTGGTTCTCGTTCACAATCTGCTACTACAACACAAACAGAAGCACAAGCTAAAACAACAGCCGATAGTTTAATGAATGTTATCAAAGCAGATAACAGTAAATTTGTTTCTTTATTAGATTTTTCTGTTGATACAGTAAGTAATGAAAAAGAAGGTGTTTTAGATTGGTTTACTTATAACGCAATGGTTCCTGCTTTTAGAGATTTCGCTTTTGAAAACGAAAACGGAACTATAGGTGTTGTTAAATCTGAATTTGGATTCCACGTAATTGAAATTTTAGGTCAGAAAAATAAAGAGCGTGCTATTAAAATTGGAACTATAGCTCGTAAAATTGAACCTTCAGAACAAACAGTTAATAATGTGTTTAGAGAAGCTTCAAACTTTGAGATTGGTTTAGATGATACTGATTTCGTAGCGTTAGCTAAAGAGAGTAATTATGTAGCGCGTCCTGTTAATACTGTAAAAGCTTTAGATGAAAATATTCCTGGTTTAGGAAACCAAAGAGCTATTACACGTTGGGCTTTTGAAGAAGCTACAGAAATAGGCGATTATAAGCGTTTTAATGTTCCTGGTGGTTATGCTATTGTTCAGTTAGTAGCTAAAAATAAAGCCGGAATGATGAATACAGAAGATGCTTCTGTAACAGCTTTACCAGCTATACGTAAAGAGAAAAAAGCAGAATTAATCAAGAGTCGTATTTCAGGTACTACTCTAGAAGAAGTTGCTTCATCAGAAAATACAAGTGTACGTTCAGCGTTAGCAGTTAACATGAAGAACCCAACGATATCAGGTGCTGGTAATGAACCTAAAGTTGTAGGTTATGCATTTGGTATGAAAGCTGGTGAAACGTCTAAACTTATTGAAGGTGATAAAGGTGTTTATATGATCCGTGTTGAGAAAATAACACCGGCTGTTGAATTAGATAACTACCAAGGTTTTGCTAATCAAGTTCAGGCTACTAAAGTAAATGCTGTTAATTCTCAATTATATACAGCGTTAAAAGAAGTTGCTGAAATAGATGATAACCGTGCTAAAACAGTTCAATAATTAAGTTAGTACTTAAATTATTATTTTAAAAAAGGCTTTACAATTTGTAAAGCCTTTTTTTATACCTATTAATTAAAGAATTATATCTTCATATTTTAGGATTGTATTATAGCCTTTTTCTTTAAAATAGGGTATTGTGTTTTCTGTTGCAGAAGCTAATATAAAATCGCCGCCCCAAGCACCTAAACTTTTAATGGCGCCGGTGTAATCAGAAAATAGACGCGTTTTAACTGGTGTTTGTTTAGTTAGGTCTGCTATTATGGTTTCATGTGATGCTAGTAAGCTATTAAAGTTGCTTAGTTCTTTACATGAAACGATAGCATCGGTGATTTGATTTATTTCTGAAATAGCAGAAAGGTTGTTTTTTACAGTATTTCTGTAGGTTGCAATACCTTCTCGACTATCTTGTTTTTTGTTTAAGTAAATAAAATACAGTTTATCCTTAAAAATAGGATTAAATGTTACCGGATTAACTAAGCTTACTTGATTTTCTAGGCTATAGGTTATAGCTGTGTTATTTGAAGCGCAGGCTATATCATAACCGCTTCCGCCAAACGTTGCTTCTAGTAGTGTGTAAGGGTTAATTTCAGCCCAAGTAGCAATGTTATTAAGTAGGGTAGATGACGAACCTAACCCCCAATTTCTTGGAAAGGTTAGCTTGCTGGTCAGTTTTAACCCAGGTTTTATAAATCCGGGTTTTAATTTTTCAACAGCATTAAAAATTTGAATCAGTCGCTTTGTTACAGGGCAGTCTTTTTTTTGGCTGCTTATGCCTTCGTTCGAAATTTCTAAATCAGTTTCAAACCAAATTGCAGACTGTTCATCTAAGCTTGTCCAAACAATATGGTTACTGGAAGTTGTTTCTATAGTTAAATATTGTCCATATTTAGTAGGTACAGCTAATGCCTTAGCACCATCTAAAACAACATATTCTCCGGTAAGTAATAATTTTCCGTTACTGTAAAATTGTGTCATACAGGTCTTTTTAAGTTTAAAGCTATTTTCTTAACTGCTCAATAGCTTCTACAACGGCGTGGTGTGTTACAGTATGCGTTTTAAAATGCTCAACTATTTTAACTTTCTCTTCAGGTGTTGCTTGAAACTGGTTAAGGATATTCATAAGGTGCATTTTCATGTGCCCTTCTTGTATACCTGTTGTTGTAAGTGATTTTAAAGCTGCAAAATTTTGTGCTAAGCCTGCTACAGCCGTTATTTGCATAAGCTCTTTAGCGGTTGGTTTATCTAATAGCTCTAAAGCTAGTTTTACTAAAGGGTGTAAACCCGTTAAGCCACCAACGGTACCAAGTGCTAATGGTATTTCAATCCAGAATTTAAAAATATCTCCTTCTAGCTTGGCATGGGTTAAACTCCTATATTTTCCATCTTTTGAAGCATAAGCATGCACTCCGGCTTCTACGGCACGAAAATCATTACCAGTAGCGAGTACTACAGCATCAATTCCGTTCATAATGCCTTTGTTGTGTGTTACAGCTCTGTAAGGTTCTATTTGGGCAATGTTAACGGCTTGAATGAATTTCTCTGCAAATGCTTTGGGGTCTATAGATTTAGAGTCGCTTAACTCGCTAATTGGGCAAGATACTTCGGCTTTTACAAGACAGTTTGGTACATAATTAGAAAGGATACTCATAACCACTTCAATATGTTTCTCATTATCTGAGAAATGTGGGTATTTAAGCGCTTCGTTCTTTAAAGTGGTTGCAAATTGTTCTAAACAAGAATTAATAAAATTAGCTCCCATTGCATCAAGTGTCTCGAACGTGGCGTGCAATTGGTAATAGTTATCTAAGTCAGTTGTTTTATTACGAAGTTCAATATCTAAAATACCACCGCCGCGTTTTTCCATGTTATGGGTGATTGGCTGTGCATCTATGATAAGTTGTGACTTAATATGCTTAAAAAAAGCTGTTAAAGTTTCCGACTCACCATTAAACATAAAATGTACCTGCCCAATTTTTGTTGTTGAAATGACCTCGGTTTTAAATCCACCACGATCCAGCCAAAACTTAGCGGCCTTACTTGCTGCAGCAACTACCGAACTTTCCTCAATAGCCATGGGAATAGTATGCATTTTACCATTAATTAAAAAATTTGGCGCAACTCCTAATGGTAAATAATAATTGGTTATTGTGTTTTCAATGAATTCGTCATGAAGCTGTTGTAGCTTGCTGTCTGAATTCCAATATTGTTTAATGATTTTCTCAGCGTCTTTTTTATTGTTAAAATAGGTTTTAACAATCCAGTCTATTTTCTGAGATTTAGATAATTTTGAGAAGCCTGATATAGATGTATTCATTCGGGTTTTATTGAAAATGTAAAGATACTATTATTGTGTGAGTTCTGTTAATAATGGGCATTTAACTGTTAATAATTACGGTTTTTTGCATTATTTTTAGTAAACTTGGCATACTTTTATTTTTAATTAGATTTTTAATGAAATTAACAAAACAACTTCTATTAATTTGCTTTATATCGAGTCTATTTACAACGGCTCAAAATAGTAAAATTTCACTTGAAGAGATATGGTCAGGGACCTTTAGAACAGAGCGTATGGATGCTTTGCATTCTATGAAAAATGGACAGCAATATTCTGTTTTAAATTTTGATCGTCAATCAAGATCTACTTCAATTGATGTTTACGATTACAAAACATTAAAAAAAGTTAATACGCTTGTTAACTCCTCCAATTTAGAAGCTGTTCCTTACTTTACAAATTATACTTTTAGTAACGATGAGCGTCAAATTTTATTGGCAACAGAGGTTGAGTCTATTTTCAGACGTTCAACTTTAGGGACTTATTTTGTTTACGATACCCAAACAAAGAGTTTAGAGCGTGTTGCTGCTGAAAAAATTCAAGAACCAACTTTTTCTCCAGATGGTACTAAATTAGCTTACGGCTACCGTAATAATTTATTTGTAAAAGATTTAAAAACGGGTGATACGCAACAGATTACTTTTGATGGCGAGAAAAATAAAATCATAAATGGTATTACTGATTGGGTATATGAAGAAGAATTTGGGTTTGTTCGTGCTTTCGAATGGAATGCAGCTAGTAATAAAATAGCCTTCATCCGTTTTGATGAAACAGCAGTACCTGAATTTTCTATGGATGTTTATGGTCAAGATTTATATCAAACACAACACGTGTTCAAATATCCAAAAGCAGGTGAAGCCAATGCTGTAGTTTCTTTACATATTTTCGATTTAAATGCCGCAACGTCTTCAGAAGTTAATGTAGATAAAACGTATTCAGATTTTTATATCCCACGAATTAAATGGACTAATAATCCCGATGTGTTAAGTGCACAATACATGAACAGACATCAAAATGAATTAGATTTATGGTTTGTAAATGCACAAAACAATACAGCCGATTTAGTGTTGCAAGATGTAGATGAAGCTTATGTAGATGTTACTGATAATCTTACTTTTTTAGAAGATAATAGTTTTATTTGGACTAGCGAGAAAGATGGTTTTAATCATATTTATCATTACGATGAGACAGGGCAGTTAATAAATCAAGTAACGAAAGGCAATTGGGAAGTAACCAACTACTATGGTTATGATGAAAAGAAAAACAGAATTTTTTACCAATCCACTGAAAATGGATCTATAAACAGAGCTGTTTACGCTATAAAACTAAATGGTAGAGATAAGTTGGCTTTAGCAAATGATAATGGAACTAATAATGCAGCTTTTAGTGCCGATTTCTCATATTTTATTAATACGTTTTCAAGTGCTACAACGCCTCCTGTTTATAGCTTAAATAATGCTAAAAACGGTAAGCAAATTAAGTTAATAAAAGATAATTCAGCGCTTCAAAAAAAGTTGGAGAATTATACCATTTCTGAAAAAGAGTTTTCTACTATTTCAGTTAACGGAAATGATTTGAATATGTGGGAAATTAAACCTGCAGATTTTGACCCAAATAAGTCATATCCTTTATTTATGTTTCAATATTCAGGACCAGGGTCGCAAAGTGTTTCTAATAATTGGAATAGTTCAAACGATTATTGGTATCAATATTTAGCTCAAAAAGGCTATGTGGTTGTATGCGTTGATGGAAGAGGTACTGGGTTTAAAGGTGCTAAATTTAAAAAGTCAACACAAAAAGAGCTTGGGAAATATGAAGTTGAAGATCAAATAGCTGCTGCTAGAAAATTAGGTTCAGAATCTTATATTGATGAGACACGTATAGGTATTTGGGGTTGGAGCTATGGTGGCTTTATGAGTAGTAATGCATTGTTTAAAGGAAATGATGTATTTAAAATGGCAATAGCAGTTGCTCCTGTAACAAGCTGGCGTTTTTACGATTCTATTTATACAGAACGTTATATGACTACACCTCAAGAAAATGCAAGTGGTTATGATGAAAACTCTCCAATAAACCATGTAGATAAATTAAAAGGTGATTTCTTATTAATTCATGGAACAGGTGATGATAATGTGCATGTTCAAAATACCATGCGTATGGTTGAAGCCTTAATTCAAGCTGATAAGCAGTTTGAATGGATGATTTACCCAGATAAAGATCACGGTATTTATGGTGGAAATACACGTTTACATTTATACAAAAAAATGTCGAATTTTATAGATCGTACTTTGGGCGATAAACTATAATTCGAATACAAAATTCTAACTAACAAACTAAAATCATGTCTAAATCAGTATTAACAGAATCTGGAGAGCCGCAGTTATTCGGTCATCCTAAAGGATTGTTTTATTTATTTTTTGCCGAGCTATGGGAACGCTTTAGTTTCTATGGTATGCGTGCATTGTTAATGCTATACATGGTAAATGAAATTTTTGCCGCCTTAGCTGAACGTGATACTGCTTCTGCAGCTGTTTACGCCTCTTATGGATCTTTGGTTTATGCGTCTACCGTTATTGGGGGACGTATTTCTGATAAGATTTTAGGTATGCGTAGCTCTATTTTCTTAGGAGGAATCCTTATGTCTTTAGGGCATTTTATATTGGCTATAGAGCATAATATAGCCTTCTTTGTAGCTTTGGCCTGTATTGTGGTTGGAAATGGGTTTTTTAAACCAAATATTTCAACATTTGTAGGTTCTCTTTATGAGGATGGCGATCGCCGAAAAGACTCTGGATTTACAATATTTTATATGGGTATTAATATTGGAGGTTTTGCTGCACCACTTATTTGTGGTTGGTTAGGACAAACTTACGGTTGGCATTATGGCTTTGGATTGGCAGGAATAGGTATGCTTGCAGGTTTATTATTCTTCTGGAGTGGTATTAAAAAGAATGTGTTTGGTAATAGAGGATTACCGCCAAGTGAAGCTGTTTACGAAAAAAAGGTAGCTGGTATCCCTCAAAAAACGCTTGTACCATTGGTAGCTGTGTTATCTGTACCTCTTGTTGCTTATATGTTATCTGCTTATCAGGATCTTGGCGGTCAAGGTTCAATGTTTGAAGGGCAAAATATAGTGAATGTATTATTTAAAGCTATTGGTGTTGGTGTACTTGTTTTTATGGCCTATATCATTTATAAAGCGAATACTAGTGAGCGTAAAAAGCTTATTATGGCCGTTTTAATTACATTTTTTATGACCCTATTTTGGGGTTTTCATGAATTGTCAGGTAGTGTTATCACCTTATTTGCTGATAGAAATGTGGCTCTAGATGGTATTATGAATGCGAGTCAAACAAACTCATTAAATTCCTTAGTAATTATTGTATTATCTATACCTGTATCGCTTCTTTGGGCGTATTTATCTAAAAATAATCTAAATCCAAGGACTCCGTATAAGTTTGGTTTTGGTTTACTATTGGCGGGAGCCAGTTTTTATGTGCTTTCTATAAGTGGTGCTAGTGCAGATGAAAATGGTATGGTGCCATTCGCATACTTGTTTATTATGTATGTTATTATTTCAATAGGTGAATTGTTTATGTCGCCAGTTGGATTATCTAAAATTACTGATTTATCTCCGAATCGTATCGTAACCTTTATGATGGGGATTTGGTTTCTTTCCTCAGCATTTGCATTTCAAATTGTAGGTTTTATTTCTGAAGAATTAGCCGTTGAAAGTACTGATGTTCACGTAGGAGGTTTACAAACGCTTGAAATTTATACAAACGGATTCCATTTAATTTCTTTATATGCTTTAGGAGCAGGTGCTATTGTTTTATTATTCTCTCCTTTAATGAAAAAATTAATGGGTAACGTGCACTAAAAAAAACTTTATATTTTTTAACTAACTATACTATGAATACTGATATTGAAAATTTATTTAAAGACAAGGTAATTGGTCACCCAGCAGGACTATTTATTATCTTTTTTACCGAAATGTGGGAGCGTTTTTCTTTCTATGGAATGCGTATTCTTTTGGTGCTTTTTTTAACAGCTCCAATTATAAGTGATAATCCAGGTTGGGAATGGCCGCGTGAGAACGCCTTATCTTTATTAGGTACTTATGGGTCGCTTTTATATTTAACACCTATTCTAGGTGGATGGTTAGCGGATAAATACACTGGATACAAGTGGGCCGTAATTATAGGTTGTTTTGTTATGATGCTAGGTCATGCCGCTATGGTTATCGATACGCCTTGGGCTTTATATTTAGGTTTAGCTTTATTAATAATCGGTACTGGTTTTTTTAAGCCTAATATGACTTCTATGATTTCAGCAATGTATCAAGGTAAAGAGTCTAAAAAAGATGGAGCTTATACTATTTATTATATGGGTGTTAACGCTGGTGCCTTTTTTGGTATGATGCTATGTGGTTATCTAGCAGAAAACTTAGGATGGCATTATGGATTTGGATTAGCAGGTATATTTATGCTATTAGGTTTAATTCAATTCTGGTTAGCTAAAGATTTCTTTGGTAATATTGGTGAAAGACCTGTGAAAGAAGTTAAAGTAGATGCTGCTTTAAATATGACAGAAGATACATTGCCTAACGATCAGGAAGTATTAGAAACTGAGAAACCAAACCCTTTTACTACACTTGATATGGTGCTGATTGTATTGTCATCATTAGGTGGTGTTTTATATTTATTCAACGATCCTATTTCAAAGATTGGAAATGTAAACTTTTTAGATTTTCAAATTGCCGGTATGGACGGTTCAAATGTTACGGTTTTAACTGCTTTAGTTTTATTTTTATATTTAATAATTACTCGTATATCTAGATACTCTAAAATTGTAAGAGATAAAATTATTGCCGTTTCTGTATTTGGTATTTTTACCGTGTTTTTCTTTGCAGCCTTCGAGCAATCTTTAGGCTCTATGACGCTTTTTGCTAAGGATTATACCATGCGTTCTTTAACAGGAACTTCTGCTATGATATTTAAAATTGTAGATTTAGTTCTTACTGTTGGACCACTAGCTATAATTACCTGGGTGTTATTTTTATTGTTTAAGAAAACATTTCATAAAATTCCAGTTTCAAATATCGTACTTAGTTTGTCTTTCGTTGTACTTTGGTTTATTGTTTACTATAAAGTAAGTAATGAGTTCAGTAAAGATTCTACTGAAGTGCCAGCTACATGGTTTGGTATTTTAAATTCATTCTTTATTATTTCATTAGCTCCATTGTTTTCTAAATGGTGGGAAAGTAAATATAATCCAAGTGCAGCAATGAAGTATGGGTTAGGATTAGTGCTTTTAGGACTAGGTTTCGGTGTGTTAGTTTTTGGTACACTTGGTATTGAGCCTGGTGCTAAAACAGCATCTGTAAGTATGGTATTCTTAATTTTAGCCTACTTATTACACACTATGGGGGAATTGTGTATATCCCCTGTAGGATTGTCTTATTTAAGTAAATTAGTACCAGCTAGAATGATTGGTTTTATGTTTGGTATTTGGTACTTAGCTATTGCAATTGGTCAGAAAGCAGCCGGTACAATGGGAGGTATGATTGATAAAATTACAGCCGAATATTCTTTAAGTACATTCTTTTTAATATTTACTTTAGTGCCAATTGGTGTTGGTCTAATTTCTGTAGTTTTAAACCCTGTTTTAAAACGATTAATGCATGATGTGCGTTAAGGAATAATCTAAAAATAATAAAACACGCCTTTTTTTGGCGTGTTTTTTGTAAGTTAAAAACAATAATTACTACAAAAAGATTATGAGAAATTTATATTACAGTTTATTACTTATTGTTTGCTTCTCCTCAGTGGGAATAGCACAAGAAATTAATTGGATTACTTTAGAAGAGGCTGTGGCACTTCAAAAAAAGGAGCCTAGAAAGATAATGATAGATATGTACACAAATTGGTGTGGTCCTTGTAAGATGTTAGATCGAAACACCTTTCAGAATAAAGATGTAGCTACTTATGTAAATAAACATTACTATGCTGTAAAATTTAATGCTGAAGGAAACGATACAGTAAACTTTAACGGGAAAACATATAGTAATCCAGGTTATGATCCAGCTAAAGCTAATAGGAGAAATTCTGGTCATCAATTGGCGCGTTATTTTAGTGTACAGGCTTATCCAACCATTGTGTATTTGGATGAAGACGCCAATCTTTTAGCACCTGTTGCGGGATATAAGACACCACAGCAAATAGAGCTGTATTTGAAATTGTTTAAAAACAATGAACATGTAAATTTTAAAACCCAAAAAGATTTTCAAGTTTACGCTAGTAATTTTAAACCTGAATTTTCAAACTAAGGTTTTCTTATTTCAGTATAAAAGCGCCCTTTTCGCCTGTATAGTGAAAAGGGCGTTTTCTTTTTTTACAAGTTTCTTTCCAATGCTTTACAAAGGATTTATAATTGCTACCATCGGCTACTATTACTTTTGGGTTTAAAGAGTCTAAAAGCCTGTTTAAATTAATTTTTGGCGACTGACTTAATATTACATAATCTGGTTTAAAAGGAAGGTTTTTGTATACAGCTAAACTATCTACTATTAAAAGATATTGGTTGTTGTGTTTATAGATGTTTTGTAGATTTTTATAGGTTAACTTATCTATAAATCGACCTACTTTATAATTTGAAATGTTATATTCAAAATCTAAGTTTTCAGAATTTAAAGTATGATGTATGACTGCTTTACTTCCATGTTTTTCACTAATAATACTGTGTTTGCTTTTGTGAAAAATAATAAATTCTTTTCCTTGTCTGTGCCACTGTTTATTCAAGAAAACGCTAATTTGAAAGAAACCAATGCAAGAGAGCGCTATTACAAGTCGCTTGTATGAGTTTTTAATGAAAAATTGGGTCGCTGAAAATATTAGTATATAAAGTGTTAGTGTTAACAGCCAATTCATTGGAATGTCTTTTATTACAAATAGTTCATGTTGTGCTATCCATTTGAAAAATTGATTCATCAAACTTATGACATCCCCAAAACCATCAGTTAGTATGTTTTGTGGGATATTTATACTAGCCATGAAGAAAACAAGAATACCGTAACCAAGTATGAACCCTAATAATGGGATGATAACCACATTTGTTATTAAAAATAAACCTGGAAATTGATGGAAATAATATAGGCTTAATGGTAATATGGCTAATTGAGCAGAAAGCGAAACAGTAATAAGGGTTATAAATTTATTTAGTAAGCGGTACCGTGTTTTTAATACTTTAAATAATAAAGGATTTATAGCAACAATACCTATCACTGCTAAATAACTTAATTGAAAACCAACTTCTATTAGCAAAAGTGGGTTAATTATAAGTAGTAAAAAAGCGGAGATAGCGAGTGTGTTATATATGTTAGAAAGGTGTTTTAAATACATCCCAATAGTTATTAAGCTAAACATGGTTACTGCGCGTAAAATAGATGGAGATAAACCTGCAATTACAGCATAACTCCATAAGATAATTAGGATTATGATAGCCTTTATATAGTGCCCGTTTTTGGTTAATATTAAAGGCTTTAGTAACCACTTAAGGATTAAAAGAATAATCCCAATATGCAATCCGGATATAGCTAATATGTGAATAGCTCCTGCCTGTACATAATCAGTATATAGATCTTTGTTAATGCTTTGCTTTTGCCCTAATAAAAGCGCATTAATAACGGCTAATTCTGATTCAGAAAAGTTATATTTTACTAGCTTTCTATTTAGGTTACGTCTAATATTATCTGCAAAACCATAAATACTCTGTTTGTTTGTTGGAATTACGGTTAGTTGTTCTGGTGATGCTTTTAGTTCTGCGTAAATTTGATGATTTTCTAAATAGCTTTTATAGTTAAACTGATATGGATTTAATGGATCATGAAGTGCAGATAATTTACCGTATGTGATAAGCTTGTCATCTACAGTGTATGTTTTTTGTTGGTTCTCTTTGTTAACGGTTAAGAGTATGTTGCCAGATACTTTAAGATTGTTTATGTATTCTAATTTTGCTGTATATCGCTGATAATAGTTGTTGGGTTTTAAATGCTCAGTAATTTGTAATTGAAACCTTGAATATTCGGGGTGTTTAATATTGTAATTATGTGTGAAATGTGTTTTGTTATATAGGGGATTATTGATTTGAACGCTTAAGTTGCTTAAACTTATAACAGTTAAATATGTTATAGCACCAAATGCAATATACTTTTTAAATGTGTTTTTGTTTAGGATGTAAAACGCAACAAATACAAGTAGAAATATGACACTTATAGTCATTGAAAGCTTTAGCGAAAATGCAAAGTACAAATTCACTAAAATTCCTAACATATAACAAAATGTTAGTTTAACTATTGGAAAATCAAGTAGTTTCACAATAGTAAGTTACAAAATATATGCTTTATAGTATGCGTCTAGCTTGCACGAAAGCAAAATACCAATACCGTTGTGAAAGTTCAGAAATCATAACACCTTTACTTGTTGAAGCATGAATAAATGCAACATACCCTGCTCTAGACTCTGTAACTATGCCTACATGATTTATTTTTCTGCTATTTTTTTGAGTAGCAAAAAAAAGTAAATCTCCTTCTTGTACTTTTTTAACATCTACCCAATCTCCTGTTAGTGCTAACTGTGAAGTGGTACGCGGAAGTTGGATTTCCTCTTTTTTAAATGATGTAACAACAAGTCCTGAACAGTCCATGCCTTTTTTGGTACTGCCCCCATATTTGTATTTTACACCTTCAAAAGTTTTGGCATAATCTATAATTGAATTGGCCTTAGCTTTATCGGTGTTTCTACTTGTGGATTTTCCTTTAGTACTAGTTACCGAAGTGTTGTTTTTTTTAGACGATTTAGTGGGGGTTTTGGTCGATTTACAAGCTGAAAAAACGACTAAACACAATAATATAAGTAAGCTTCTTTGCATGCTTTTGGAAATAGGTGGTTTTGTATTAATATCTAAAATTTAGGTTTCGTTTAAAAGCGATTTGTAAATTAACTTAGCGGTTTTAGCACTAGCTCCTTTGCCGCCTAATTTTTGCTCCAACTCATAATATTCTGAAAATAGCTTCGCTCGTTTTTCTGATTCTAAAATTTTATCTAATTCTAATTTTAAACGTTTAGTAGTAAAATCTGATTGGATTAATTCGGTTACAACTTCACGATCCATAATTAAATTCACTAACGAAATAAAATTAATGTGTTTTATAAGACGTTTACCAATTTGGTATGATAACCAACTTCCTTTGTAGCAAACAACTTCAGGGACTTTAAATAAAGCCGCTTCAAGTGTAGCTGTTCCGGATGTTACCAATGCGGCATAAGAAACACTTAAAAGGTCGTAAGTTTTATTTGATATAAAATGCACATTTGAATCTTTGATAAACTGTGCGTAGAACGCATAATCTTGACTTGGTGCTCCCGCAATTACAAACTGATAATCCGGGTAGTCCGAAACCAAACTAAGCATTACCGAAAGCATTTTTGATATTTCTTGTTTTCTGCTTCCTGGTAATAAAGCTATAATGGGTTTGTCACTTAATTTGTGTGTCTGACGAAAGGTTGCTTCATCTACTTGTTCTCTCCCAGATATAGCATCAATTAGCGGGTGTCCAACAAAATTCACATCGTAGTTATGAGTTTTGTAAAATGTTTCTACAAAGGGCAGAATAACATACATAGCATCAATATCACGCTTTATTGCTTTTACACGCCCAGAACGAGACGCCCAAACTTGCGGTGAAATGTAATAATTAGTTCTAAAACCTTGTTGTTTAGCCCATTTTGCAATGCGTAAGTTAAAACCTGAATTATCAATAAAAATAATAGCATCAGGTTGGTAGTCTGCGATATCGGTTTTACATAAATCAATATCTTTAAAAATAGAGGAGAGGTTCATGATTACTTCAGCAAAACCCATAAACGAACGTTCTTTGTAATGCTTCACCAAATGGCCACCTTCTGCATGCATTAAGTCGCCACCCCAATAACGGAATTCTGCTTGAGCGTCTTCTGCTTTTAATGCTTTCATAAGGTTTGAAGCATGTAAATCGCCAGAAGCTTCACCTGCAATTATATAATATTTCATACTATATGAATTTTATTAGAAATGTAAATACAGCCACAAAAATGGTTGCTAATAAGACTCCTCTAGCACGATAATCTTGTTTCTTTTTTAGAAAAATAAAAAAAGCCATAAGATTTAAAACAGCACCCAAGCTAAATAGTTTACCTAAGAAACCCTCGGCTGATGCGTTTTTAAGCGATATTAAAAAATCGTCATGATTTCCCAAAAAAATAGTTGCTAAATACAAGCCGATACTATTGGCTATTAAACCAACTACGAATCCGATAAAAACTTCTTTTTTAATCATTAAAATTCCAAGTATTTAATTGTTGAACATAATGGTGAGCTGTTAAATCAAAATGGACCGGAACAACCGATACATATCCATGTTCTAAAGCCCATTCGTCGGTGTCTTCGCCTTTATCTTGATTAACAAATTTTCCTGTTAACCAGTAATAATCTTTTCCTTGCGGTGTTTGTCTTTTGTCAAATTTCTCTTCCCAATTGGCTTTAGCTTGACGGCATATTTTAATGCCTTTTATGGCATCTTCTTTTAGATTGGGAATGTTTACATTAAGTACCACATCCTTAGGTAGTCCGTTTGCTAAGATTTCGCGAACTACTTTTTTGGCAATTGATTTCGCTGCAGTAAAATCGGCATTATAATTAAAATCAAGAAGCGAGAAGCCTACAGCGGGAATACCTTCAATACCAGCTTCTAAAGCAGCACTCATAGTCCCTGAATAAATAACATTAATTGATGAGTTTGAACCGTGATTAATACCGGAAACACAAAGGTCAGGTTTTCTGTCTAAAATTTCATTTACGGCAAGTTTAACACAATCTACGGGTGTTCCAGAACAACTATATTCTGTGCGTCCAGAATCATCAATTGTAACTTGCTCTAAATGTAAGGTAGAATTAAGAGTAATGGCATGCCCCATTGCGCTTTGTGGACTATCGGGTGCAACAATTACAATGTCGCCAATTTCTTTAACAGCATCAATTAAAGCTCGAATGCCTGGAGCTGTTATGCCATCGTCATTAGTTACTAAAATCAAGGGTCTTTTACTCATAATTATCCTAATTATTTTATATTGCTAAAATACATAAAATCATATGTAAAGCCTTAATTTATCTGCTTTAACAAAAAATTAATAGCAATTGATTATTTTGGCATGGTTTTTTAGTTAATTTAGTGAAAAATATACTATGCTTTTTTTGAGAATTATGAAAAGGAATTACAATATACTCGTATTACTGCTCCTGCTTGCCTTTGCTTCCTGCAGCTTTACAACTAAAACATTTGATAACCCCGATAAGGATAAATTATTAATTCAAGTTATTACCTACGTGTTAGAGCGCGGTCATTTCGACCCTAAAACTATAGATGATAACTTTTCGGAAGCAGTTTATACAGATTACTTAAATCAGTTAGATCCCTTAAAACAATATTTCTATAAATCGGATATTGAAGAATTTTCTGAGTATAAAGATCAAATAGACGATCAGTTAAGAAATTATAATATTTCATTTTTTAATTTAACACATGAGCGTCTTATACAACGTATTGAAGAGGCGAAAGATATTTATAAAGATATTCTTGATAAACCGTTTGACTATACAAAAAACGAAACATACAATGCTGATTATGACGCCATAGATTATGTTTCCAATAAAAAAGAGTTAACAAACCGTTGGAGACAGCGATTAAAATATACCAACTTAGCTAGTTATGATGATTTAATGTATGAACAAGAGAATATTGAAACATTAAATGCTAAGGCCGATTCTTTAAATACAGATCGTATAGAGAAAAAAACACTTAAAGAAATTGAAATTGAAGCTCGTAAATCAACGTTAAAAACGATTGATATTTATTACAATGATTACATTGATGATATGGAACGTGATGATTGGTTTGTGTTTTATATTAATGCTATAGCTCAAGAATTTGATCCTCATACAACCTATTTTGCACCGCAAGATAAAGAGGCTTTCAATCAGGACATGGCCGGAAAATTAGAAGGTATTGGTGCGCGTTTACAGAAGCGTAATGGCAATACTAAAATATTAGAACTTATTTCTGGAGGTCCAGCATGGCGCGGAAAAGAATTAGAGGTTGGTGATGTTATTATGAAGGTGCGTCAAGAAGATGAAAAAGAAGCCGTTACTATTACGGGTATGCGTATTGATGATGCTATTAAGCTTATAAAAGGGCCAAAAGGAACTAATGTGTATTTGACGGTTAAAAAAGTAGACGGAACAACCGAGGTGATAAAAATTACTCGTGATGTTGTAGAAATTGAAGAAACCCATGCGAAATCTGCTTTTGTAGAAAAAGATGGTAAGAATTTTGGGATAATTAATTTGCCTAAATTTTATGCTGATTTTGATGATTATAAAAAGTTGAACGCAGCATCTGATGTGAAACGAGAAATTATTCGTCTTAAAAAACAAGGTATGGAAGGTCTGGTTTTAGATCTACGTAATAATGGCGGAGGATCTTTACAAACAGTTGTTGAAATGGCAGGTTTGTTTATAGAAGATGGTCCAATTGTACAAGTGCGTTCTACTGAAGACCCAAAAGAGGTTTTAAATGATACCGATAAGTCTATTGTTTGGGACGGTCCTTTAGTAATTTTAGTTAATGAATTTTCTGCTTCTGCTTCCGAAATTATGGCGGCCGCTATGCAGGATTATAAACGCGCAATTATTATAGGGAGTCAACAGACTTATGGTAAAGGAACTGTGCAATCTTTTTACGACTTAAACCGTATGGTTAAGAATAATCAAATTGGCGATTTAGGAGCCTTAAAAGTGACTAGACAGAAATATTACCGTATTAATGGTGGTTCTGTACAGTTAGAAGGTGTTAAAAGTGATGTTATTGTTCCAGATCGTTTTTCGTTTATAGATATTGGTGAGAAGGATCAAAAGAACCCTTTAACTTGGGATGAGATTGATGCTGCTGATTATGAGTTATGGGAAGGCTATTTTGATTACGATAAAACTATCTCCATGAGTAATAGTAGAATGAAAAATAACGAACAACTTAAGTTGATTGAGGAGAATGCAAAATGGGTGCGTGCCAGAATGGATGAAAAAAATTACCCATTAAAATATGTTGATTATAAAGCTCAGTTAGATTCTAATGAATCTGAGTCTAAAACTTTTGAAAAAATAGGTGAGTATCAAACCAATTTAACATACAATTCATTGCCATATGAGCAAAAGCTTTTTGAACAAGATACAGTATTACAAGATAAGCGAAACCGCTGGCATGAAAGCTTAAGTAAAGATGTTTATGTAGAAGAAGCACTTCATGTTTTAGAAGATTTAAAAGCATCGTATTCTATTAAAAAAGTAGCTACAGTAAAGGATTAATAAATTTATGAGTCACGAATCTAGCTCATTAAGTCAATTAGCGCTCCAGAAATTTAAAAAAGATTTCTGGGGCGTTTTTAGTTTGATTTTTATTGTTTGTATCGGGTTGGTTTCTGTGTTTGCTTATGTTTTAGCGCCGGACAGCTCTGAATATGCTAATCAGATGCATTTAACTATTCATTCTAAGCGTCCAGGTTTTACTGTGCAAATGCTTACTATTCCTCAGGAGGATCAGGTTGAGCAGTCTGTAGTTTCAAAATTATTTTTTGGTGATAAAAATCAAGATACGGAGATTCCTATAACTTCTTATATTGTAAATGGTGATGAATTGCAATATACAGAATATGCTTCCGATGGTCTTCAAGGTATGGTGAAAACCATTTCCATGGAAGGGCTTTCGGAAACCAATTTAATAACTTCAAAAACATTTATTTTCGGTACCGATAAGTATGGCCGTGATTTATTAAGTAGGATATTAGTGGGTGCAAGAATCTCTTTTTTTATAGGGTTTATAGCTGTTTTTATTTCCCTCGTTTTAGGGGTGTTTATGGGGAGTGTCGCTGGGTATTTTGGTGGTCGAATAGATGCTGTTATTATGTGGTTTATAAACGTGTCTTGGTCTATTCCAACCTTGTTGTTGGTTATTGCTATTACATTAGCTTTAGGTAAAGGGTTTTGGCAAGTGTTTATTGCTGTAGGTTTAACTATGTGGGTTGAAGTTGCGCGTGTAGTTAGAGGTCAGATTATGGGGGTTAAACAAATGCAGTATGTTACAGCAGCACGAGCTTTAGGGTATAACGATTTTAGAATTATAACTAAGCATATTCTTCCAAATATTATGGCTCCGGTTATAGTTATATCAGCAGCAAATTTCGCTGCAGCCATTTTAATCGAAAGTGGTTTGAGTTTCTTAGGTATTGGTGCGCAACCTCCAATGGCTAGTTGGGGAGCAATGATAAAAGATCATTACAACTATATTATATTAGGTAAGGCTTATTTAGCTTTGATTCCTGGGGTTTGTATTATGAGCTTGGTTATGGCGTTTATGTTAGTAGGAAATGCGCTTCGTGATGCCTTAGATGTTAAGTCTTAGTGATGTGATTAAGAGTCTTTATTAAGAAATAAATAACTCCGTATTCTTGTTCTTGTAAGTTGAAATGAAGCAGATTTTTACTCCGTTTCCATATTTTCATTTATTTCATGAATGTAGTTAAGCAGTTCTTCCTTGCCAATGTTTTTAGAGGAAGAGGTTACAAAGTAGTTTGGCATTTGTTCCCAAGTTTCTAATAGTATAGCTGTGTAGTCAGCTATGTGTCTATTAATTGCTTGAGGCTTCAGTTTGTCTGCTTTTGTGAATATAATTGAGAATGGTACGCCATTTTCTCCCATCCAAGACATGAATTCTAGGTCAACAGGTTGAGGCTTATGTCTAATGTCAACCAATACAAAAGCGGAAACCAATTGTTCGCGTTGATTGAAATAATTAGTTATAAATTTCTGAAATGTTTTTTTAGAACTTTTAGAAACGCGCGCATAACCATAACCGGGTAAATCGACTAAAAACCAGTTTTTGTTTATTAAAAAATGATTTATCAATTGTGTCTTTCCAGGTCTTCCAGATGTTTTTGCTAAACTTTTCCTGTTTGTTAGCATGTTTATTAATGACGATTTCCCAACATTACTACGGCCAATAAACGCATACTCAGGAAGTAGGTTTTTTGGACATTTAGCAACGTCAGAATTACTCATTACAAATTCTGCTGATTTAATTTCCATATCTATTTGGTTGAAAATTAGTTAAAGGTTAAAGCTCGTGTTTTACTAGCCAAGCATTCATAATGCTGTTAAATTCTTCTGGATGTTCCATCATGGCTGCATGTCCACATTTGTCTATCCAAAACAATTCGGAATTTGGAAGTAATTCGTCAAATTCAACAGCAACCTCTGGAGGTGTTACATTGTCATTTTTACCCCATATAATACAAACTGGAGTTTCCATGTTGGGTAGGTCTTTAGCCATGTTGTGACGAATGGCACTCTTAGCAATGGCTAATGTTTTTACCAGTTTATGTCTGTCGTTAACAGTCTCGTAAACTTCATCTACAATTTCTTTAGTAGCAACTGCAGGGTCATAAAATACATCTTGTGCTTTTTTCTTTATTACCTCGTAGTCACTTCGTTTTGTATACCCACTACCCATGGCACTTTCGTATAGTCCTGAGCTCCCGGTAATAATAAGTGCTTTTACTTTTTTAGGATATAATTTAGTATGATAAAGACCTATGTGTCCTCCTAAAGAATTTCCTAACAAAATAACATCATCTAATTTTTTAAATTCAATGAAGTCATGAAGATATTTGGCAAAGCTTTTTACGTTGGTCTTTAGTAAAGACATACTGTAAATGGGTAGTTCAGGAATTATTACACGATAACCTTTTCTACTGAAGTGATTTGTAACGGAGTCAAAGTTACTTAAACCGCCCATTAACCCGTGTAATACAATTATTGGTTTGCCTTCTCCTACCTCAATGTAGCTAAAACTATTTTCCTTTTTTAATCTGTGCGCCATTAATTGGTTCTTCTTTTCTTAAACAAATATAGGTAATTCATTCATAATATATTCACTTTTCTTAAAACAGACGCTTTTGTTTAGAGTTCAAGATATTAACAATTACTATTTGTTAAATTTTCCCACTTTTTAAGTTGTTGATAGGTAGTGTTTAAGAGGTGTTTAGTGTGTTGGAAATGATTTTCGTAGCTATGTTAATTAATTAATTATTAACAATGTGGTAAAAGGTGGTAAAAGGTGGTAAAATTTCAATATATTTGAAACTTAAACCCGAGAATCTAAAAATTTTCTTTTGAACTCATTAATAGGTACATACGAATGCAAGGTAGACGCAAAAGGACGTCTTATGTTGCCTGCTGCGCTAAAAAAGCAGTTGTCGCCAGTGCTTCAGGATGGGTTTGTTATAAAAAGAGCGGTCTTTCAATCGTGTTTGGAGTTGTATCCAATGTCAGAGTGGGAGGTCTTAATGCAGAAGATTAATAAGTTGAATCGGTTTAAAAAGAAGAACAATGATTTTATCAGGCGTTTTACGGCTGGTGTAAAAATAGTTGAAGTTGACGCTGCTGGTAGGTTGTTGATACCAAAGGATTTGGTGATTTTTGGAGGTATTTCGAAAGAGATAGTAATGTCTTCAGCTGTTAATATTGTTGAAATTTGGGATAAAGATAAGTACGAACAAGCCATTGATGATGCTACCGGAGATTTTGCGGATTTAGCTGAAGAAGTAATGGGACAAGATGATGATGATTATGGAATATCATAACCCTGTATTGTTGAAAGAGACGGTTGATGGTTTGAATATCAATCCGGACGGCGTGTATGTGGATGTTACTTTTGGAGGTGGCGGTCATAGTCGAGAAATATTAAGTCGCTTAGGAGAGGGAGGGCGTTTGTTTGCTTTTGATCAAGATCCTGATGCTTTAGAGAATGCTATAGATGATGAGCGTTTTACGTTGATCCATGAGAATTTTCAGTATATGAAGCGGTTTTTGCGCTTTTATGGTGTAAAAAAAGTAGATGGTATTTTGGCTGATTTTGGAGTGTCGTCACATCAGTTTGATGTTGCTGAGCGTGGTTTCTCTACAAGGTTTGAAGCGGATTTAGATATGCGTATGGATCAGAAAAGTAATTTGTCGGCTTACCATGTGGTGAATGATTATGATGAAGAGGAAATAAAAAATGTGCTTCTCCAATATGGTGAATTGCGACAAGCGCCGGCAATGGCTAGAGCTATTGTTGAGCAGCGTAAGGAAGTGCCTATTAAAACAAGTGTACAGCTAAAGCAAGCTTTGCAGAAGTTTTTAAATCATAAGAAAGAAAATAAAGTGTTGGCTCAAATTTATCAGGCTATACGTATAGAGGTTAATCAGGAGATAGCAGTTCTTAAGTCTTTTTTAGAGCAGTCGCCAGGGTTGTTGGCGGAAAAAGGGCGTCTAAGTGTTATCTCGTATCATTCTTTAGAGGATAGATTGGTGAAGCGCTTTATTAGAAACGGTCTTTTTGAAGGTGAGCCAGAGCGAGATGTGTTTGGTAATTTTGATGTGCCGTTAAAGAAAGTGGGTAAATTAATTGTGCCTACTAAAGAGGAAATACGAATAAATAACCGTGCTAGAAGTGCTAAGCTTCGAATTGCGGAAAAAATATAGTTCAAACGTTTAATAATAATCTGTTAGTGCTTTAAGTTAAGTGAGCCTTGAAAAAGGGTGTTGGTATGAAAGAAAAGTTTTCTAGTATAGTTAAGGGGGCGTTTTTAGTGAATGAGAACGCGTCAAAAAATTGGCGAATGATTTTGTTTTTGTCGCTTTTGGCTATAGTTATGATTGCGAGTGCTCATAGTGCAGATAAAAAAGTGCATCAAATTGCACGTTTGAATAATGAAGCAAAAGAATTGAGGTCGTCTTTTGTGGATGGTAGAACAAGGCTTATGGAGTTGAAGAAGGAAACAGTAGTGGAATATAAAATGAAGGCTAAAGGATTGCAGGTCTCGGAAATTCCACCCACTAAAATTAAAGTTAAATCTAAAAAGTAGTTCAGCTTGGCAACAAACGAGAAGAACATATTAAACCGATTGTATTTTGTAGCAGGATGTATGTTTATCTTCGCTATAGCAGTTGTATTTAAGCTTTTGAGTATACAGATGCTGCAGGGTGAGAAGTATCGTAGTATGGCTGAAAAACGAACACTTAAGGATGTTGTTATTCCTGCTAATCGTGGTAATGTGTATTCGGTAAACGGGAATTTGTTAGCGACCTCTGTTCCGAAATATGATATACGTATTGATGCTATCACGCCAACTTCAGCAAGATTCGAGAAATATCTTAAGCCTTTATCGGATTCACTATCTAAGTATTCTGGTAAACCTTCTACTTATTATCAAAAGGAAATTAGAAAAGCACGTGTTAATAGAAATAGATACTATCTGTTGGCGAGAAATATAGGGTATTCTGATTATGTTCGTATCAGAAATTTTCCGTTGTTAAATCTTGGAGCTTTTAAAGGAGGTCTAATTGTGGAGCAAACTACAAGGCGTGAACATCCTTTAGGGGGGATTGCGCAACGTTCTATTGGTTACGAGCGATTTGATGATGAAGGAAATGCTACGCGAGCAGGTATAGATGGAGCTTTTGGTGAGAAGTATTTGCAGGGAACGGACGGAAGGCGTTTAAAGCAGAAAATAGGAAAAGGACAATGGAAGCCTATTGCAGATTTTAATCAAATAGAGCCAAAAGATGGTTATGATGTTTATACAACTCTAAATGTTAATATCCAGGATATTGCACATCACGCCTTGTTGCAGCAGTTAGAATATTATGAGGCTGAACATGGTAGTGTAGTGGTTATGGAAGTTGCTACGGGTGAAATCCGCGCTATTTCTAATTTGGGAAAAACAAAGAGTGGTGGTTATTATGAAAAGTTAAACTATGCTGTTGGTGAGTCTCATGAGCCAGGTTCTACTTTTAAAGTTATGGCTTTGATGGCGGCATTAGAGGATAAAGTTATTGATACATCAACTGTAATTGATACTAAAAAAGGGCGTAAAGTTTTCTATAGGAATACAATACGTGACTCCAAGCATGGTGGGTACGGTAAAATTTCAGCAGCACGCATTTTGGAAGTTTCTTCTAATGTGGGTATTGCGAGTATAATAGATGATAATTACGCTGCTAATCCAGAGAAATTTATAGACCGATTAAAGAGTTGGTCTTTAGATAAACCTTTAGGGTTGCCAATTCTTGGGGAAGGAAAGCCGGTTATTCCGGAGCCTGGCGATAAGATTTGGAGTAAAGCGGCTTTGCCTTCTATGTCGTTTGGTTATAATTTAAGACTAACACCATTACAAACATTAACATTTTATAATGCAATTGCTAATGATGGGGTTATGGTAAAACCGCGATTTATAAAAGAAGTGAAAGAGCTTGATAGGCCGGTTGAGGCTTTTGATAAGTATGTGATTAATGAAAAAATAGCATCCGATAAAACTTTGGGGGAGATACGTGAAATACTAAAAAATGCTGTTGTTCGTGGAACTGGGCGTTCGTTGTATTCACCTTATTTTTCAATGGCAGGAAAAACAGGTACAGCTAAGTTTGAGTATTGGAAAGAGAGTTCTAAAACGAATCCAAAATATGTGTCGTCTTTTGCTGGGTACTTCCCTGCTGAAAATCCAAAATATTCTTGCATAGTGGTAATTCATAAACCAAGTGTGAAAAAAGGGTATTACGGGGCAGATGTTTCTGGACCAGTATTTAAAAGGATAGCTCAAAAAATATTTACAGATACACCTATTATTGATGAGGTGGAAACTTTAGAGGTGAATGATATAGCTGTAGCAAAAGCGTATGATGCATATTACAAAACAGCTCAAACGTACAAGACTATCATGCCGAATGTTGTTGGTTTGCCAGCAATGGATGCAGTTGCCTTGTTGGAGAATTTGGGGTTGAAAGTGGAGATGGATGGTGTTGGTCGTGTAAAAAAGCAGTCAATATCTAAAGGAGTTAAGATTAAGAAAAATCAAAAAGTAACAATACAAACATCATGATGGTTTTAAAAGACATATTGTATAAAGTGCCTTTGCTAGCGGTATCTGGTGATACAGGTGTTGCAGTGGAGCGTATTGTTTTTGATTCTAGAGATGTAGCTGATAGTGATGTTTTTGTGGCTATTAAAGGAACTGTTTCCGATGGTCATAAATATATTAATATAGCAATCGAAGCTGGTTGTATTGCGGTTGTTTGTGAAATCTTACCTGATGTTTTAGTAGATGGAATTGTGTATGTTGAAGTAGCTAACGCTTCTAGTGCTTTAGCTCTAATGGCTTCTAATTTTTATGGAAATCCTTCAGCTGATCTGAAGTTGGTTGGTGTGACAGGTACTAATGGGAAAACGACTATCGCAACCTTGTTGTATCAATTGTTTAAAAATGCTGGTTTTAAGGTTGGTTTATTGTCAACTGTGAAAATTGTGGTGGATGATATGGCGTTTAAAGCAACGCATACAACTCCAGATTCATTAACGATAAACAGGTATTTAAAAATGATGAATGAAGCGGGGGTAGAGTTCTGTTTTATGGAGGTTAGTTCTCACGGTATTCATCAAAAACGTACAGAAGGTTTGCAATTTGTAGGAGGTGTGTTTACAAATTTATCCCATGACCATTTAGATTATCATAGCAGTTTTGCGGAGTACCGCGATGTGAAAAAAGCTTTTTTTGACGGTTTATCTAAAAATGCGTTTGCGTTGGTTAATACGGATGATAAAAATGGTTCGGTGATGCTGCAAAATACCCAAGCAAAAAAAGTAACCTATGCTTTAAAAACTTACGCAGATTATCAAGCGCAAATATTAGAAAATCAGTTTACAGGCTTATTGTTGAAAGTTAATGGGAATGATGTTTGGACCCGCTTAATAGGTAGTTTTAATGCTTATAATGTATTGGCTATTTATGGTGTTGCAGAATTGTTAGGCTTAGAACATGTAGAAATTTTACGTTTGATAAGTGATTTGAAAAGTGTTTCAGGGCGTTTTCAATATATCATTTCGGAAGGAAATGTAACGGCTATTGTGGATTATGCGCATACGCCGGATGCGTTAAAAAATGTTTTAGAAACAATAAATAGTATCCGTACTAATAATGAAGAATTGATTACGGTTGTTGGTTGTGGTGGTGATCGTGATAAGACAAAGCGACCAAAAATGGGGCATATAGCTTCAGCTCTAAGTACTAAAGTGGTTTTTACGAGTGATAATCCTAGGAGTGAAAATCCCGACACTATTATAGAAGAGGTGGAGGCTGGTGTTGAACCACAGAATTATAAAAAAACCGTTTCAGTAACGAATAGAAAACAAGCTATTAAAACGGCTTGCCAGATGGCTAAGTCAAACGATATCATATTGATAGCGGGAAAAGGTCATGAAAACTATCAAGAGATAAACGGTGAGCGTTTTGATTTTGATGATTTTAAGATAGTTCAGGAATTATTAAAACAATTAGATAAATAATATGTTGTATTACCTATTTGAATACTTAGACAAGTATTATGATTTTCCGGGTTCGGCGTTATTTGGTTTTTTAACCTTTAGGGCTGCTGTGACCATCATTTTATCCTTGTTGATATCAACTATTTTTGGACGTCGTATTATACGTTTTCTTCAAAAACAGCAAGTTGGTGAAACTATCCGTGATTTGGGGTTAGAGGGGCAAGTTGAAAAAGCTGGTACTCCAACTATGGGGGGTATTATAATCATTTTAGCCACTTTAATTCCTGTTTTATTATTCGCTAAGCTAGAGAATATATATATCATATTGTTGATAGTGACCACTTTGTGGATGGGTACAATAGGTTTTATAGATGATTATATTAAGAAATTTAAGAATGATAAAGAAGGTCTTAAAGGGCGTTTTAAGGTCTTGGGGCAAGTTGGATTAGGTGTTATAGTAGGGGCTACTTTATATTTTCATCCAGAAGTTACGCTTAAAGAAAAGTTACCCCAAGCACAGCAGATGGAGATTTTGGCAGCAAACCCCAATGTGGAATCGTCTAAGTTGTTTAAAATGGAAGAAAAGTCAACAAAGACAACAATTCCTTTTGTTAAAGAAAATGAATTTGATTACGCCGATTTGATAACTTGGATAAGTCCTGCTGCAGCTAAATATGCGTGGGTAATTTTTATTCTAGCGGCTATTTTTATTATTACAGCAGTTTCTAATGGAGCTAATCTAACAGATGGTATTGATGGATTGGCAGCAGGAACCTCTGCTATAATTGTGCTTACGCTAGGAATATTTACTTGGGTGTCAGGTAATATTATATTCTCCGATTATCTGAATATTATGTACATCCCAAGAGTTGAGGAAATTACAATTTATATAGCTGCTTTTGTGGGGGCTCTAATTGGTTTTCTTTGGTATAACACATATCCGGCACAAGTATTTATGGGAGATACGGGGAGTTTAACAATTGGTGGGATTATAGCAGTTATAGCTATTGCGGTAAGAAAAGAATGGTTGATTCCTGTTTTGTGTGGTATTTTTTTAGCAGAGAATTTATCTGTTGTTATGCAGGTAAGTTGGTTTAAGTATACTAAAAAGAAGTTTGGAGAAGGTAGACGCATATTTAAAATGTCGCCCTTGCATCATCATTACCAAAAATCAGGATATCATGAAAGTAAGATTGTAACACGATTTTGGATTGTTGGAATTTTACTAGCAGTAATAACCATCGTTACACTGAAGATAAGATAACTTTCTGATACTATAATATGAAAAGGTTAGTCGTTATAGGAGGAGGAGAAAGTGGTGTTGGTTCAGCGCTTTTAGGTAAGGCAAAAGGTTATGACGTTTTTGTGTCAGATAAAGGAGAAATTAAAGAGAAATATTTAAACGTTCTTAAAGATAATGACATTAACTGGGAGGCTAAAAAGCATACAGTAGAGTTAATCTTAAATGCCGATTTAGTAGTTAAAAGTCCAGGAATTCCAAATACAGTGCCGTTAGTAAAGCGTTTGCTTGAAAATGATGTTTTGGTTATTTCTGAAATTGAATTTGCAGCAAGTTTTACGGAAGCGACTCTAGTGGGTGTAACGGGTAGTAATGGAAAAACAACCACCGCTACCTTAATTCATCACTTGTTAAGTCAGGAACTAGAAGTTGGTTTGGCAGGTAATATTGGCGATAGTTTTGCAAAACAGGTCTTGTTGTGTGATTCGCCAAATTATGTTTTGGAAATAAGTAGTTTTCAATTAGATAATTGTGTGAATTTTAATCCACATATAGCAGTGTTGTTAAATATTACACCAGATCATTTAGATCGTTACAATTATGATTTTGATGCTTATACGGCATCAAAATTTCGCATAGCTATGAATCAAACATCAAAGGATTATTTGATTTATGATGCAGATGATGTAGTAATCTGTGATTGGTTAGATAAACACCCAGTAGAGTCAACATTATTGCCGTTTTCATTAACACGTAAAATTGAAAATGGCGCATATTTAGAAAAAGAAACATTGATAATAACAATAGATAATAATCAGATAATTATGTCAACAAAAGATATAGCATTACAAGGAAAGCATAATTTAAAAAACGCTATGGCAGCGTCTACAGTTGCGCACCTACTAAAAATTAGAAAACAAACTATACGTGAGAGTTTAGAGAATTTTCACGGTGTAGAGCATCGTTTGGAAGAGGTGTTGAAAATAAATAAGGTGAATTATATAAATGATTCTAAGGCAACTAATGTTAATGCAACCTACTATGCGTTAGAGAGTATGGGAGCTCCAACTGTTTGGATTGTTGGAGGTGAGGATAAAGGTAATAATTACGAAGAATTGTTTCCTTTTGTTAATGAAAAAGTAAAAGCTATTATCTGTTTGGGCGTAAATAATAAAAAATTATTGGAAAATTTTGAGTCTATGGTTGATGTTATTGTTGAAACTCAATATATGAGTGAGGCAGTAAAAATAGCTTATAAATTAGCTGAGTCAGGCGATAACGTATTGCTTTCGCCAGCTTGTGCTAGTTTTGATTTATTTGAAAACTATGAGGACCGCGGACGTCAGTTTAAAGAAGCTGTTAGAGATCTGTAATTAAATTAATAACTATAAAATAGGCGTATAAAACGTGCAAGACGTATTTAAAAATATAAAGGGAGATCGGTTAATTTGGGCTATTGTGGCACTGTTGGCCATATTTTCATTTTTACCCGTTTATAGTGCGGCTAGTAATTTGGCTTATACAGGTGCAGGAAAAGGAACTTTTTCAATTTTCTTCGGACATTTTATGCACTTGGTATTAGGGTTTTTAATATTGTTTTTGGTTCATAAAACACCGTATCGTTATTATAAAGCAGTATCCATTTTATTGTTGCCAGTTATTTTGGTGCTGTTGGTTATAACACTCATGCAGGGTTCATCAGTATCAGGAACGAATACTAGTAGATGGATTAGAATACCAGTGGTAGGTATGTCCTTTCAAACGTCCACTTTTGCTTTTGTAGTTTTAATGGTATATGTCGCACAGTACATGGCAAGAATTAAGGATAAAGCAGTAACATTTAAAGAATCTATACTGCCGCTTTGGGGGCCTGTGTTTTTTGTGTTAGGGTTAATTCTTCCAGCAAATTTTTCTACAACAGCCATCATGTTTTGTATGGTGTTGATATTGGTTTTCTTAGGTGGTTACCCTGTACGTTATCTAGCCGTTATTATTGGGTTGGGTTTAACAGGTTTAACATTATTTATATTGGTAGCAAAAGCTTTTCCGGATGCTATGCCAAACCGCGTTGATACTTGGATAAGTCGTGTTGAAAGCTTTTCCGATGATACGGTAACTGAAGAGGATTATCAGATAGAAAAAGCTAAAATAGCCATTGCTTCGGGTGGGATAAAAGGAGTTGGTCCGGGTAAAAGTACTCAGAAAAACTTTCTTCCTCAGTCATCTTCCGATTTTATATTCGCCATTATTGTTGAAGAGTATGGTTTGATAGGAGGCTTTGGTTTGATGATTTTATACATGGCTCTGCTTTTTCGAATAGTTGTGGTCTCTCAAAAGGCGGATACTATTTTTGGTAAGCTTGTGGTTTTAGGTGTCGGATTACCAATTGTATTTCAAGCCTTGATTAATATGGCTGTTGCTGTACAGTTATTCCCTGTAACGGGACAAACATTACCGCTTATTAGTAGTGGTGGTACATCTATTTGGATGACATGTTTAGCTATTGGAATTATACTAAGTGTTAGTGCGAAGCGAGAAGAAATAATAAAAAAAGAACAAAGTGAGGACAATCCTTTGGATATCCTTTCAGGAACAATTTAAAATAAATTACGCAGGTATTTGTGGTAGATAATAAGACATATAAAATTATACTTTCTGGAGGTGGAACAGGTGGACATATATATCCAGCTGTTGCGATTGCTAATGAGTTGAAGTTGCGTTTTCCAGATGCTGAGTTTCTTTTTGTAGGAGCCAAGGATCGTATGGAGATGGATAAAGTGCCGCAATCTGGTTATGAAATTATAGGACTGTGGATTTCAGGAATCCAAAGGGAACTAACGTTGAGAAATTTAAGTTTTCCTTTTAAGTTATTAAGCAGTTTATGGAAATCAAAGCAAATAATAGCAAAGTTTAAACCGGATGTTGTTATTGGAACCGGTGGTTTTGCTAGTGGCCCTTTATTGCTAGTGGCTACATCAAAAGGAATACCAAGTTTAATACAAGAGCAGAATTCTTATCCGGGAATTACAAATAAGTTACTAGCTAAAAAAGCAGACAAAATTTGTGTTGCTTATGATGGATTGGAACGCTTTTTTCCTGCTGATAAAATTATAAAAACAGGAAATCCTGTTCGTGAAGATTTATTACATATTGCTAGTAAACGTGATGCGTCGTTTGATAATTTTGATTTAGATAAAGATAAAAAAACCATCCTAGTTTTAGGAGGGAGTTTAGGAGCTAGACGCATTAATGAGCTTATAGAAAAAGAACTCGATTTCTTACTAACGCATAATGTTCAGGTTATCTGGCAGTGTGGTAAATTATATTACGATAAATATAAAATTTATGATCATACCAAGCATATTCAAGTGCACGAGTTTATAAATAATATGGCTTGTGCTTATGCAGCTGCCGATATTATTATATCACGTGCTGGTGCTATATCTGTATCCGAATTATGTATCGTAGGGAAGCCTGTAATTTTTATTCCTTCGCCAAATGTGGCTGAAGATCATCAGGCTAAAAATGCCCAAGCTATTGTTAATGAAGATGCAGCTATTATAATTAAGGAGAGTGATTTGGAAGTTGATTTTCAAAATAAGTTTATCCAACTTATCATGTCTCCAGAAAAGCAAGATCAGTTAGGAGCTAATATTAAAGAATTAGCCATGGTCAATGCTACAAAGCATATTGTAGATGAAGTAGAATTGTTGTTAAATAAATCAAATACATGAACCTAGAATCCATACATAACGTATATTTTATTGGTATAGGAGGTATCGGAATGAGTGCTCTTGCGCGTTATTTTCATGCCAATGGGAAGCGTGTATCTGGTTATGACAAAACAGAAACCGATATTACTAGAGCCTTAAATGAATTAGGTGTTTCTATTCATTTTGAGGACTCTGTTTCTAATTTTGATGATTATTTGTTGAATGCAACGAATACTTTGGTTGTTTATACGCCTGCCGTACCGAAGGATCATAAAGAATTGGTGTATTTTAAAAATAGTGGTTATCGTGTTTTAAAGCGTTCTGAAGTTTTAGGTGTTATTACTGAAAACACATTTTGTATGGCGGTTTCTGGTACGCATGGTAAAACGACTACTACAAGTATTTTGGGGCATATCATGAAGGTGTGTAATGTGTCTGTTACGGCTTTTTTAGGAGGGATTAGTGAGAATTATAATAGCAATTTAATTCTAAACGGAACGGACGTAACAGTTGTAGAGGCTGATGAGTTTGATAGGTCATTTTTAACCTTATCACCAGATTTAGCTTGTATTACTTCAATGGATGCTGATCATTTAGATATTTATGGGGAAGCATCAGAGTTAGAAAAGTCTTTTGAGGATTTTTCGAAAAAATTAAAAGATCAAGGAACACTATTTGTTAAAAATGGTTTGCCTTTATCTGGAGTAACTTATGGAATTGAAGATGATTCCGATTATGTAGCTCACAATATAAAAATTAAAAATGGTGCTTATGTTTTTGATGTAAGAACACCGAATGCAGATATTAAAAATGTAGAATTTAACCTACCTGGTAGACACAATTTGTCTAATGCGTTAATAGCTTTAACAATGGCTGTAGAATATGGGTGCCCCCACCAACAGATTGTTGAAGCTTTGACGACTTATAAAGGAGTTAAGCGTCGTTTTTCATATCATATAAAAACGGATGATTTGGTTTATATAGACGATTATGCTCATCATCCAGAAGAAATTAATGCAGTTTATCAAGCTGTAAGTGAAATGTATCCAGGAAAACGTGTTTTAGCCGTTTTTCAACCACATTTATTTACAAGAACGCGTGATTTTATTGATGATTTTGCAAATAGTTTGTCGAAATTTGACGAAATTTTATTGCTTGATATTTATCCAGCTCGGGAATTGCCCATCGAAGGCGTAAATTCAGAATGGTTATTAAATAAAATACCAAATAATAAAAAGGAATTGGTGTCTAAAGACGCATTGATTTCTAAAATTAAAGCTAGTAACGCCGATGTTGTTTTAACAATAGGAGCTGGAGATATTGGAGAAGAAGTTCAAAAAATTAAAGTTGCTTTAACTCATGAAAATTAATTGGAATTACATAAAAATGTGTTTGTTGCTAATTTTAGTGATAGGCTTGTTTGCGTTTTCTTCCAAGAAAAACGATCAACGTATTGTGAGTTCTCCAGAAATTAATTTTAATGGTGATGATAATCTGTTTATTACACAAGAAAATGTTAGTAAATTGTTAATACTAAATCAAGAAGGTGTTGAAAACGTGGCTAAAGAAACCATAGATTTGAATTTATTGGAATCTGCCCTGAATTCAAATCCAATGATTAAGACAGCTCAAGTGTACGTTGGTGTTAGCGGACATTTAGTAGCTGAAGTAGAACAAAGAAAACCGATAGCTCGAGTAAGTAGCTCGATGTCTTTTTATATAGATGAAGAAGGTACATATATGCCTTTATCAACAAATTATACTGCAAGAGTGCCATTCGTTACAGGATCTGTAACTGAAACGGACCTTGAAACGGTGTATGAAATGGCTGTTAAAGTTAAAGACGATGCTTTTTTAAATAAGCATGTTGTTAGTATTCATCAGTATCCAGATAAGACACTTTCGTTAAGACTAAGACAATGTGCTTTCGAGGTTTATATAGGGACATTATCGAAATTAGATAAAAAAATAAATAATTTAAAAGCATTTTATAAGAAAGCTTTTAAAGACAAAATATTAAATAATTACAGTAAGGTGAATCTGCAGTTTGATAGCCAAGTAGTATGCACTAAATCTTAAACTATGGAAGAGAATATTGCAATAGGATTAGACATTGGAACCACAAAAATTGTGGCTATGATTGGTCGTAAAAATGAATACGGGAAGGTAGAGATTTTAGGAATCGGTAGGTCTAAAAGTTTAGGCGTTCACCGTGGTGTTGTAAATAATATAACGCAAACTATACAGTCTATACAATTAGCTGTTCAACAAGCAGAAGCTGCATCCGATTTAAAAATTGAAAATGTAACGGTTGGTATAGCAGGTCAACACATTCGAAGCTTACAACACAGTGATTATATTACCCGTCCGGATGCTGATTTGGTAATAGATGATGGAGATATTGATACGCTAATCAATCAAGTACATAAATTAGTTATGTTACCTGGTGAAGAAATTATTCATGTTTTACCGCAAGAATATAAAGTTGATGGTCAAGCTGAAATAAAAGAGCCCGTAGGTATGTACGGAGTTCGATTAGAAGCTAATTTTCATGTGGTAGTTGGTCAAATGTCATCTATTAAAAATGTTGGCCGATGTGTTAAAAGTTCTAATTTAAATCTTGAAGGTATTACACTTGAGCCTTTGGCTTCAGCAAATGCAGTTCTCAGTCAGGAAGAAAAAGAAGCCGGTGTCGCTTTAATTGATATAGGAGGTGGTACAACCGATTTAGCCATTTTTAGAGATGGGATTATCCGCCATACAGCTGTGATTCCTTTTGGAGGAAATGTTATTACTGAAGATATAAAAGAAGGATGTTCTATTATTGAAAAGCAAGCCGAGTTACTTAAAATCAAATTTGGTTCTGCTTGGCCAGGCGAAAATAAAGACAACGAAATAGTTTCTATTCCAGGATTAAGAGGAAGAGAACCTAAAGAAATTACATTAAAAAACCTTTCAAGAATTATTCATGCTCGTGTTGTGGAAATTATTGAACAGGTTTATGTTGAAATAAAAAATTACGGTCACGAAGAACAAAAGAAAAAATTAATAGCAGGTATCGTTTTAACTGGTGGTGGTGCACAATTAAAGCACTTAAAACAATTGGTTGAATATATTACAGGAATGGATACGCGTATTGGTTATCCTAATGAGCATTTGGCAGGTAATAGTGATGATGAAATTACAAGTCCATTATTTGCAACAGCAGTTGGTTTAGTTATGGATGGCTTAAAGCGTCAAGAGCGTAAGAAAATAGAAGTTGCGTATGAACAAGAACAAGCAACTCAGGAGTCCGAGCCCGAAGAAGATGTTATTGAGCAAGGAAATGAAGAGGAGCAAATAGAAGTAGAAACAGCTCCAAAGCCTCTAAAAAAATCATTTTTGGATAAGTTTACAGATCGTATCAAAGATTTTTTAGATAACGCTGAATAAATAAGCCATCTAAAAAGAAATAAAAATAAGAGAATAATTAAGTATATATAAAACGAAATTCATGAGCAGCAACAAAGAATTCGAAACAAGCATTTCATTTGATTTACCTAAAAATCAATCTAATGTTATTAAAGTAATAGGCGTCGGAGGAGGCGGAAGTAACGCAATTAATCACATGTTTCAACAAGGGATTAAAGGCGTGGACTTTGTAATTTGTAATACCGATGCACAGGCATTACAAAATAGTGGTGTACCCAATAAAATTCAATTAGGACTTAACCTTACAGAAGGTTTAGGTGCCGGAGCTAATCCAGATATTGGAGAGAAATCAGCCGTTGAAAGTTTTGAGGACCTGCAACGTATGTTGGACACCAATACCAAAATGATTTTTATTACTGCAGGTATGGGAGGTGGAACCGGTACAGGAGCCGCACCTATAATTGCTAAAATGGCTAAAGATTTAGATATCTTAACAGTAGGTATTGTTACAATGCCTTTCCAGTTTGAAGGGAAAATGCGTAACGAACAAGCTCAAATAGGTATTGAAAAACTGCGTAGTGTAGTAGATTCGCTAGTTGTTATTAATAATAATAAACTACGTGAGGTTTATGGAAATTTAGGATTTAAAGCAGGTTTCTCTAAAGCAGATGAAGTATTATCTACAGCTGCACGAGGAATTGCAGAAGTAATTACACATCACTATACACAAAATATTGATTTACGTGATGCTAAAACAGTTTTAAGTAGTAGTGGTACTGCAATTATGGGGTCTTCTAAATCCTCAGGGCAAGACCGTGCAAAAGAAGCTATTAGTAAAGCTTTAGATTCTCCTCTATTAAATGATAATAAGATTACCGGTGCTAAAAATGTATTGCTGCTAATAGTGTCTGGTACTCAAGAAATAACTATTGATGAAATAGGAGAAATTAACGATCATATTCAAGATGAAGCCGGAAATGGTGCAAATATAATTATGGGTGTTGGTGAAGACGAAAGTTTAGGTGAGTCTATTGCTGTAACCATAATTGCAACAGGTTTTGATATTGATCAACAAGCTGAGATTTCTAATACAGAAGTTAAAAAAGTTATTCATGCTTTAGAAGATGAGCAACCAATGGAACAGGATTTGTCTCGTAAGGAAACAGGTCCAGCTATTTTAGTTCCAAATATTGATGTTAAAGAAGAAACTCCGGAACCACAAGTGGTAAAACACACGTTGGATTTAGGCGATTTAGAGGATCTTAGCTCTCCAGAACCAAAAAAAGATGAAGGCACAGGTTTAATAAAAACTACAGAGGATATTCGTAATACCGAAGTAACTTATGAAGAGGTTTATACTGAAGTTAACGAAGCAGAGTTTGTGATTACTGATGCAACGCCTGCTGCCGAAAATATAGCTGAAACTATCACTGAAGAAACTGAAGAAGAACAACAAATTACTTTGAGTTTTGATATGCCTATGGGAGTTGCTCCTGTTGAGCCTAAACAAGAAGAAAAAATTGTTCATGAGTTAGAAGATAGTATTAAGAAAATACCTGTTACTGATCCTGTTGAAGTTATTCCTGTTACCAAATCAACCGATTCGGGAGAAATTCGTTATGCTTTAGATGACTATGCTGAAGCTGAATCTAGTTTAAACCCTCAAAAAGCGCCAACATCTAAACCAGAAAGAAGTATCGAAATTGAAGAAGCAGGAATTGCTTTTGAGAAGAAAACTGTAGCTCCAGAAATTCATCAAGAACCTGCTGCTGCTGAAGCAGAAATAGATCCTATTCACACACCTATTTCAGAGCTTTTAAAAGAAAGAGCTGCCGAACGTAGAGCAAAAATGAAGGATTTTAATTATAAATTCAATACATCAAAAATAGATGATATTGAGCGTATTCCTGCTTACAAACGTCAAGGTGTAAATTTAGACGCAGCAAGGCATTCATCTGAATCTAGTATCTCAGGTACTAGTTTAAGTGTGGATGATAATGATGATATGCAACTACGAAATAACAATTCATTTTTACATGATAACGTTGATTAACGTATGAATTAAGTTTAGTGTTTGAACTTCATGAAAGCCGAAATAGCAATACCTGTTATTTCGGTTTTCTTTTTTAAGAGATAGTATCAGAAAACAGTTTTTCTTATTATCTTTGTTATCGCAATATAAAATATACTATGAGTTTACAACAAGATATTATGTCGGCCATGAAAACGGCTATGAAAACAAAAGATCAAACAGCGTTAACGGCTTTACGTGCTGTTAAATCCGCAATCCTTTTGGCACAATCTGAGGCTGGAGCTCAAGACGAATTAAGCGAAGAACAAGAGCTTAAAATTCTTCAAAAATTAGTTAAACAGCGTAAAGACAGTGCAGCCATTTATTTGGAGCAAGATCGTAAGGATTTAGCACAGCCAGAAATTGATGAAGCAGCTGTAATTAGTCAATTTTTACCAGAAGCATTATCTGATGAAGAAATAGAATCGGTAGTTGTTGCAACTATTGATAGTGTTGGAGCAGAAGGTATGAAAGATATGGGGAAAGTTATGGGACTTGTAAGTAAGGAACTTGCAGGGCGCGCAGACGGAAAAACTATATCAAATATTGTTAAGGCTAAGTTGTCTTAAATATATTAATCATAATGGCTGCGTAGTTCAACTGGATAGAATATCAGATTTCGGCTCTGAGGGTTGGGGGTTCGAATCCCTTCGCGGTCACAAAACAAAAACCTAAATAACAAATTATTAGTGATTTAGGTTTTTTTAATTTAAATTGTTGTCTCTTTTTGTGTCACTTATTATAGTGATTTCAGCCATTGAAATACTTTAACTAAAATCAAGCAACTTAAAGTAATTAATGACAATACTAAGGAAATAATTAAACCTATCGTTTGAATGTCTTCTTTATAATTAACTGGCTTGTGTTTGCTCTCGGCATTTTTAAAAGCACGAACCCAATGCTCCGCTTCTTGATGATATCTCGTTAGTGTGGTTGAACTGTTGTCGTTAGGTCTCCAATTAAAATCCTGTCTTTCTCCTTGCGTTGCCATGCTTTTAAATTATAGGTTAGTTAGTCGTTTTACTTTTTGAGCAGTACCTAGAGAACATTCTCCAAGTTTTGCGGCTCTCCTCAATGATTCACCATTTTTTAGCTCTATCATAACATTCTTGTATTTTTTTAAAAACTCTTCATCGCTCATTTTGGTGCCGTATAGTCTACCAGTATATTTTCCTTTTGCTTTGGCAATCTCAATACCTTGTTTTTGACGTTCTAACATGTTTGCACGTTCCATTTCTGCAACATTACCTAATACACTTATAATCATTTTAAAAATTGGGTTTGATTTGCCGTCCACCATTGAATACATACCGATATTTTCAACATATAAATTCACCCCATTATTATTAAAGAATTCTGAAACGGTTAAAATATCCAAAATATTTCTTCCCATACGGTCAATTGAAGAAATGTGAACCTCGTCAATTTTACCGTTAATTACATCGTTCGTTAATTTTTTACCTTGAGGTCTTTCGAAGAATGGAATTGCGCCACTAATTTTATCAATGTAAATAGATTCAAAGTTCTCCGAATTGGTTTGTTGTCTTTCCGTGTTTTGTTCTGCGGTTGAAACTCTGATATATTTTGCTTTCATAATCTTTAGTATTATTCTAAAGCAAATATAGTGTATATTTTTAGGGTGGCAAAATTATACAGTTGTAAACCAGGTATTTAGCTGAAAATAGTGTGTCATTTTAGGTCATGGTCTTAAAATGAACAATATAAAAGGCTATAACTTAGGAATTAAAAAATCATGTAACGGTTGAAGAGAATCTGAATTTAAGTTCCAATAAGATGGGTTCTTAAAAAAATTTGTCCCACTTTTTAGTTCCTTATCTCTTGCTCTATTAGATTCAGGGAAAGTTTCGATATAGGCATAAATTCTAGATTTTCTAATTGGTGTAATAAACTTTAAATCATCTGTTTCTAAAGCTCTAACACAAGTTTCATAAGAGTCAAAACAACTGAAGACCCTACTTCTGTCAGCTACTGCGATGCGCTCTAATAATGTTTCGTAATCACCATCATCAGCACCGTTAGGCAATAGAAAAACATCAATAGTTAAATCAATATCCTCTAAGACATCATTAATTTCATCTAAACGTCTTTGGTACCCACCATCATTTAAACTAGTATCAGCATCAAAAACTAAAACAACTGTATTACCTTCATCACGATACCGTTTTAAAATAGGTTCAGATAATTTAATTTTAGTCCAACCACCAATACTATCAGTTTTAAAATGTACTTCATTTTCATAACCTAAAAATTCAAGATATTCTTTAATGAAAACTTCATCTTTTCCTTCAGTAATAATTACTAGCATCTTATCTCAATTCTAAATTTTCTTCAATGGCATTCTCTAATTGGTCGAATGAATATGAATATGATTTGTGTAGTTCCTCAGATATTTTTCTTACAGAAAAAGTCATAACATTATCTCTGTAATCATCGTCCTTATTGTCTTTGAAATCAGAATCTATTAATGAATTATATAATGACTTTATTGTTTCAGAATTATGTGTAGTCACAAATACTTGTGTTTTCAATTTAACAGCAGTAGTTATTATGCTTTTCCATAATCTTCCTAGAGTAGAAAAATATAATCCATTTTCAATTTCGTCAATTACCACAACACCGCCTTTGGCATTGTAAATGGATAAAATTACAACTAACATTCTCCTTACTCCATCACCCATTAAATTTATAGGTATCATTCTATTTAGACCCACGTCTACAAATATCATTCGATTTCTTCCAAGCGTAATGTCTCGGATATTTCCATCTACTATTTTCAAAGCATCTATGATAACTGCTTGTTGTTTTGATATAATTATATCCTCTAATTCTCTTTCAAGATTAATAGACATTTGTAGAGATTGTGTTAAAAAAACTGCTCTTTCAAAAGTTGAATTACGATAATTACCTACTTCAGATATAAATTCTCCATTTCGAAAAATCAACTTACTTTCAACTAATTTTTCTTTAGAGTGTTTAGCTTTAAACTTACTTAAGAAAGTAAGTTGATTAATAAAAATATCGTCTGGTCTAGAGTCATAGTCTAACTCATTTAAATCATCAGCAGAAATAGTTCTTTTTGTATGAGATATTTTCCCTTGCTGATTACTCGGTCTAATCTCCAAAGTTCTATACGTATCCTTATCGATAGTTCCTTCAATTAAGATATTCTCATCATACTTTAAATTATTAAAAACGAGCCTAAAATCGTCTTGTTCATTAAAATTTAATGTTCGAAATCTATTTACTCTAAGAAGAATTTCGGGATTCAAACTTCCAATTAACACAAATATAGCTTCGAGTATACTCGTCTTTGATGAGTTATTTTTTCCAAGAATTATATTTACGTTAGAGAAACCTTCTATCTCTAAATAATTAATACCTCTAAAGTTTTCTATTTTTAATTTAGAATATGCCATTATCTCTGGTTTTATTGGATAAATATATTTATAAAAACATCAATAAACTAATTGTTTAATTAAGTGCTTCAATCTCTACCTCTAATTCGTTTAATATTAACATTTGTTTTCTCCATATCTAGCCTCATCTGTAAAACATTTAAATCTTGTATAAGTTGGTTCTTTCTCAACTGGTCTTTTTCTAGATTTATCATTTCTTGTTTGTGAGCTATATTAGCTCTAATTTTTTCTATTTCCATTTTTTAAATTTTATTTGTAGGTCAGAAGGCTTTTACCGTAAACATTGATTTTATTATTGTTTACTCGTTTATAATATTTCGGTTCATTAGCTAATACGTGTCGTTAGCATTAAAAAAAGTACCTCAAAATTTTTTAAAATTTTTGACAGGTCGGATGGTACTTTTTTTATAATTTTCTTACACCTGTATATAAGACGTGGGATACGTGGATTGGTTATTTAGACCAGTCCAGCCCCTGAGAATACATTATATGCAGCCGCTGAAATAAGTTCGTTTAACTCATCGTTTTCAGCTAGGTCATAGTATTCAAGAAGTAAGCCTCCAATCGTTAAATCTGCATCCTCACCATATATGTAAATACAGTGATTTATTAACAATTCTCTTAATAGAGGGTTTCCTCTTAAATCTATCGGTAAAATATTTTCCATTTCACATTAATTTAAGATTAGACATTGTGGATTTTTTTATAGGTTGTCCACCTCACAACCTTTATTCTTAAATTTAATAGTCAACTCTATATTTTCTAAAAAGATAATTTAGTTGATTGTTGTCTTTCAAATATCTAAATTCGGTTAATAGATGAGCATCGTCAATTATTGCGTTTTCCTCATATTCGGAAAGAATGTAAAGTGCAAGTCTTCTTTTTAAATCTTGATGTTTGTCGAAACTTTTGATTTCGAGATTAGCCCATTCTTTTTGTTTTTCATTCATAATATTTACTTATAATTATTGTGGATTTTTGATTAGGTAATCCACGCTACTACCTATGTTATTAATAGATTGACAATACAATCTGAATTCTTTACCGTTTTCTATATAGAATTTCAATAATTCATATATTATTTTTCTTAAAGTTTTTGCGTCAGAATCTGCTAACATGTGGACATGATATCTGTCTTTTTTGTCCTTTTCAATTGAATAGATATAGTTAATACCATCCGTCCTTTTTTTTAACTCTGATACTAGAAACTCATGATATTCCTTACTGTAGAATTCTTTAGTGGTCCAGGAAATATTTGATTTCCATTCATGACTATAAATTGTAGTTTGTCTTGGACGCTTTAATTTGAACTTATCTAATAAAGTGTAGTGAATAAAATACCGACCACTTTCTTTTTTTATTATTCCTAATTCATGATATTTATCGTAAATATCCTTTACCATGTTTTTTAAGGATTTATAGCTAATAGCTTTTATTTCTACTAAGTCCTTTAGCTTATACCATTTGTTATAGCGTTTACTATTTATTTGTTTTGCTAGACTATTATATTTTATAATTTCTTTATTCATACGTTATTAATTTTGTTCTGATTTAGATGTAATTAGGACATGACGCACATGTCGTTTTATTATAAATATCAGTTAGTAAGGGAAAAACGTTTGAGTTTGCCCTTTTGTTTTTCAAGTCACTGATAAACAGTGTTATATTTTTGAAATTAATTTTTGAAGTGCTATGGTGTTAGCTAATTATTACGATTTAGGTTTTGCCCCTCTAATCATAAAAATTAGGTTTCATAGCTTTATGAATCTCGTCGAGCTTGTAGTAAACTCTGTTTCCTATAGAATAGGATGTAAGCACCTTTTTAATATGCCACGACCTCAACGTCATAAAAGTTACGTTAAGCATTTTAGACGCTTCTTTACGTGTTATATAAGATTGAAGTGGTTGAGGTTTTAATTCCTCTTTAGATTCTTTGAGTTTCTTCTCTAATGATTCTGAGATTATCTCGCTAAGTTTTTCTGTAGTAATGTTAATTAATTGCACCATAGTATTCAGTTGTTAATTTCTATAGTGCAAATAAAGCATGGGTCATTTTATGGGTTGACCCGCAAAGATTATTTAGTCTTGTTTTTTAATTGTAATATCTTGTTTTTGAAAGAATTCAGTTAAATTTGATTCGTCTTTTTCTTTTAAAGGTTTATAAGTTTTGTTAATTAAATGCCTTGAATTGTCTGGGTTGATATCCATTATAGTGCCTAAAATTAAAGCTTTGCCCTTTTCAGTAGGGCTTATTATATTTTTAATTATAATATCACCTCCAAGTTGTTTAAATAATTCAAACCTTGTCTGCAAATTAAACTTAGGTAAACCTTTTTTATCTAAACTTATATCAGGAACCTCTTTAAGCTCGTTATTTTGTTTTGAAAGACTAACCGTAGTTTTTAGAATTGAATCGCCATCACTCACAATGTCATAACCTAGTTCATTTGCATATCCATTTAAAAATTTCACTTTTATTTTATCATTAATATCAGCTTTAGTTTTATCTTTTGAAGATAAATAATCTTTAAAATCGCCTGTAAACCATGTCAATTCTTGACTAAGATAAAATTTATGTTCCCGCAAGTTGTTTGAATAGAAATTAAGTTCATATTCTAAAAAATCTGTAATATTAGAGTCTGGTAAAGCTTGTTTAAATAATTCTTGGAAAGTTGATAGACCTTGCTTATATGTTTCGAGACTACAGTTTCTCCAATATAAATTATTATTTTCTGACAAAATATTTATTTTGTCTACTATTTGTTTTAATAATATATTAAGAACTCTCTTGTTCTTTTGATGAGATATAAGAGGGTATATTTCTACATTTTTAGTTTTGAATTGTTCGTTATCCATTTCTGAACTAACTTTTTTTGTGTAATCTCCCTCTTTGAATTTCCATTTTTTATTAGATTTTATAAAATCCAATTTTAGTTTTAGTCTTCGAAGTTCAAAAGTGACTTCACTTAATTGTCTACTTAGTTCAGAAGCTTCATCAAAAATTTTATTGGTTAAGTTTATCATTTAGAGTTTTAAAGAATTTTGAAACGAAAGATAATTAAATAAAAATATTTATTTTATGTGTTACTAATTAAAAAATTTATGACCAGAAATTTTCTTTGCTCTTTCAATGTCGTCAACCTTAATGTAGGTGTAGAATACTTTTTCTGTAGCGTGACCAGATATCGCCATTATATCAATTGTTGGCATCCCAGATTTATATGCGTTGGTGCAGAAGCTTCTTCTTCCTGTGTGGTTAGTAATTAATTCGTATTTCTTGTATTCATTGGTTTCTTTTACTCCGCCTTTAGTAATTTCTTTGAGAACAATGTCATTTATTTCAGCAAGTTCACCAATTTCTTTAAGACAGTAATTTATATGTTGTTCTGTCATTCGTTTTGGTGGGCGACCATTGTGTTTTTCTAAAATCGATTTTACTGTTGAGTTAATTGGAATCGTTAGGCGTTTTGAGTTCTTGGTTGTAATTAATGATATATAATTGATGCCGTCTTCTGTAATTATATTTTTTTCAGTAAGTGAATTGAAATCTGACACTCTGAGACCTGTATTTGCTGATATAAGAAATAAATCTCTTGCATTATCTAGTTTGGTTTTGGTTAATACAAAATCCTTATTAACTCTTTTAGATTTGAAATTAGAGAAGTTTAAATTTTCAATATGACTAAGTTCTTTCGCATTAAGATATATGTTGTAAACTTCTTCTGCCGGCTTTTTGAAATACTGTTTTCTGAAATCTAAATTATTATGAAATCTTTTTTCATAACTAGAATTCATTATGGTCTTTAAAATTTTGATTTGGGTACCTATGTAGTTTAAAGAATATTCTTTATCGTTCATATAAGTCATGAAGTCATCGTAGAAGTCTGTATTTACTTTATCGTATGTAATTGAGTACTTTGTGTCATTAAATTTTTTTAGGATTGTATATGCGTTTCTATATGTTTTAGCTGTTCCTTTAGTCATTGGCTTTCCTGTTTTCGTCAAAGGATTTACTTGGTAATTTTCAATGAACCATTTATAAAATGGAAGTAGTTCTAGTTTTAAATTTTCTTGATTTGGCTTTGATTTGTTTAAATATAAATCAAGTTTTTTTTTAAGAATTATATTAGTAACTATAGTATTTTCAGTAACAGTATAGTTTGTGTGAACTTTCTCTAGAAATGCTCTTATGTCCGTAAGTTTATTATTGATTTCATTTCGGTGAACCTCAGCTACTACATTTTTAATTCTCATCTTGTCACTATCCCAGTTTTTGAAATTATTGACCTTTAGACCAGTTGAGTATCTAAGTCTTTTGTTTGTTCCGTAATTAAAAAATAATTGAATTTTTGCGGATTTATCTACACCTTTTCGGATTTTGAATGTCAGTTTAGCCATAAAATAACAGTTTGTCAAATATAAATTAAAATGACACAATTAGTTTTAAATGTGTCAATATATGTGTCACTTTTTAATTTATATAGCTTTATTTAGATTTGTCTGGCTTTACATTGAGTTACCTTTTATGTTCTTTAAAGTAGTATATTGCTTGGGGTTTCTGCGCTTTTTTGTTGGGTTTATGATTTTTTAGAATAAATTATTTTGGAATCCCTTCGCGGTCACTATATAATTAAAATCTACACTTATAAATTCAAGCTAACTTGATTTAACGTGTAGATTTTTTTGTTTACAACCTGTTGTATTAGGTTTTTAATACATTAATCTATTTTGTTCTAGGGTTAGATAAATAATTTACTGTATTTTGTTTGATTAATTTCATAACCGCCTTTCATATTTCTATATGTTTATACAAGAGTGTATTTCTGTGTTATTGCTTATTTTGGTTTGTAGCCTAGTTCTAACGGCGTTGGGCTTTATGGTTTATCTTGTCGTTAAAATGGTTGAGACTGGATATTTTCTAATAACAAGAAAACTGCTTTATCGTTATATTATTCCGCCTTATAAAAAGCTTGAACAAGCACAGAGGCATATATTGGAAACCCAATTTATATTTTATCAGAACTTACCAGAAAAAGAAAAACGTGTATTTACACATCGTTTATCTCGCTTCATAGCATCAAAAGAGTTTATTGGTCGGGATAATTTAGTTTTAACAGATGAGATGATTGTTTTAACTTCTGCAACAGCAGTTATGTTGACTTTCGGTTTTCAGAATTATAGCTTAAAAATGATTCAACATGTTATAATTTACCCTTCTGTATTTTATTCGGAAACAAACAAGTCCTTTCATAAAGGTGAATTTAATCCACGTATAAAATCATTGGTGTTATCTTGGGAGCATTTTGTTCATGGGTATCAAATTACTAATGATAACCTTAATTTAGGTATTCATGAGTTTGCTCATGCCATTCATATAACTAGTATAAAAAATAAAGATACAAGTTCGTTGATTTTTGCTGACAGCTTTAAGGAGTTGACCAATTTTTTATCGGAAAATGAGGCATTGAGGTCAAGACTTATAGAATCGGATTACATCAGGCCGTATGCTTATGAGAATATGTACGAATTTGTAGCTGTTATTATTGAAACTTTTATAGAAACACCTACTGAGTTTAGAGCTCAATTTCCAGAAGTGTATAAGAAAACTAAGCAAATGCTTAATTTTAATTTTATTGATTATTAGAAATTTAGTCAAAAAAAAAGCACCCATAGGGCGCTTTTTTTTTGATTTATATACTAATTAAGCATTTGCTAATGCTTTTAGTTTTTTGATTGTTTCAGTAGGGTTTTCACTTTTAAATACATGACTTCCTGCTACAAATGAATCGGCACCAGCATCAACTAGTTTCTGGATGTTTTTATCGGTAACGCCACCATCAATTTCTATTCTGGTATTTAATCCTTGTTCGTTAATCATGTTACGTAATTTCTTAACGCGGTTATAAGTAATGTCTTCAAACTTTTGACCTCCGAATCCTGGATTTATAGACATTAATAATACCATATGACATTTAGGTAAAATATCTTCAAGTACATTTATAGGAGTTGTTAAGTTTAAAACGACTCCAGCTTTACACCCAGCATCTTCAATTTGCGTAAGGGTTCTGTGTAAGTGTACTGTAGATTCGTAGTGTACCGTAATAATATCGGCTCCTACTTTAGCAAATTCCTCAATATAACGTTCAGGTTTTTCAATCATTAAATGGACATCCAATGGTTTTGTTGCATGTTTTTTAATAGCTTGAATTACCGGCATACCATAAGATATATTTGGAACAAAATGGCCGTCCATAACATCAATATGAAACCAATCGGCATCACTGTTGTTAACCATTTCTGTATCGCGTTGTAAGTTGCCAAAATCGGCAGCAAGCATAGAAGGTGCTATTACTTTAGAATTCATTAGTGTGTTGTTTTGTTGTTTCGGCAAAGATAGGAAAAAAGCCTTGTATGATTTGTACTGAAATGTTGTTAAAAAAAATGAACCCAGAGTAATCAGCTCTGGGTTCTTTCATCAATCAAAAAACGAACAGTTATGAATAACTGTTTGTTGCTGTAAACTTAGCCTAAGTAAGTTTTTAATATTTTACTTCTAGACGTATGTTTTAATCTACGAATAGCTTTTTCTTTAATTTGTCTCACACGTTCACGCGTTAAATCAAACGTTTCACCAATTTCTTCAAGTGTCATTGGGTGTTGATTTCCAAGACCAAAGTATAAACGAATTACATCCGCCTCACGAGGTGTTAAAGTCTCTAATGCGCGTTCAATTTCGGTACGTAATGATTCGTGAAGTAAATCACGATCTGGGTTTGGAGATTCCCCTGAGTTTAATACATCATATAAGTTACTGTCTTCTCCTTCAACTAAAGGAGCATCCATACTTACGTGACGTCCAGAATTTTTCATAGACTCTTTAACATCGTTAATAGTCATGTCTAATTCTTTAGCTATTTCCTCTGCACTTGGTGGACGTTCGTGTGCTTGCTCTAAGAAAGCAAAGGTTTTATTAATTTTGTTTATTGAACCAATTTTGTTCAAAGGTAAACGTACAATACGTGACTGTTCTGCTAATGCCTGTAAAATAGATTGACGAATCCACCATACGGCGTAAGAGATAAATTTAAAACCACGTGTTTCATCAAAACGTTGTGCAGCTTTAATAAGCCCTAAATTCCCTTCATTAATTAAATCGGGTAATGTTAAACCCTGATTTTGGTATTGCTTGGCTACCGATACAACGAAACGTAAATTAGCTTTAGTTAACTTTTCTAAAGCAACCTGATCACCAGCTTTAATGCGCTGTGCTAATTCTACTTCCTCGTCTGCGGTAATTAAGTCAACTTTTCCTATTTCTTGAAGATATTTGTCTAACGAAGCAGTTTCTCTATTGGTAACCTGCTTGGTAATTTTAAGTTGTCTCATGTACGTTTTCTCTAATTTAATTGTTTGAACAAAGTGTTCTAATTAGTTATACGCTGGTAAAGCTGTTTTTGTTACAAAAAATGTTAAAATTTTTCATAAAAAATATAATCCACTGAAAACCAAGTGCATATATTTTGTGTTTATTCGTCTTTTTTGTAAACGTGTGGATTTTCTTTTATCCCTTTCTTAAATAATTTTCGAAGTGTCATTCTTAAAAAGGAATCTACTTTTAATATTTGATTTCTTAGTAGTTGTTCTGGTCGTCCTCTAAAAGTTGTAACATGGAATGTGTCATTCTCTAGTAACGGGTTACTTGAAAAATAATAGTTAGAAATACAGTTTCTAGAGGCGTCAGCTATAACAGGACTTACAGAGTGCCATGAGGATTGATGCGTAGCCATAATTACTAATCTGTTAAATTTGGAATGTATGGTTGTTTGTGAACTCTTTAATCCGTTTGGCCACAACTCTAAATGTCCACCGTTATTATCTTGCCAATTTGGTGTTACATAATAAAGTAAGTTTAAAACCCGCCAGCTATTGCGGTCTTTATCATGAGAATTGTCTAAATGAGGGTTTAAAAATTGATCCTTTTTCATAGAAGATAAACCGCCTGCGTATAAAAATTCATCCGGTTGAAGGTCTTCTATATTACAAATATATTTCATGCAGTTTACTACATCTTTGTTTTGAAAAGCATAGATTGTTTCCTCTAAAAGGGCATGATATTTATTCATTTGAGCTGCCACATATTTGTTTTCACGCAAACTTTTTTTAAGATCCATCTTTGTCTGCTCAGGGAATTGTTTAGATATTTCAATTGCAATTTCTTGAGGTAAAAGGTTATCTATATAAAAATATCCAATTTGATGTTTTGTATTAGCATATTGCTGTTTTAGAGATTCTTTCTCGCTATCTAATTTTTCTACTATCAATTTAGCTAAATCGTCTCTATTCATGCTGTTTTTGTTTAATTAGATGCTGCTATTTGTTTTTTAGCGGTAGGTTTTTATTTGGTAGCTAAAATAATGAATATCTAGTAGTAAACTGTATTCTAAAATGATGTTTTAGTATCTTTTTTATCTCTTTCTAACCAAAAAATAATATGATGTATAATGTCATTTAAACTGTATGTTTTATAATACGAGTCTCACGTTTCAATACAGATAACATGTAGGCTTCTAATAAAAGTAGTAGTTCGGACCAAAAAAAAGCGACATTCCATGAAAGAATGCCGCTTAACTTATGGATTAATTTTTTCTAAATACGTACATGACCATCGCCAAATACATAGTACTTATTAGTAACAAGTTGTTTTAATCCTAATGGACCTCTATGGTGTAACTTGTCTGTGCTTATTGCTAATTCTGCACCAACTCCCATTTGACCACCATCAGTAAAACGTGTTGAGGCATTGTGATAAACAGCAGCACTGTCTATTTGTTGCATAAACTGTGCAGCTTCATTTTTATCTTCGGTGATAATTGTTGATGAATGACCTCCTGAGTACTTATTGACTATTGTAATAGCTTGTTCAAGGCTATCTACCTCTGCAAGTACTAACTTCATTGCTAGAAATTCTTCATACCAAGTTTCCTCGTTTGGTATTTGTTCTTCACTTGTAAGAATGCGCCCTATTTTTTTATCTACTAAAAGGTTAACTCCAACATGATTTAGAGTCTCTTTTAGTGTTTTAACTTTGGTTTCATAATTAGCCATGTTTTTGTCTAATAAAACTTTATCTAAAGCATTGCAGCCAGAAATTTTATCAGTTTTTGCATTTATGATAACCTTAACTGCTTTTTCCCAATTAGCATGTTCAGAAACATATAAGAAATTGTTACCGCGCCCTGAAATTAAAACAGCACAGGTGGCATGGTCTTTAACGAATTTAATTAAACGTTCGCCACCTCTAGGTACAATTAAATCTATTTTTTCTGGTGGGTTTCTTAAAAAATCTTGGGTTTCTTCTCTCTTTAAATGAAGTAGCTTAATCCAATCTTTAGACAAGCCATTTTCTTCTAGTGCTTGATGCCAGCATTTTTCTAAAATAAGATTACTATTAATAGCTTCTTTACCTCCTTTTAAAAGAATTTTGTTATTTGCTTTGAAGGCTAAAACTGCAGCTTCAATTGTTACATCTGGTCTAGATTCATAAATAATCATGATGGTGCCAAATGGGGCTGTTTTATTTGTGATTTGTAAACCACTATCTAAGGTTAAATCCGATATAGTCGTACCAACCGGATCTTCTTGATCACGCACTTCTTTTATTGCCTGAATCATTCCATCAACTTTTGCTTGGTTTACTACTAAACGGTCGTAAAGTGCTTGGTCATCCTTATTAAAAGCATCTAAGTCTTGTTTGTTGGCCTTTATGATGGTTTCACGTTCCTGATTGATAATAGCAATCATTGAGTTTAATACATCATTTTTTTTGTCTGTATGTAATAGTTCCATTTTTGTTTTTTTAATGAATAAATTTAGTTCCTACCTCTTTGTTGTCTAGTATATCAACAATTACGTTAGCACGTTTGCCGTTGGCAATATAGGTAGGGATGTCTTTTCGTGCAGTGCCTTTAGCAATTCGTAATTTAGAAGCCATACCGCCACGACCTTCGCCTTCTTTTTTACCAGAAGCTTTTACGTATTTTTCAACATCTTGGTCGAAAGAAACTTCTTTTATTTTTATTGAATCTTCATCATCAGGATGTCCCGTGTATAAACCATCGGTATCTGATAAAATAATCATTCGGTCGGCATCTATTAGCTCGGCAACAAGACTAGCAAGTTCATCATTATCAGAAAACATGGACATGGTTACAGATACGGCATCATCTTCGTTGGCAATTGGTATGATGCCTTCAGATAGAAGACCTTCATAACAATTTATCATATTTTCGCGGTGTTTACCAGGATCAAAATCCCGTTTGGTAGCTAATACTTGTGCGCAACGCATGCCATAATCGTGAAATAAACTGTAATAGTGACGCATCATTCGGGGTTGTCCAACTGCCGAATATACTTGTCGTCTAATAGATTTGTCCTCGATATATGTACCTCCAAGAACTTCTTTTCCTGCCATTGCAGACCCAGAGGACACTAAAACGACCATTACATCACGCTCGTACAGCACTGATATTTGCCGGACAAGCTCCCTTAACACGGGGCCTAATATGCGATTGTCTTTATTTGTTAATACATTGGTTCCTACTTTTACTACTACGCGCTTAATGTCGTCAATCATATATTACTTTTCTTTTCCTAATTCTATTGCTCTATCAAATGCTGCATATGCAGCATCTTGAATAAGTTGTTTTACATTATTATCTTCCATGGAGTCAATGGCTGCCTGTGTAGTTCCTCCTTTGCTGGCAACACGACTAATCCAAGTTTCCGGTGAAATATCCGATTGGTTAAACAATTCTATAGCTCCCTCAAAAGTATTACTCACTAAGACTTTAGAGTCGTAAGCTGAGAAACCCATTTTTAAAGCCGCTTCTAGCATAGATTGCATAAAGTAAAATACATATGCAGGTCCGCTACCTGATATACCTGTGGAGGCATCTATAAAATTTTCGGTATTTACATGAATGGATGTTCCGGTGGTATCTAATAAATTACGAACCATTATAAGTTCGACTTTAGATACGGCATCCGATTCGGTATACGATGTAACTCCTTTACCTACTTTAGCAGGTAAGTTAGGCATTGCTCTAACAATTTTAGTTGCTCCAAGTTGTGTTTTAATAGTGTCTATGGTAACACCAGCCATTAGGGATACAAATATCTGTTGTTGGTTTATTTGAGATGCCATACTTTTGAATAAGTCTTCAATATGGTATGGTTTTACGGCTAAAAAAACAATGTCTGCTGTAGGTAAACAATCTTCTAGGTTGTCGTAAACATCAAAATGAGGCTCTTGGTTTAAGGTTGTAATTTTTTTTGGATCAGTGTCATATATTTTTAGGTTATATTTATCTAATAATGGCGATTTCGCCATACCTTCGGAATACGTTAAACCCATATTTCCTGCTCCAATTACTAGTACTTTCATTTTTTTTGTAATGTATTGATTATCAATATTAATTTGTATATAGTGTACAAGGACTATACGGAAGACCAGATTTTAGTATTTAATTTTAATAAATTCGATTTGTATGAATTATAATGCGTTTGGTTGAGATATTGATAACTATAGGCTTTATAAATTATGAATGTTATAATTGGCTTATTGACGATTCTGTCAAAAAGGTGACAGTCTGTCGGGATTTTTTTCATTTTTTTAACTTGAAATTCTATCCGTGCCAAAATAAAAAAGCCTCACTTTTAGTAAGGTTTTTTTTAATTAGTGCTATAAATTTCTATAATACTTTTATTTTTTTTCAGGTAATCCTCGTGTTAACCAACCGCGTCTGCTTGCCGTTGCAATGGCATATGGTGTAATCCAAAAAAGGCCAAAAGTATAAAGTATGCTATAGGTGTAAGCCCAAAAAGATTCTTTAATTTCATAACGATGTGCATAGAATAAGACAGAAAATGTAGAAGTTACTAAAATGCTTAATAAAGTCGATCCTAAGAATAGGAGTGGGTGCATCATAACAAAAAACAACATGAATAATACAAATGGATAGCTCATTATAATACGAGAAAATTGACTTATAAAAAGTAAACGTGTACCAAATTTGCTTTCCTTTTTAAAATTAGTAAATACATATTTAGACATGGAAAGGTTTTCTCTTACATTGCTACGTCCCCATCTGATGAACATTTTATATAAACCTCGGTATTCTTCTGGTACATTTGTATAAGCTACTGCATTTCGTTGAAATAAAACATGCTTACCTTGTTTTAAAATCATATTAGTCATTGCTCGGTCCTCTCCTATGTCGGATGGTTGCCCCATAAAAGTCTGATTGATCCATTCTGGTAAACACTTAAAGACAGCACTACTTCTATATGCTGCTAAAGCACCAGGTGTACATAAAACTGAATTCAATGTGCTTTCTGCAGATCGTACAAATTCAAAGCTCATCACAAAACTAACATCTAGCATTTTTGGTAACATGGCTTTTTTATTATTAAGCACACGTATATTACCTGCTACAGCACCACAGTTTTTGTCTGTAATAAACGGGCTAACTAAATTACGTAGCGTATTTTCATCTACAACTGAGTCGCTATCTACTGTAACAAACACCTCACCAGTTCCTAGGTTAAAACCTCTATATAAGGCATGGCGCTTTCCTTTATTTTCTGGTTGTTGTAATATTTCAACACGATTACCTAATTGTTTTTTAGCATCTTCCATCCATGACCATGTATCGTCTAAGCTTCCGTCATCTATAGCTATTAGTTGCATTTTATCAATGGGGTAATCACTTTTTGATAAACTTATTAAGGTATCCCATACTTGTTTCCCTTCATTGTAAGCGGGAACTATTATAGTTACAGTAGGTAGTGATTCATCTGAAACAGATTCAATTGCATTATATTTTAGGTATTTATATCCCATAAAAATAAAATAGAACGCTTTGAATATAAACAAGGCAAAAGCAGTACTCATAAATATTAATCCTATAGTACTACGCTTTCTATCGGAATTAAATTGCTCGAAATCTGTATGGAAAACTGAGAACAAATAAATACCCATAGCTATAAATATAAGCGTACTTAATAGTGTTAACTTATTGTATGGATTTTGAATTTTTTGGTTGGAATCGGGGAGGATTCCTTTTACAAACTGTTTTACCTTAAAAGAGTAGGTTGTTTTTTCAGTGGAAGATTGCTCGTGTATTTGTGTTGCCATAAATGTTTTTATCTGTTGGGTGACTGTTGTCTTTAAAACGATTTACGCAGATTTGATGCGTTTGGATGTTTTTTGAGACTTTTTTATGATAAAAACAGGCCTTTTTAACGATTTACCCTATTTTTTGGTCTATTATTGTGATATGGATACTTTTATTTAAGTGTGAATATTAACAATGTATTTATTCGTAATGCGACTATTGGGAAGGTTTGTTTAAGTTGAGTGTTAACTGAAAAAATTAAAGTTTTCTACTAATTGTTAAGCCGTCCCGAATTGGTAGAAGTACCGTTTCTACGCGTGGATCTTCCTTTAAAAGTTTATTGTAGCCAATGAGCGCAGGCGTTGCAGTGTCATCTTTTTTAAAAGTGGTGTTTAAAATTTTACCACTCCAAAGAACATTGTCGGACAGAATAATACCTCCTGGGTTTAAAATTTCGATAATCTGTTCAAAATAGGCTGCGTAGTTATCCTTGTCTGCATCTATAAAAACGAGGTCAAAACCTTTATTAAGCTTTGGGATGATTTCTAATGCATTTCCTAAATGTTGATGGATTTGATGACTATAATCCGATTTATCAAAGTATGTGCGTTGAAAATCAACTAGTTCTTCATTAATGTCAATAGTATGTAATTCACCTTCTTTTTGAATGCCTTCTGCTAAACATAAAGCAGAATAGCCTGTGTATGTTCCTATTTCCAAGATGTTTTTTGGATGTACCAGTTTAGATATCATACTTAAAACGCGTCCTTGGTAATGCCCACTTAGCATGCGGGGTTGTAAGATTTTTTGATACGTTTCACGAGTTAATTGTTGTAATAATTCAGGTTCATTTTCTGAATGATTTACCACATATGTGTCTAATTCTTCTGAAAGGAAATGCATGTTGCTATTTTATTTAAATCGTTTGAGAGTTACACATTTGTTCGTGTACTTCATAGGTTTCTAATGTGTTGAAACTTTAAATTAACTTAAAATACGTTTAACTAATTTGTCTTTAGCGTTTTGATCATCACCACATAGCCATTGAATAACATTATCTTCCCATATTGCATCACGTTCAGACTCGTTAATGATATCCTGATTTATTGCTAGATCTAATATTTTTCCAGGGTAAGAAGATTGTTTAGCACTCTCCATTTCGCCTAATGGATACGGATCGTCAAGTCCCATTAAAACTTGTTTTGAACCTTGATTTTTAATCAGTAATTGTAATCCTCCAGTATCATGTACTAAGGTGTCGAAAAATATATTTTTATGTCCAACAGCTTTCCTTGGGTGACTCTTACCTTCGAATAAATCTGGTCTGCCATCAAAACCTTGAATTCGTCTTCCTAGATTTATTTGTGCTAATTGTCCGCCATGAGCAAAACAAGTACGCATGTTAGGGTATTTGTCTTGGTAACCATTTAGGGTTAAGAAATGATATGCATCAGCGCATTGTGCCAACATCCAAATAAGATGGAATCGCCATGAAGTATTCTCTAATTTTATAAATTTCTCACCATCATAAGGGTGAATTTCTACAGCTAAATTATATTTATTGGCTAATTCAAAAATAGGTTCATTTTCCTCATCAAAAATACATCGCCAAGTACCAATTGTATCCATGTAGTGAGTAGGTAAACACAGGAGTTGCATACCTAGTTCATTTACACAACGTTCAATTTCCCAACAAGCACCACGTACAAATCCGGGGTGTACTACAAAACCACATGTGAATTTACTTGGATTTTCACGTTGTACTTTGGCATTAAAATCATTTTGAAACCTTAAAGCTTGTTTCATTTCCTCAACACGTAAACCGTTTCCGTAAAGCTGCGATAAGTTTAAAACCACCGCATGATCTATTTTAAAACGTTCCATCCAAGCTAGTTTTTCATTTAAAAAGAAGCTAGAGTCGGTAATTGGACGGTTCCAATCTTTTTGAAGCATAAACTTCCGATCTTTATCTACCCAGAATATTCCTTTATCCTGCATGAATTGTGGAATTTCTTCCGGGTAAGGAAGTAGGTGAGAGTGACCATTGATGCGAAGTTTACGTTTTTGCTCCATAACTTGTTTTGTAAGCGATTAGGTTTTATTTAGATTTTTGATGGAATAATTTAGTCGATTTTAACCTTTTTTGGCGGTTCCATAGTTTCACCGCAATTAGGGCATTGACGTTTTTTTAAATCACCGTAATATTTATCGAAAATCTTAGGCATATCTGTTTCAATGTTTTCAACGGTAAAATCCTCTTCATAAAGTTGTGTTGTACAATTTTCACAAAACCATAAAAGGGCATCTCTCATGCCTTCAGGGCGTTTATATTCAATAACTAAACCAACTGTGTTTGCTCCACGTTGTGGAGAATGCGGTACTTTAGGTGGTAGTAAAAAAATGTCACCTTCTTTAATATGAACATCTTTAGGAGTTCCGTCTTCTATAATTTTAAGAACCATATCACCTTCTACTTGATAGAAAAATTCAGGTGTTTCGTTATAATGGTAATCTTTACGACTGTTAGGCCCTCCAACAACCATCACAATAAAATCGCCATCTTTCCAAACTACTTTATTACCAACTGGTGGTTTTAGAAGATGTCTGTTTTCTTCAATCCAGGCTTTAAAATTAATAGGAGGGTATATTGCGCTCATTTTAGGATGTTTTTATTAAATGAATGGTATAAAGTTACAATTTTTGATATCAATTTGTATGATATAAGCTCGTGTTTATTTTTTTCTTCTTAGCAGCTTGTAGGTCTATAATTTTATAAGAACTAGCGCTAAATTCTACCGTAAAATAAATTTGATATCGCGGCTTTAATTTAGATTTAGTCTGCTTGTAAAAATTACGCTCGTACCAAACAATATTTCTATCATCAACGACTGTATGGTGTACGTTAGATTTAACTTTTTTTCGTGTATACTCTAAAGACAGAAATGTTGATTCTGAATCTAAATATACCGGATCGATAGTGTTTGGGTTTGTTAGTAATAGCATAGTGCTTTCTAGGTGGTGATTTTGTATGTTGTCTGCAATTTCTTCCATAATGGCTAATTGGTCTATTTCAGCATTCGAATAGTTTTGAATAACATATTGCGCTTGCGTAATAGTTGCTATTAAAAAGAAAACACTAAAAACATACAAGGTTTTCATATTATAAGCTTTTTGTACGACCACCATCAACAGGTAAATTAATACCATTTATATATCCTGCTCTTTCACTAGCTAAAAAGGTAATAGCGTCTGCTAATTCTTCTGGTTTAGCAAAACGCTTTGCTGGGACTGCTTGTTTCATGGTATTAGCAGCTTCTTCTTCTGTTTTTCCAGTTTTAGAGGATTTGTTTTTTATAATTTCAGATAGACGGTCGGTACCTGTTGCACCTGGTAATACATTGTTTACTGTAATGCCAAACTGGCCTAATTCGTTTGCTAATGTTTTACTCCAATTGGCTACGGCTCCTCGAATGGTATTACTAACACCTAGGCCATCTAAAGGTTGTTTAACAGAAGTAGAAATTACATTTACAATTCTGCCATAATTGGCTTCTTTCATAAAAGGCACTACCGTTTGAGCTAATATATGATTACATTTTAAATGCTGAGTAAATGCACTTTGAAATTCATCTAAATTGGCATTAAAAACAGGTCCACCGGCAGGTCCACCAGTATTGTTTACTAATATGTGAAATCCGTGATTGTCTTTTACAAATTGGTTGACTTTTTGTTGTAATTCCTCAGGGTTTGAAAAATTAGCAACGATATAGCTGTGTGTTCTATGCGTCGGTAATTCAGCTAATACAGCTTTTAACTTATCTTCATTTCTAGCTATAAGGGTTACTTGAACACCTTCAGCTGCTAGTGCTAGAGCAGTAGCTTTACCTATGCCTGCCGTACTTCCGCAAACTAGTGCGTATTTATTATTTAGTTGTAAATCCATTTTATTGATTTAATTGAAATTTTTCTTAGAAATGTGATACAATATCAAAGGCTGATACTAGTTATGTGTTTGTTCTAAGTTATTTTTTTAATATTTTATACAGATGTTTTTCGGTTCCGTAAAGAAACGCAGGGCTTCAAATCCTCCTTCTCTACCAACTCCTGATGCTTTTACACCGCCAAAAGGTGTACGTAAATCACGCATTAACCATGTGTTTACCCAAACTATACCGGCTTGTAGCTCACCACTCATTCGCATGGTACGTTTTAAGTTGTTTGTCCATAAAGTAGCCGATAAACCATAATTAACTTTGTTAGCCATTTTTAAGACTTCTTCTTCAGTATCAAACGGCATGATAGTTACTACTGGACCAAATATTTCTTCTTGATTTACGCGGCATTCATCGGTAGGGACCTCAATAACTGTAGGTTCTAGATAGTAGCCATTTTCATAGCCTGCTACGGTTACCTGGTTGCCTCCACATAGTATGTTGCCATTTTCATTTTTTGCAATTTGAATATATTCTAAAACCTTTTCTAAATGTGGCTTTGATACTAAAGCGCCTATGTTAGTCGTGTCTTCTGAAGGGTGACCTACTTTTAAATTTTTAATTTTAGCAACGAAATCCGTTTTAAACTTTTCATAGATTGATGATTCTACAAAAATGCGACTTCCACATAAACATATTTGGCCTTGATTAGCAAATGATGATTTTACAGTGGTATTTAGCATGTCTTCATAATCGCAATCAGCAAAAATAATATTTGGGTTTTTACCGCCAAGTTCTAGTGATAGTTTTTTAAACATTGGAGCAGCTGTTCTAGCAATATGCGCCCCAGTAGCAGTGCCCCCTGTAAAGGAAATAGCTTTTATATCTGGGTGTTCAATAATAGCCTGCCCAGTTGTACCTCCTAAACCATGAACAATATTTAGTACACCTTTAGGTAAACCGGCTTGATTACAAATTTCACCTAATAAATATGCTGTCATAGGCGTTACTTCACTTGGTTTGGCTACCACACAGTTTCCTGCGGCAATAGCTGGAGCTATTTTCCAAGTAAATAAATACAGTGGTAAATTCCATGGAGAAATACAACCTACAACACCAATTGGATGTCTAAGCGTGTAGTTTATGGCGTCTAAACCAGTGCTTTCATGGCTTTCACTTGCAAATTGAGTGATAGCATGTGCAAAGAAGCGAAAATTGCTAGCAGCTCTCGGTATATCTATGGTTTTTGCTAGGCTAATGGGCTTGCCGTTATCTTTACTTTCAGCTTTTGCTAAAGCATCTAAGTTTAATGCAATTAATTCTGATATTTTAAGTAAAATCCGACTTCGTTGATCTAAAGTTGTTTTAGACCATTCTGGGAATGCTGTTTTAGCAGCGGTGTATGCCTCTTCAACATCTTCCTTTGTTGAGTCAGGAATCTGACCATAAACAGTGCCTGTTGCAGGGTTGAAATTCTCTATCCAATTATCTTGAGTAGGGTTATGAAAGGTGCCGTTTATGTAGTTTTTAATAACCATAATTATTCAGCTTTCTTATACGCCATAACTTTAATTTCAACTACCAAATCGGGATGAGGTAATTGATGTACAGCTACGGTTGTTCGTGTTGGGCCAGATTCTTTTTCAAAAAATTCAGCATATGCTTTGTTATAGCCTGCAAAATCATTCATGTTCACTAAAAACGAGGTGACATCTACAACATCTTTTATTGATGCGCCTACGGTTTTTAAATTTCGGTCTATGTTTTTTAAAACCTCACGTGTTTGTACTTCCGAATTTAAACGTTTAGTGCCCATTTCGTCTATAATTTCAACACCAGCAATGGTATTGTCTTGACGTCGGGAGCTTGTTCCTGATACAAAGATGAAATCGCCAACACGTTTTACATGTGGGTAAGCACCTCTAGGAGTTACTTTTGTTCCTTCGTTATTTGAGTTTATGTCTTTTTCGTTGCTCATAAGTTGGTTCCCATTTTATTTTAATCCTGCTATTCTATCGTCTTCTAATATTGCCTCGGTTTCTGTTTTAACGAGTTCCAATGTTGCTTTTAATTCAGTTTCCGATAATCCCTCGATATTGTTAATTTTACCATCGGCTAGTAAGTTTAAAATAGCTTTGTCTTGTGCACGACCTCTTAGCATAGCTTCATTGTAGTTAATGTTTTCGTTGAAAGTAACCAAGGAGTATTTTGATGAATAATCTTCAGGGAACGTTTTCTCGAAAGCCATTTCTAAACTGCGTTTTTCTCTGAAATTAGCATGATTTACATGGCCTTTCATTTCATGGAAATTATCAATTGCTAAATCGGCAATGGCATCTGTATCTTTTTTTCGGGATTCTTCATAATGCTTAAAGACACTTTCCCAATTTGAATGATTGGCATCTAATACCTTGTCGAATTCTACAACATCTTCAAAGGAAGCATTCATACCTTGACCATAAAATGGCACAATAGCATGTGCAGCATCGCCCATTAATAAAGTGTTACCTTTATAATGCCATGGAGCACATTTTACAGTGCCTAAAGGAGCTGTTGGGTTTTCGAAAAAATCATCAACTAAGTTAGGCATGAGCTCTAAGGCGTCTTTAAAGTATTTTGTAAAAAATTCTAAAACACGTTCTTTAGTTGTTAAATTATTGAAGTTATAGCTGCCTTCATTGTAGCTTAAAAATAGTGTTACCGTAAAACTGCCATCTAAATTTGGTAATGCAATTAGCATAAAGGCTTCGCGACCCCAAATATGAAGTGCATTTTTATAAGTCTTATAAGTACCATTTTCACCTGGTAGAATACTTAGTTCTTTATAGCCATGACTTAAATAATCTTGCGAAAAACTAAATAAAAACTTTTTACCAAGGTAATAACTTTTCCGCATTGCAGATCCAGCTCCATCGGTAGCAATGATAACGTCGGCATCTTCAATAAATGTATCTTTTGTGAGGTAGTTGGTGAATTTAGCAGTGGTGTTTTCAAAATCTACCGACTCACATTTTCTGTTGAAATAGATGTTTACATTTTCATGATTTTCAGCTTCATCTAACAGTAATGCATTTAGTTGGCCTCTAGAAATAGAGTTTATATATTCGTGTTCACGACCACTGTATGGAGCAAGTGTTGTATTACCCTCAATATCATGCAACATGCGTCCGTTCATAGGAATACAAAGCGGTTCAATTTTGTCTTGAATACCTACTAAATTCATGGCTTTAATCCCGCGGTCTGAAAATGCTAAATTTATAGATCGTCCAGCATTGATATCTACTGTTCGTAAATCGGGACGCATTTCCATAACAGTAACATTGTAGCCACGTTGGCCTAGACGTAAGGCTAGGAGTGAGCCACAAAGTCCGGCGCCGATAATTAAGATGTTTTGTTGCTTGTTTTTCATTTTATGTGTCGCCTTTAACTTATTGAAACTTTAAAGAAAATAGGTCTTTTTTATTTTAAAATGTCTTTTAACCGTTCTACCATAGTATAAATATCTTGATAGGAATTATATAGCGGAATTGGTGCACAACGAATAACGTCTGGTTCTCGCCAATCGCTAATTATACCTGCTTCAGTAAGCTTATCATGAAGTTTTCTGTCGGCATTTTTAACCTGAATAGATAGTTGGCAGCCGCGTTCATCAAGGTTTTCTGGAGTAATAATTCGAATGGTGTCTTCACCTAATTGCTTTAATAAGAATTCAAAATACCCCGTTAGATTGCGTGATTTTTCGTTTAACTTACTAATGCCTACTTCTTCAAAAATATCTAAAGAAGCTTTAATTGCTGCCATTGATAATATTGGTGGATTACTTAATTGCCATCCTTCAGCACCAGGTAAAACATCAAATTCGTCACGCATTCTAAAACGTGTTTCTTTGTTGTGACTCCACCAACCTGTAAAACGATTTAAAGTTTTATCGTTGGCATGGCGTTCGTGAACAAAGCACCCTCCTAAACTTCCAGGGCCTGAATTTAAATATTTGTAGGTACACCATACGGCAAAATCAGCACCAGAGTCATGAAGGTTTAACTCTACATTTCCAGCTCCATGTGCGCAATCAAAACCTACCATGCAACCGTGATTGTGACCTAACTGTGTAATACGCTTTAGGTCGAAAAATTGTCCAGTATAATAATTAACACCACCAATCATAACAAGCGCTATTTCATCGCCATGTGTATTTAAAATAGCTTCTAAATCTTCATAACGTAATAATTCCTCACCTTCACGAGGTTTCCAAAGAATTAATCCTTCTTTGTCATCGTATCCATGATGTCTTAATTGCGATTCTACGGCATATTTATCTGATGGGAATGCGTCGGCTTCAATAACAATTTTATAGCGTTGCGCAGTTGGTTTGTAAAATGAAACCATCATAAAATGTAAGTTGGCTGTTAAGGTGTTCATAACGACCACTTCTAATGGTTTTGCACCAACTACTTTTGCCATGCTTTCAGTTAAGAATTCGTGGTATGGTAGCCAAGGGTTTTTCGCTTCAGTATGACCTTCAACACCCAAATTAGCCCAATCATCAAGTTCTTGGTTAATGTAGTTTTTTGTGGCTTTAGGCTGTAATCCTAAAGAATTTCCACAGAGATAAATCATGTCATTGCCATCTGAATCTTTAGGAATGTGAAATTGATCTCTGTAGCTGGATAAAGGGTCGTTTGCGTCTTGTTCTTTAGCGAATTCAAGACCTGTTTTATAGTTGGACAAAGTGTATTGTTTTTCGGTTTCCCACAAAAATAAGAATTATAATTTTAGGAATGAAAGGAAAAAGAAAAAGCGCTTCAACCATTGATTGAAGCGCTTTTTGAATATATATAGACGCAATTGCGGGATATTTACAAACTATATACGATTGTCATCCATGTTTTGGATGTTTTATATTATTTTACTGAAACATCACTAAAGAAAAGTTCCCAGTTGTCATCCGTTTTTTTATGACTTAAAGCAATTTTAATTCCATTAAAATCTTGAGTGTTTTCCCATGTTGAAAGCATTGTTGGTTGCTGGGCGTTTCCCTTTCTGTAAACCCATTCTTCTATCATGTATTTTTCATTATAATAAAAATCGTAAGCGTCGCCAGGTGTGTAACCGCCTTCTTCGGGGTATGATATAGTGATTTTATTTAATTTTTTGTTGCTTATAGGTGCATTTACATTGGCCGTTTCAGAGGTTGTTACACCTTTGTCCCAAACTAGGTTATAAGGTGCCAAAAGCCAAAATTTATCATTTATAAACGCTTTGTCTGCATTTATAAATGTACTATCCATGGTATTTCTATTATAACGTATGGTGTTATTTGTGGTAGATAGCGCAACGTTATTTGTTTTTGGAGACCAGGTCCAATTGCGTGAAAATAAACTACTGTCTTTTTTTACATTAAAGCTAAATTTAATTTCGTTAACAGCATCCCAGTTATCAACCCCGTATGCTTTCGCAATTTTTTCCGCTGTTGTAAGGCTTAGTTCGGTGGTTGTGGTTTCAACTTGTTCCGGTTGTTCTTTATCGTTTTTACAAGATTGTAAAAAAAGTAATACACTAAATAATATTAAGTATTGTTTCATTATTGGTTAATTTTAGGATTTTGCAAAGTTATAGTAAATTAGGCAGATAAATAAGAAGCTATGGGGTTAGAAGAAAAGTATTTTGAAACTAATAGAATTACTTGGAACCAAAAGGTTTCTGTGCATGCAACAAGTGGTCTGTATGATATGGAAGCTTTCAAAGAAGGGAAGTCGTCGTTAATGTCTTATGAGTTAGATGCTTTAGGAGATGTTTCAGGTAAAACGTTACTGCATTTACAATGTCATTTTGGACAAGATACTTTGAGTTGGAGTAGGGCAGGAGCAAAATGTGTAGGGGTAGATATTAGTGATGAAGGAATAAAGTTGGCAAATAAATTAAACACTGATTTAAATTTAGATGCTGAATTTATTTGCTGCAATGTTTTAGATACATCTAAACATATTACGAGCCAATTTGATATTGTTTATACAAGTTATGGTGTGATAGGTTGGTTGCCGGACTTGAAACCTTGGGGTGTTATGATTTCTGAGCGTTTAAAAAAAGGTGGGACATTTTTTATGGTCGAATTTCATCCTATTGTATGGATGTTTGATTACCTAGGAGGAACACCAAAAATGACATATGGTTATATGCAAGATGCGCCTATTTATGAAGAATATGAAGGGACTTATGCTAATCAAGAATCTAAAATAGTCAGTAAAGAATATGGATGGAACCATGGACTTAGTGAGGTGATTAATGCATTAACTCAAGCGGGTTTACATATAGATTACCTTAATGAATTTGATGAGAGTCCTTATGATGTTTTACCAAATTTAAAACCAGCATCAAACGGTATGTTTGAATTAGAAGAAAAGTTATATCCTCTAATCTTTACGCTTAAAGCAACTAAACTTTAAGCGTAGATGTTAAATTATTTAATGGTTTGTTTTTAGAACTTCAGGCATCTGACGTTTAAAACGATTTAGCCTAGGTAGTGAAACATTTTGAATATAAGGGTTTTCGGGGTGCAGACGTTCGTAGTTTTGATGGTACTCTTCTGCTTTCCAAAATTTTTGAAACGGATACACTTCGGCTGCAACTGTAATATTTAAAGAGTTTTCTAGACTCTTGATTTTATTTAAGATTTGTTTTTTTTGTTCGTCGTTTTGGTAAAAAATTATAGAACGATACTGGGAGCCTTTATCAGGACCTTGTCCGTTAACCTGCGTTGGATTTTGTGAGGCAAAATAAACATCTAATAAAGTTTCAAAACTAACAATTTTTGGGTTGTAAATAACTTCTACCGCTTCTGCGTGTCCCGTTCTACCAGTGTTGCTAGCTTCGTATGTAGGGTTTTTAGTATGGCCTCCAGCGTATCCGGAAATAGCTTCGTTTACACCTTTCACACTTTCGTAAACAGCTTCTACACACCAAAAACAACCACTAGCAAAATATGCTTTAGCATTGCCATTCTTCATGGCTACTTCTACAGGTTCTGCATTAATTACGTCCTGTTGTTTGAGATTGACTTGAGCGTTGTTATTGCAGCTAAATAATAAGGTTATTGCTAGAAAGTAAAATAACTTATTCATGGTTTTGTTTTAGGTCTTAGTCGTAAGGTAAGTTGTTTCCTTTAACTTAAAATCTTAAAGTTATATTAAAAAAAAAGCCTTCAATTTCTTGAAGGCTTTTTTTTAACTATATGATTTTGACTTATAACTTAGTAAAAAGTTTTGCCATTTTTTCACGTTCTTCTTCAGCTAATGCTGCATCAACTAAAATACGACCACTGTGCTCATCTGTAATGATTTTTTTGCGTGAAGCAATTTCCATTTGAACTTGTGGTGGAATGGTAAAGAAAGATCCTCCAGAAGCACCTCTTTCAATTGGTACAACAGCTAATCCGTTTTTTACATTTGTTCTAATTCGAGTATAAGCAGCTACTAAACGCTCATCGATAGATTTTTTGAAATCATCCGATTTTTTAATTAACGCTTCTTCTTCTTTTTCAGTTTCAGCAAGGATCGCATCAAGTTCTCCTTTTTTATGCTTCAAGTGAGTTTGACGTTCTTTTAAGCGATCTTTCGTTTGAGCAATCACTTCTTTTTTCTGTTCAATTTGAGCTTTATACTCATTGATGTTTTTCTCAGCTAATTGAATTTCTAATTCTTGAAATTCAATTTCTTTAGAGATAGAGTTAAATTCTCTATTGTTACGAACATTTTTTTGTTGCTCGTTGTATTTCTTAATAAGCGCCTTAGCTTCTTCAATCAAGTTCTTTTTGGAACTGATATCATTTTTTATAACATCTAAGCTGTCTTCGTGCTTTTCAAGTCTTGTGTTTAGTCCAGCAACTTCATCTTCTAAATCGCGTACTTCTAAAGGAAGTTCTCCACGAACATTTCTGATTTCATCGATGCGCGAATCTACAAGTTGTAAATCAAACAAGGCTCTTAAACGCTCTTCTACAGTTGCTTCTTTCTTTTTTGCCATACTCTAATAATACTTAACTGGATTTGTATTGGTCTTTGATAAAATTAGCCTACCTAATGGTAAGGCAGGTGCAAAATTAGTAATTTTTTTCGTAAGAAATGCTACTAAAAGGTTTTTTGTGAACTGTTCGCTTTCATAATGACCAATATCTGCGAGTATTATACGGTTTTCAGCTTGAAAAAAGTCGTGATATTTTAAATCGGCGGTTATAAATATATCAGCACCAGCTTGTTTTGCATTCGCTATAGCGAAACTTCCTGATCCTCCTAAAACAGCTACTTTTTGTACCGGTTTGTCTAATAATGAGGAATGACGGATTGCAGGGGTTTGCATCTGTGTTTTTAAGTAATTCAAAAAGGTGGCTTCAGACATTGGCTCTTCAAGAGTTCCAATCATGCCCATACCAATGTGTTGATTAGTATTTTCAATGCTAATGATTTCGTAAGCAACTTCTTCGTATGAGTGCGTTGTGAATAGAGTTTTTAAAATTTTGGCTTCTAGGTGTTTTGGAAAGGTTACAGTTATTTGAGTCTCAGCTTCTGAATGTTCTTTGTGTTTTTCTCCTAGTGTTGGATTTGCATTCTCACCAGCCATAAATGTACCGGTGCCTTGTATGTTAAAACTACAATTGGAATAATTGCCAATGCTACCAGCTCCTGCTTCAAAAAGAGCTTTACGGATGCTTTCTGCTTCTGCTTGTGGAGCGTAAGTTGTAAGTTTTTTTATGGTTTCACGTTGAGGTATTAATATTTGACGATTGTTGAGTTTTAGCTTTTCGCAAATCATATTGTTAACACCGTGAAACGCATTGTCTAATGCAGTATGAATAGCAAAAATGGCAATGTTATTTTGTATGGCTTTTATAACAACACGTTCAACATATGTTTTACCTGTTATTTTTTTCAGACCTTTAAAAACAATGGGGTGGAAGCTAACAATAAGGTTGCAATTGGTTTCTATAGCTTCATCGATAACAGCTTCAGTTGTATCTAACGATACTAAGATACCTGAGACTTCTGTTTTGTTATTACCTACCAGTAAACCAACATTGTCAAAGCTTTCGGCATAGTTACTTGGCGCAAAATCTTCTAAAAAATGTATAACGTCTTGAACAATCATTTGTATTTATGTTTATGTTCAAAGATAAAATAATTACTTTCGTTGTTATGAAGCTTCTGCGAAAAATATTAGTTCCCATTGTTCCTATTTATTATTTAATAACCTGGTGTCGTAATTTATTTTACGATTGGGGCGTTTTTAAAAGTAAAATCTATGAGCACCCTATTATATGTGTAGGTAATTTGAGTACTGGTGGTACCGGAAAATCGCCTATGATAGAATTTTTAATTAGAATGCTAGAAGATAGGTGTGCGGTAGCAACTTTAAGTAGAGGGTATAAACGGGAAACATCAGGTTTTAGATTAGCTGGAGATCAAGATTCAGCTTTAACATTAGGCGATGAGCCGTTTCAGTTTTATACTAAATTTAAAGACACCGTTCAAGTATCTGTGGATTCTGATAGGCAGAATGGTATTTCTAATTTATTGAAGTTACCGAACAAGCCTGATGTTATTTTGTTAGATGATGCTTTTCAGCACCGCAAGGTTACAGCGGGATTTAATATTTTATTGACGACTTACGATGCTTTATATTCTGATGATTGGGTTTTACCTACTGGTAATTTGCGCGAACCTAAACAAGGAGCTAAACGTGCTCAGGTTATAATTGTTACGAAGTGTCCGGTAGCATTAACGAATACTGATAAAGCTGCTGTATTGGCTAAATTAAAACCACAGAAAAATCAGGATGTTTTTTTTAGTTCTATTAAGTATTCAGAAACGGTATACGCGCATCAGTCGGAAATGCTTGTAAAAGAATTACCTGCTTTTACTTTAGTGACCGGTATAGCTAATGCAGATCCTTTAGTGAGTTATTTGAAAGATGAAAAACTAGAATTTGACCACCTAAACTACCCAGATCATCATGTGTTTTCAGATGCAGATATAGCTTTGTTGTCTGAAAAAGACTTATTGATTACTACGGAAAAAGATTTCATGCGATTAAAAACCTTTGACTCTTTACAATCTAAATTATTTTACTTGCCTATAAAGGCTGCTTTAGATTCTGCAGATTTTTTTGAAAAGCGTGTGCTTAAATATATCGAGTCGGCTAAATAATTTAAGAGATATCGGTTTGCGGATTATTAATTAAAGCTTCAAATAATTTTTTCTCGAAGTCTTCTTGTTTGAAAGGTTTTGATATAATATCAGTAAAGCCTGCTTCATCAAATTCTTGCATCTTATCTTCGATAGTTACAGCAGTTAAAGCAAATATGGTTATATCTTTATTAAACGCTCTAATTAATTTAGTTGCTTCTAAGCCACTAATGCCTGGCATATGGATATCCATTAAAATAACATCGTAATTTTCATGCTGCGCTCTTTCAACGGCATCTTCACCATTGTCAACAATATCACAGCTAAGTTTCATTTTGCTAAGGATTTTTTTGGTAATCATTTGGTTGATTTTATTGTCCTCAACAATAAGTATTTTAATGTTTTCTAAAACGATATCTTCAATATCGTTAAAGTATTCTAATGGTTTTGGTTTAACAACAGGTGCTGCGTATTTCATGGGGATTTCAAAAATAAAATTAGAGCCTTTATTTAATTCACTCTTCAGGTAAATGGTTCCTTTTAAAATGTCTATTAAACCTTTAACAATTGAAAGTCCTAAGCCTGTACCGCCGTATTTTCTGTTGATTTGAATAGACCCTTGAGAGAAACTTTCAAAAAGGCGTTCTTGTTTTTCTTTACTAATACCAATACCATTATCTTCAACTTCAAAACGTACAATATAGTTGTCGCCGTTTTGTTTTAGTTTGCTGGCACGAATCCAAATGTCGCCGTCTTTGGTGAATTTAACCGAGTTTCCAATCAGGTTAATAAGGATTTGTGATATCTTTAATTGATCGGCATTAAAAGTTTCTGGTATATCATCGCCATAAACAAGATGTAGCTTTGTATTGTTATTGCCGGCTGAATTATTAAGGGCCGCAATAATATTAGACATCTTCTTTTTAAGGTTGAAATTCTCAGGTTCAATATCTACTTTGTTTGCTTCAATTTTATTAATTTGAAGAATATCGTTAATGAAGGTTAGAAGGTATTCTCCTGAAAATTTTAATGATTTTAAATGCGGAACCTGTTCTGGTTTTGGATTTTCATCTAAAAGCATATTGGTTAATCCGGTTACGGCATACAGTGGTGTTCGTAGTTCATGTGTAACGGTAGATAAGAAATTAGCTTTTGTTTTAGATGCTAATTCGGCTTTCTCCATAGCAACAATAAGTTCACTGTTTTTAATGTGAAGCATGTTGTTCGTTTTTAAACGAATATTATTATTTTTATATAAAGATAGCGTTAGTAATGATAAGATGGTAATTAAGGCAATACTTAAAATAGTTGTTAGTTTGCTTAAGTTGTTTTCCTTAATCTTTTCTTCCAGGTTTGCTGCTTGTTCTTTTTGAAACTCCGTTTGATTGTTTAATAGTATTTTAACGCGTTTTTCAGGTGATAAGTTAGCACGCTTAACCTGAAGCAAGGAATCTGACAAGTGCATGTGTTTTTTTAAATACTGCGTTGCAGCTTCATAATTTCCTTGTTGTTCTTGAATGTTGCTTAGTATTAAATAACCGTTGCTTAAAACTGTATCAAAGTTATTAGTTTTTGCAATTTCAATACCTTTATTAATATAGTTTAAACCTTCAGCGTCTTTATCTAATTTAGATAGGGCTAAGCCTTTGTGTATTAGTGCGCTACTTTCTATTTTAAGTAAATCGTGGCGTCTAGCTAAACTGATAGATTTTTCGAGTTCCCTATTGGCCTTAGTGTAGCTTTTAACTTTTATTAGTGTTTTACCTTCGTTTAGGAGTACTTCAGCTACAAAGTCCTTTAAATCCTCTTCAGCAAAAAGTTTATTTGCAGAAACATAGTAGTCTAAAGCTTGTGTGTAGTCTTTTTTACTATCATAAACATTACCGATTATTTTATAGGTTTCGGCTCTATTTACATTGTCTTTAATAATTCGCTGAATCTCGTTAGCTTTAAATAAGTTAATTAAAGCATTGTCTGGTTCCTCAAGAATATATTGCAGTTTCCCTAGTTTAGCATAAATAATACCAATAATCTTTTTTCTATTTATTTGTTCAGAAAGAACAAGGGCTTCTTCTAATTTTTTTTGAGCTTCAAAAAAATCACTATTTTCAATATCTTGCTGGGCCTGGTTTAATTTGTAATCAATGTTGATTTGGATGGTTTCCTCATCATCATAAACTTCATTTTGTGCTGATACAGACCAGCTAAACAGCATTAAAAGAATACTTATGTATTTGTATATGTGGGACATTCAAGGATAACTATTGTAAACAAATATAATTATTTGTGTTAGAAAAGTTATAATTTCCTAGATAAAAAGCTGATTAAATCAATTATTCTTTGTGAATACGCGGTTTCATTGTCATACCAGCCTATTATTTTTACCATATTCCCAATTACAGAAGTCATATCTGAATCGAAAACACAAGAATATGGATTGCCTACAATGTCAATTGAAACAATAGGGTCTTCGGTATAGGCAAGTACGTTTTTAAGGTACCCTTCCGATGCTTCTTTAAAAGCATTATTTACAGTTTCAATACTAACCGTTTTCTCAACATTAAACGTAATGTCTGTTAAAGATCCATTAGCTACTGGTACTCGAATACCACAACCTCCAATAACGTCAGATAAATTAGGGAAAATACGTGTTAACGCCTTTGCTGCACCAGTAGTAGTAGGTACAATAGATTGGCCAGCTGCACGAGCACGACGTAAATCGCGATGTGGTTGATCGTGTAAACTTTGGTCGGTTGTATAGGAATGAACAGTGGTAATGTAAGCTTGTTTTATGCCACATAGCTTATTAATAACGTCCATCATTGGAGCAGCGTTATTGGTGGTACATGAAGCGTTTGAAATAATACACTCGGAACCATCTATACTAGATTCATTAATACCTAGTACAATAGTTTTAATATTGTCGTCTTCTGGAGGAACACTTAAAATAACGCGTTCAGCACCATTGTTTATATGGTGTTGAAGTAATTCACTTGTTTTAAATTTTCCGGTAGCTTCAATAACATAATCCACTTCTACGTCCTTCCAATTAATGCTTTTGGGATGATTATAATGGGTAAGTGTTATTTCTTTTTCGTTTACTAATATTGCGTTATCGTTATGAGATATAGTTTCAGGGAAAATACCATGAATACTATCGTATTTTAATAAATGACTTAACGTTTTAGCATCTGCTAAATCATTAATAGCAACAACTTCAAGTTCCGGGTGGTTTTGCAGGAGTCTAAAAACACGTCTGCCAATTCTACCAAAGCCATTAATTCCAATCCGAATCATTAATTTATGTGTTTTTGAGCCTTGTAAGAAGATCGTACTAATGCACTACTTTCTACATGTCTGAACCCTAAGTTAAGGCCTATTTCTTTGTATTCTTCAAACTGATCTGGTGTTATAAATGCTTTAACTGGAAGGTGTTTTTTACTTGGTTGTAAATACTGACCAATTGTAACAACATCCACTTGGTTTTCTTTTAAGTCATGTAAAGTTTCAATAACTTCTTCACGTTCCTCACCTAATCCAAGCATGATACCAGACTTTGTACGGCGTTGCCCTTGGTTTTTTAAGTAATTCAACACACCTAAACTACGGTCGTATTTAGCTTGAATTCGAACCTCACGCGTTAAACGACGAACAGTTTCAATGTTATGAGAAACAACTTCTGGTGCCACATCGATAATGCGATCTATATGTTGTTCTACACCTTGAAAATCTGGAATTAATGTTTCTAATGTTGTTTCAGGGTTCATGCGTCTAACCGCTTTTACGGTTTCTGCCCACATGATACTTCCCATATCCTTTAAATCATCACGATCCACACTTGTTAATACGGCGTGTTTGATTTTCATAAGTTTTATTGAACGGGCAACTTTTTCAGGTTCATCCCAGTCTACCGTTTCAGGTCTTCCTGTTTTAACACCACAAAATCCACAGGAACGTGTGCAAACATTACCAAGAATCATAAATGTAGCCGTACCTTCTCCCCAGCATTCGCCCATATTTGGACAGCTTCCAGAAGCGCAAATTGTATTTAAACTGTATTTATCTACTAAGGTTCGTAATTCAGTATATTTTTTACCAGTAGGTAACTTAACACGTAGCCATTTTGGTTTGGCTTGTCTTTCTGGTAAAACACTTGTAGTGGTTTCTGTTTTCATAGACTAAAATTTCCGGAGCAAAGATACAAAGTATAATCGGAAATACCCGCCGAATGTCTGAAAGTAGCAGAAAGGAAAACGGGGATTTAACTTCTTTGGTTTTGGATAATTTCAGCTAGTAATTTTTTAGCACGAAGTAATTTAACCTTAACATTATTGATGGGTTCATCAATTTCTAAAGAGATCTCTTTATAGCTCAACTCTTGAAAGTACCTTAAATTGATGACTTTTTGATAATGTGGTTTTAATTTTTTGATGTCACGAAGCAATTTAGCAAGATTTTGTTCGGTTATTAATTCGTCTTCAGCCGAAGGTGAATCATCCAAAATATCATTGTAATTTACCTCGCTATTTTGTGATAGGTTTTGTGAGATGGTTTTTTTTTGTTTCCGTACTAAATCTATATGGATGTTTTTTGAAATAGTTATAAGCCATGTTTTAAAGCTGTAGTCATGGTTATAACTATCTATTTTATCGAAAGCTTTTGAAAATGTTTGTATGGTGATATCTTCAGCATCGTTTTCATTTTGCACGCGTTTTAATTGAAAGCCATATACATAGTCCCAAAAAGTATCTAACAATAAATTAAAAGCTTTTTGGTCGTTGGTTTTGGCGCGCTCTATGGCTTGTTTTATTTCCAATGTTTAGGTTTTGAAACGAGGTTTAAGATAAATATAATAAATTGAAAAACAACTAAAAAGAACTCTAAGAACGGAAGGAAGGGAATCAAGTCTTGTTCGTTGAGTTTTTTTGCGGTAAACCAAATAATTATATACTGACAAATAAATCGTAGTAATAAGAATGCAAGTATGATTTCCCAAAAATAAGAAAAGCTTAGGAGTGTAATTCCAGTTATCCAAAATAGGAGTTGTGTGCTATAAAATGAAGCAAGTAACATTTTATGTTTAGGCTTGTAGTGCTGAGCAGTAGTGATATGGCGTTTTTTTTGAGTAACCCATTCTTTAAACGTTTTTTTTGGATTAGATATGGTAAAGCTATCTTTTGAAACGCATATGTTAGTGTTGGCAGCAGTAGCAACTTCATTTATAAACAAATCATCATCACCAGACCTGATGTGCATGTGTTTCATAAAACCACTTGCTTTGAAAAATTCAGTTTTAGTATAGCCTAAATTCCTGCCAACTCCCATATATGGTATGCCCATTTTTGCAAAGGATAAGTATTGCATGGCCGCATATAAAGTTTCAAAGCGGATAAGTTTATTTAAAAACGAATTTTTAATTTTTTTGTACCCCCCGTAACCTAAAACAATTGTTTTTTGTTCATTAAAATGGGCACTCATTTCTGTTATCCAATTATTTGAAATAGGTTCGCAATCAGCATCGGTAAATAAAAGGTGGTTATGCTTGGCAGCTTTGATACCTAGAGTTAGAGCATATTTTTTGTTTGCCCAAAATGCTTCATTGTTTTTTACATTAACAATTTTGATGTTGCTGTGTTTTTCAGCAAAAGACTCCATGATTTCAAGTGAATCATCATAGGAGGCATCATTAATTAGAACAACCTCAAAGTTTGGGTAGTTTTGAGCCAGAACGGACGGTAAAAAGTTTGTTAGATTTTCAGCTTCGTTTTTTGCGCAAATTATTACAGATACTGGACTGTTTTTAGAAACGTAAGTTGTTTCTTTTTGAAAGGCAAATTGACTAAAAAAAATAAAGTAATAGGCGACCTGAAAACATGCTACTATAATAAAAGTATAGTAGAGAATGTCTAATATGAGCATTAATATTATGAGTGTTGAGGTTCGTTACAACTATCAAATTGATCGGGTGTTTTGCCACAAAAACCACAGGATTCCCCCTCGGTATTAATCATAGGGTTTTGACTTGCACAAGTCCCTGCAAATTTCCCGTCTTTTTTTGCCCATATTTTAATGGCTATTCCAGCAACGGCTATTCCTAATAAGGCTAATGTTATTAAAAAGAGTTTCATAAAATTTGTTTTTGCAAAGATACAGAATTTTGGAAACAAAAAGCCCGCGAGTTTAAAAGAAAACCGCGGGCTTATTTTTTGTTTTTACTATGTTTATTTGTTTAATGTAATTTCGGCTACAGCATTTTCTTTAGTAGCACTTAATTTGCTTCCTTTTTTTTGTTCAATTGTAATGCTTAAAGCTAGAGCATCTTCAGTATAAGGAATGGCTTTTAATTGCCTATCGGTTTCATTTAAGATGCCAAGGTTTATCATTTTGTCTTCTAGTTCAGCCCAAATTTGATAACATTGTTCTTCTGGAAGTTGTGGTAATGAAACCACATCTATCATAGACGTTTTTTCTTTTGGGTTTATGTATGCAACCGTTTTTAAGTTTTTAGCTCGGTTATTACCGTTGATGATATATTTTTCTGTTTCAGGATTGTTTAACTGATTAATCTGACGCATAATTTCATCTAAACGTCTGTTTTTTTCATCTAAATCATCTAAACGATCATAAATTTCATCAGCTATTTTTTGGTTTTCAATTTTTAACAACTGGTTTTGTGTGTAAAAAATATACGAGGACCCAGCAAAAAGTATAGCGGCCAAACTTGCTGCAATGCTAAGTTGCACCCATTTTTTTCTAGACTTCGTATTTGTAATAGGAATTACAGGTGTTTCTACTTCGGACTCTTCTGTTTCAATAGTGTCTAGAATATTATTGAGTACAAATTCTGGTGCTGTAATACTTTGGGTTTGTGCTACCAATTCTAATTTGGTTTGCAAATCGTTATATGCATTTGCTACTTCTGGATATTCAGAAATGTAGTTCTCTACCTTTTCTGTTTCTTCCACTGTCGTTTGGCCTAAAAGATATTTTTCTAATAGGTCAGAATTTAAAAATGTAGTTATTTTATCATTCATGACGTTTTAATTTCTGGTGCATAAATTTTCTTTAATTCACGCAATCCAATTTTTAATCTCGATTTTATAGTGCCTAGTGGGATGTTTAATTCATTACTAGCTTCTTGTTGTGTCATTCCCTCAAAGAAAAGGGCTTTTATTACTATTTGATATTTCTCATCAATAGCACCTAAATGTTTTTGAATATCTAGAACATCTTGGTTTAAACTATCGCCTGTTAAAGTATATACGTCTGAAGCGTCTATTTGGATTTCTTTGTTGGTTTTATTATTGTAAGAACGGACTTTGTCAATAGCTGTGTTATAGGCAATTCTATATAACCATGTAAAGAGCTTGGCTTTTTTAGAATCGTAAGTTTTAGCTTTTTTCCAAACTTTAATAAAAGTTTCCTGTAGCGCGTCTTGTGCTAAGTTGGGGTCTTTAAGCACTTTTGATATTACACCAAATAGGGCGTCGCCATAGTTTTCATATAGTAATGAAATGGCTTTTTTATCACCTTTACCTAGTAAGTCAACTATTTCTTCTTCTATGGGTGTGCTCAAAATATATTTTGGTTGACGTTAATTTATAATATGAAATAGAAAGGTTAAAGTTAAATAATTCTAATTTAATTAAAGGATATTTACTTCTGCTTCAATATCTATATCAAATATTTGTTTTACTGTTTTTTGAATGAGCTTCGAAAATTCAAGTATTTCTTTTCCTGTGGCATCATCATAGTTAACAAGTACCAACGCTTGATTTTTATGAACGCCGTAATTATTGATGCGTTTCCCTTTAAAACCAGTTTTTTCAATTAACCAACCTGCAGGTATTTTTACTTCTGTATCCGAAATTATATAGCCCGGTATGTCGCTAAATTGATTTTTTAAATGTTTATAAGTTTCAGTAGTAACAATAGGATTTTTAAAAAAGCTACCACTATTTCCTATCTCTTTAGGGTCTGGTAATTTACTTTTTCTAATAGCTATAACAGCATCCGAAATGTCTTTGATAGTAGGGGTACTAATAGTCATTTCTTTTAGTTTATCTGAAATTGCTCCATAATTCATATGAAGGCTATGGTTTGTTTTAGTAAGCTTAAAAGTAACGTTGCAAATAACAAACTGACCTTTTATTTCTTGTTTGAAAATAGAATTTCTATAGCCAAAATTACAAGTAGATTTATTAAAAGTTTTTAGCTTTCCTGAAGTGATTTCTATAGCTTCACAGGATAAAAAACAATCTTTTAACTCTACACCATAAGCACCTATATTTTGTATGGGTGCTGTACCTACATTTCCAGGAATTAGAGATAGGTTTTCCAAACCTCCAAAATTATGATCTAGACACCATAGTATAAAATCATGCCAGTTTTCACCAGCATTAGCTTGGATGGTAACCGTGTTTTCTGTTTCAGAAAGTATGGTGATTCCTTTAATATTAACATGAATTACTAAAGCATCAATATCTTTAGTTAATAACATGTTGCTACCACCTCCTAAAATAAATTTTTTAGGATAATTAGGTAAATCCAACACCTTTTGTAGTTCAGAAACAGATTTTACCGACACAAAATGTCTTGCTGTAGCATCTATACCAAAGGTGTTGTATGATTTTAATGATATGTTATTTAAAACTTGCACTAGTCTTTGTAAACTTTAAGGGCTTCTTTTAAAATGTTCACAGCTTTAACTAAGCTTTCTTTATGAAGTACGTATGCAATACGAATTTGGTTCAGGCCAACACCAGGTGTTGAGTAGAACCCTGCGGCAGGAGCAACCATTATCGTTTCGCCATCTATGTCGAAGTTCTGTAATAACCATTGAGCAAAAGCATCGGCATTTTTAATAGGTAGTTCAACGATGCAGTAAAATGCGCCTTTTGGTTTAGCAACTTTAACATTGTCTATTTTTTCTAGTTCTGCAATTAACACATCACGACGCGATACGTATTCTGATTTAACTTCTTCAAAATAACTCTGTGGTGTTTGTAATGCTGCTTCACTAGCAATTTGTGCTAATGTAGGTGGGCTTAAGCGTGCTTGAGCAAATTTTAAAACAGTACTGTTAACTTCTTTGTTTTTTGTAACTAAGGAACCTATTCGTGCACCACACATACTATAACGTTTAGAAACTGAATCAATCATGATAGCATGATCTTTTAAGTTATCTTCCTGCATTATAGAGTAATGCTTAATTCCGTCATAAGTAAATTCACGATATACCTCATCGGCAATTAAAAACAAATCATGTTTGATAACAATCTGGGCTAATTGTTGAATTTCTTCTTTTGTATAAAGGTAACCTGTTGGGTTTCCTGGGTTACAAATTAATATAGCCTTTGTTTTAGGTGTGATTAGTTTCTCAAACTCTTCAATAGGAGGTAAAGCAAAATTATCTTCTATTTTAGAAATAACAGGAACAATATTCACGCCAGAAGCCGTTGAAAACCCGTTGTAATTGGCATAAAATGGCTCGGGAATTATCACTTCGTCATCAACATCCATAATGCTACCAAAGGCAAACATAAGCGCTTCACTACCGCCAGTTGTTACAACAATGTCTTCTTTGTTTATTTGAATATCATGTTTACTATAATAATTAGCAATCTTGGCTCTGTATTCATCAGAACCTTCCGATCTAGTGTATGCTAAAATTTCTAATGAATTAATTTTAACAGCATCCAGTGCAATTTCTGGTGTTTTAATATCGGGTTGACCAATGTTTAGATGGTAAACCGTTTTTCCTTGTTTATAGGCTTCTTCAGCAAAAGGAACAAGTTTTCGAATAGGTGATTGTGGCATTAATGCACCTTTTTGAGATATTTTTGGCATGAGCTTATTGTATTAAAAAGCCAAAGTTCTGAAAATTATATTGATTTATTTGCTAAAGCTTATTGTAAATGTATTTTTAACATAAATAATAACTTATTTTAAGAAAGTGTCCAGCTCTTAGTTTTGTGTAAAATGCTGTATTTCATGTAATAGTATGTAAAGAATTATACTAAATATGCATGTGAAAGATACTAGGGGTTTGGCTAAAAAAAAAACAGCCTTGAGAAATCAAGGCTGTTTTTTTTAATGTAATTTGTTTTGAGTTATTATTGACTCATTACACTTTTGTTTTTCTTTTCTAAAACACTTGTTTTGCTAGGGTCGATAACTTCACCTTTAATTTTAAGTGCTACTGTTGGTGTCTCAGCATTTGATAATACCGTAATAGTTTTACGAATAGGATTTACACGATTCGTATCGTATTTTACTGAAATTTCACCCGTTTTACCAGGAGCAATTGGTCCTTCTGGTTTCTTAGGAACTGTACAGCCACAGCTAGACTTTACGTTAGAAATAATTAAAGGAGCATCGCCCGTGTTTGTAAATTCAAAAACACGAACACCATCAGCGCCTTTTTCAATAACACCATAGTCAATTGTAGTTTCTTTAAATTCGATTTTCGCTACTTTTTCTTGAGCATTAGCGGCAAAACCAATAAGCCCAACAAACAATAAAGTAATAAAATTTTTCATAATTTATATGTTTAATAAGATTGTAAACTTACTCACTTTTTCAGCATTAAGCAAACTTAATCACGCTAATACTCCGTTATAAAAATGTTAAACTTATTTTGTTCGGTATTATACGGTTTTAAATTTTACTGAAAAAAGAAATATAAGTACTTTTGCGTGTTATATTTCAAAAACTATTCCAAAGTATGCAAATTCCATCTAAATACAATGCAAGTCAAGTAGAATCAAAGTGGTATGACTACTGGATGAAACACAACTATTTTCATTCAACACCCGATGATAGAGAGCCTTATACAATTGTTATTCCACCGCCAAATGTTACCGGTGTATTGCATATGGGGCATATGTTAAATAATACCATACAAGATGTTTTAATCCGTCGTGCGCGTTTGCAAGGAAAAAATGCTTGTTGGGTACCAGGTACCGATCACGCATCTATTGCTACCGAAGCTAAAGTTGTAGCACGTTTAAAAGAGCAGGGTATTGATAAAAACGATTTAACACGCGAAGAATTTTTAGAACATGCATGGGAGTGGACTCATGAATATGGTGGTGTTATTTTAGAGCAACTTAAAAAGTTGGGTTGTTCATGTGATTGGGATAGAACCAAATTTACGATGGACCCGGATATGTCGGAAGCCGTAGTGAAAGTCTTCGTTGATTTGTACAATAAAGGGATGATTTATAGAGGGTACCGTATGGTAAACTGGGACCCTGAAGCAAAAACGACTTTGTCTGATGAGGAAGTTATTCATGAAGAAAGACAAGGTAACCTTTACTATATTAATTATAAAATTGAAGGTAGTGACGATACATTAACAATTGCAACAACACGTCCAGAAACTATTTTCGGTGATACAGCTATCTGTATTAATCCTGAAGATACGCGTTTTGCGCATTTGCGTGGTAAAAAAGCTGTTGTACCTATCTGTGGAAGAGTAATTCCAATTATTGAGGATGAGTATGTAGATTTAGAATTTGGTACGGGCTGTCTTAAAGTAACACCTGCACACGATGAAAATGATAAGAACCTTGGTGATAAACATAAACTAGAAGTTATTGATATTTTTCATGAAGATGCCACGCTTAATAGTTTTGGTTTACAGTTTGAAGGTCAAGATCGTTTTGTGGCGCGTAAGAATGTTGCAAAAGAATTAGAAGCATTAGGTGTTTTAGTGAAAACTGAAGTACACATGAATAAAGTTGGTACATCAGAACGTACCAAAGCTGTTATTGAGCCACGATTAAGCGATCAGTGGTTCTTGAAAATGGAAGATTTAGTTAAGCCTGCAATTGAAGCCGTTTTAGGTGAAGATGCCGAGGTGAAATTATTTCCAAAGAAATTTGAAAATACCTACAGACACTGGATGGAGAATATCCGTGATTGGAACATTTCAAGGCAGTTGTTATGGGGGCAGCAAATACCAGCGTATTTTTATGGAGATGGAAAAGAAGATTTTGTTGTAGCCGAATCAATTGAAGAGGCAGTAACATTAGCTCAAAAGAAAACGAATAACCCAGAAATATCAGCTGCCAATTTAACACAAGATAAGGACGCATTAGACACATGGTTCTCTTCATGGCTTTGGCCAATGAGTGTTTTTGATGGTATTAGAAATCCAGAAAATGAAGAAATAAAATATTATTATCCAACTAACGATTTAGTTACAGGGCCTGATATTCTATTCTTTTGGGTAGCTCGAATGATTATTGCAGGTTATGAATATAAAGATCAAAAACCATTTAACAATGTATATCTAACAGGCTTAGTACGTGATAAACAACGTCGTAAAATGAGTAAGTCTTTAGGGAATTCTCCAGATGCTTTAAAGCTTATTGAGGATTACGGTGCAGATGGTGTTCGTGTTGGTTTGTTGTTAAGTTCAGCAGCAGGAAATGATTTGATGTTTGATGAAGCGCTTTGCCAGCAAGGTAAAGGGTTTGCGAATAAAATATGGAATGCCTTCCGTTTAATAAAAGGTTGGGAGGTTAGTGATACCATTCCACAACCGGAGTCTAGTAAAATAGCTCTTGAGTGGTTTGATGCTAAATTTCAAGAAACATTACTGGAAATTGAAGACCACTTTAGTAAGTATCGTTTGTCTGATGCTTTAATGGCAACATATAAGCTTATTTGGGATGATTTTGCTTCTTGGTTATTAGAGATTGTTAAACCAGCATACCAGCAACCTATTGATGCTAAAACTTTAGAAGTTGTTATTGAGAAGTTTGAAAACCTCTTAAAAATATTACACCCATTTATGCCGTTCTTAACAGAAGAAATTTGGCAATTTATGGAAGAGCGTAAACCAGAAGATGCTTTAATTGTAACGGCTTGGCCTGAACAAAAGCCTGTAAATGCAGACTTATTAGCAAACTTTACTTTTATGCAAGATGTTGTTTCTGGAATTAGAACCATCCGAAAGGATAAAAATATTCCATTTAAAGATGCTATTGGTTTTTCTGTTTTAAATAATGATGAGGTTTCTAAAGCATTAGACACCGTTATTATGAAGCTTGGTAATTTAGAAGATGTTAATTATGTAGATGGACCTGTAGATGGAGCATTAACATTCCGTGTAAAATCTAATGAATATTTTATCCCTGTAGCCGGAGCTATAAACGTAGAAGAAGAGGTTAAAAAATTAGAGGACGAATTGAAATATACAGAAGGATTCTTGAAATCTGTTCAGAAGAAACTATCTAACGAGCGATTTGTTGGAGGTGCTCCAGAGCAAGTTATTGCAAACGAAAGAAAAAAAGAAGCAGATGCTTTAGCTAAAATTGAAACTTTAAAAAGTAGTTTGGCTAGTTTAAAGTAACATAATAGATTATTTATAAAAAAGCCTTTTTGATAACAAAAAGGCTTTTTTTATTCTATAGGCTAAGTGTATCAGGTTTTTAGTTTATCTTTTCTTTAAGTAGAATTTAAGTATCATTGTAACAAGTTACACGTTTAAATTATGTGTCATATTAATTAGTATTAGAAATGAAAAGAAAATCGCTATATGGCTTGATTGCTATAATTTTACTGTTTGGAGTCTATGGATATGAGTTCTATTTGGATGTAAATGAAGAACAAGAAATATCAGAATCGGCTTCAGAAGTTAAGAATTATGAGATTGCCTCTTTTTTACCAACCAGTACCACAGGGCAAGTTGTTCATCATAAGGGTTATACACTGAGTTATAATGAACCCTTTGAGCAGGCTGAGTGGGTAGCTTATCAATTGCAAAAACAAGATGTTGTAAAAACAAATTTTAAGCGTCCCTACTTTGAAATTGATAAAGCAGTAAAAACAGGTGCTGCTAGTTGGAGAAACTATAAGAACTCAGGATATGATAAGGGGCATTTATGTCCTGCTGCTGATAGACGTTATAGTCAAGAGGCACATGATGAAACTTTTTTAACAAGTAATATTAGTCCTCAGGAACATGATTTTAATGCTGGAATTTGGAATACACTAGAACAGAAAACTAGGTATTGGGCGGTAAAGTATAATGGTGTTTTTGTTGTTACTGGAGGTGTGTTAGATACAGGGTTAAAGACTATTGGTAGTGAGAATGTTGCTGTTCCAAATCAATTTTATAAAATTATATTCAACTACAATAATGGAGATCCAAAGGTGTTAGCTTTTTTAATGCCACATGAAAATTCTAGTAAGCCTTTGTATACATTTGTTGTTTCGGTGGATAGAGTTGAAACATTAACAGGAATTGATTTTTTTCCTGAACTCGACGATGCTATTGAGGCTGAAATTGAAGCTTCTAGTAATTATAAAAGTTGGCAGTTTTAAAGAAGGGATTAGCTAAACTTCTTAAGGATGCCTTCCCATCGTAGTTTTCTTATAAACGCTCCTTGCTCTTCGGTTACTAAAGGTGTTGTTTTATTTCTTTTTGCTTTTAAATACCCTGTCATATAATGGCTGAACATTTGTAAGCTTCTCTTCTTATAGGCTAGTTTTACCGCTGAAATAAGTGTTATTGTAAACCCATAACGCATTTTGTACATAGCTTCTCCTTGAAGGTGTTTAGAGGCTTTGTTGTAGCTCTTTCCTGTGGGTTTTAAATGCTTTACTTTTAGAGTTTCATCGGTTAGTAGTTCCCAGTTATAAAATTTAGCTAATAATTCGTCAACGGTATCCCAACCCATGGATGGTTTTAATTGTCCAATATCCATGAAGCAATTTTTTCTATATGCTTTTAAAGCGCCTCGGATATGATCTTTGCGAGTTAGATTTTCTAAGATCCATCTGTTGTTATTTTGTATATAACAAAACCCAGAAACCAAACCTAATTTCTTGTTGTTATTAAAATGAAAGGCTAATTGTTCGAGATAATTTTCTGGAAAAATTAAATCAGCATCAAATTTACAGATTACATCATAATTGCTGTCGAGTGTTTCGTATCCTTTATAAAAGGCATTAATAATTTTACTGCCTGGTAAGTGTTTGTTGGATGAGGTTGTATTAATAAGAGTCACCCAATTGTATTGTTTTGAAAACTCCTTAACAATAGCTTCTGTAGCATCAGTGGAGTTATCGTTTACAACAACCAATTGTTTTGGTAATAAACTTTGCTGTACTAAAGACTGTAACGTTTTAGCTATGTAATCCGCTTCGTTATGTGCTGGTATAACAATGTAAAAATTCACGTAATTTAGTTTATGGCATTGGGTTTATGCGCGTTCAGCATAAACAATATAATATCTAGGTGTGAACCATCTTAATAGCGGTCGAATTCCAATTTTTTTAGTTGGATTAGTCCATTTAGCGCTGTCTTTTATTTTCCAGCCTGCTTTCTCCAAAAGCCAATCAAATTGCCAGTCCTCAAACTCATGAAAATGTCTATCCCACATGTCGGTTTTGCTTCTGTAAGCTGGCGAAAACCATAATTTTAGAGGTATGCTTACCACAATTTTATCAGCTTTTATACTTTGCAAAACTGTAAAAGGAGACAATAAGTGTTCAAATATTTCAAAAGCTGTTACAACTTCTGCTTTCGAATTTTCTATAGCTGCTGTTTGGAGGTCTAAATCTTCACCTGTAGTATTGGTAACTTGATACCCTATTTCTTTCATTATTGGTGTGAAAGGATTTTCTACACCTAAATCTAAAATGCTCGAGTTTGTATCAATATGCTTCTTAAGAAATTCAGCAGTTAGCTTAAAACGTTTGTTTGGATATGTTTTTTCGTACATGAATAAGATCCTTGAATGCCGGGATTCGGTTTTTTAGAACTTGTAAACTATGGCGTTAATGTTCATACCGGCACCAACACTAGCAAACATTATTAAGTCGCCTTCACTTATGCTGTGACCTTCTAGTTCTCCTTTAACAATTAAATCGAAAAGGGTAGGCACCGTAGCAACACTTGAGTTTCCTAATTTATTAATGGTCATAGGCATGATTTTTTCTGGCATTTCCATATCATAAAGCTTATAAAATCTATTTACGATAGCTTCATCCATTTTTTCATTGGCTTGATGAATTAGGATTTTCTTTAAATCTGTAATCTGATATCCACTTTCGTTTAAACACGCTTTCATTGCGGTAGGTACATGGTTTAATGCAAACTCATATATTTTTCTACCATACATTTTTATATAGCGACGCTTATCTGAAATAGCTGGGTTATTAGTTTCTCCAAAATAAATAAAATGTGCCTCATCCAATGCATAGGTTGCACTTTGGTGTTCTATAATACCGCCAGGCTTATCTGTGTCTTCCAAAATAACGGCGCCAGCACCATCACTATAAATCATAGAATCTCTATCGTGCTTATCAATAACACGAGATAAAGTTTCTGCTCCAATAACTAAGCATTTTTTAGCTATACCAGATTTAATAAATGCATTTGCCTGAATAAGCCCTTCGTTCCATCCTGGACATCCAAAAAGAAGATCATAGGCAACGCATTTAGGTGTTTTTATACCTAAAAGGTGTTTTACTCTTGAAGCAATACTTGGTACAGTATCGCTTTGTACTGTATTGTGTTTTACATCACCATAGTTGTGACCTACAATAATGTAATCAATATCTTCTTGGTTAATTTGAGCATCTTCAATGGCTTTTTGAGCAGCATAGAATGCTAAGTCCGATGTTGTAAGATTGTTTTCAGCATAGCGACGTTCACCAATACCTGTAATGGCTTTAAATTTCTCAATAATAACCTCGTTATTTTGTTTTATTGACGATCCGTCATTATTAATGAATGTATGTTCTTTAAAGTCAGAGTTTCTCTCAATACTTTTGGGAATGTAACTACCAGTTCCAGTGATTCTTATTGCCATATATTTATATGAAATTTTATTGGGTAAGTACTAAATTAGTTAATATTAAACTCTTTTAGGCTACTAATGAATAGTATTGTTTGTTTTTTTATGAATATCTTAAAAAAAATAAGAGATATTAAATATTTATTAAAAAGAAAGCCTTCTGTTACGAAGGCTTTCTAAATAATTTTATAATTGTAATCAGGCTTCCATATATTCTTCTATTGGAGCACAAGTACAAAATAAATTTCTATCACCAAAGGCATCATTTACACGTCTTACAGTTGGCCAAAATTTATTCTCTCTAACATGAGCAATTGGATATGCAGCTTGCTCTCGTGTATATGGCATTAACCACTCGTCTGATGTAATCATGTCTAAAGTATGTGGTGCATTCTTTAAAACATTATTTGTGTCTTCTTTTGAAGTAGCGTCAATTTCTTTTCTAATAGAAATCATAGCATCACAAAAACGATCCATTTCAGCTTTACTTTCGCTTTCTGTTGGTTCAATCATTAGGGTTCCTGCTACAGGGAAAGATACTGTAGGTGCATGGAAGCCATAATCCATTAAACGTTTCGCAATATCAGTTACTTCAATACCGTTTTGTTTAAAAGCACGGCAATCAACAATCATTTCGTGTGCAGCACGTCCACGTTCTCCAGAGTATAACGTATCGAACTGACCTTCTAAACGGCTTTTAATATAATTGGCATTTAAAATAGCTATTTTGGTAGAGTCAGTTAAGCCTTTAGCGCCAAGCATTTTAATATAACCATAAGAAATTAAGCATACTAATGAAGAACCAAAAGGAGCTCCAGATATAGCTGATATAGCGTTTGTTCCTCCCGTTTTAATTACTGGGTTGCTAGGTAAAAATGGTGCTAATTGTTTAGCTACGCAAATTGGACCTACACCAGGACCACCACCACCATGAGGGATAGCAAATGTTTTATGTAAGTTTAAGTGACAAACATCTGCACCAATATTACCAGGATTTGTTAATCCTACTTGTGCATTCATGTTGGCGCCATCCATATAAACTTGACCACCATTATCATGAATTATTTGTGTTATTTCTTTAATAGCAGATTCATAAACACCGTGTGTAGATGGATATGTAACCATAATACAAGATAAATTATCTTTATGTAATTCTGCTTTTTCACGTAAATCTTCTACATCAATGTTTCCTTTATCAGTTGATTTTGTAACAACAACTTTCATTCCTGCCATAACTGCACTTGCAGGATTTGTACCATGTGCAGATGAAGGAATTAAGCAAATATTTCTATGATGATCTCCACGTGATTCATGATAGGCTTTAATAACCATAAGACCTGCAAATTCACCTTGAGCACCTGAATTAGGTTGTAATGATGTTGCAGCAAAACCCGTGATTTCTGTTAATTGATCTTCTAGCTCTTTTAATACGGTTAAGTAACCTTCAGCTTGATCAGCAGGAACAAATGGGTGAATAGTTCCCCAGTTTGGAGAGCTTAATGGAAGCATTTCTGCTGCGGCATTAAGTTTCATTGTACATGAACCTAACGATATCATAGAGTGATTTAATGATAAATCTTTACGTTCTAATTTTTTAATATAACGCATTAATTCCGTTTCAGAATGATGGGAGTTAAAGACATCTAAAGTTAAAAATTTAGAGGTTCTCTGTAGCGATTCTGTAACCATGTTAGTCTCAGTAAGGCTATCTATTGTTAGCGTTTCTTTATTTGCAACATCAGCAAAGATGGCTACAATTTGATTAGCATCTTGTAATGTTGTTGTTTCATTTATTGAAATTGTAACCGTTTCAGCATTTGGGTAATAGAAATTTACACCTGCTTTTTCGGCTGCTGTTTTTACCTTTTCGGCATCAGCCTTAATTTTAATAGTATCAAAGTAAGCCGAGTTTAATTGGCTGAATCCTAATTCTTCAAGTTTGTTTGCAACAGAATTGGCTGTAAAGTGTACACGGTTAGCAATAAACTCTAAGCCTTTTGGTCCGTGATATACAGAGTACATACCTGCCATAACAGCTAATAAAACTTGAGCTGTACAAATGTTAGAAGTTGCTTTATCACGTTTTATGTGTTGTTCACGAGTTTGTAACGCCATACGTAAGGCGCGGTTGCCATTCATATCTTTAGTTACGCCAATAATACGTCCAGGAATATCACGCTTATATTTTTCTTTAGTAGCAAAATATGCAGCATGAGGTCCACCATATCCCATTGGTACACCAAAACGTTGTGTTGTACCTACTACAACATCGGCACCAAATTTACCTGGTGCTTCTAACTTAACAAGACTTAAAATATCGGCTGCAACAGCAACTTTAATATCTTGAGCGTTTGCGTTAGCAATGAATGTTTTTATATCTGTTATCTGTCCATCTTTTCCTGGGTATTGTAAAATAGCTCCGAAAAATTCAGATGAAAAATCAAAACTATCTTCACTTCCTATAACAAGTTCAATCCCGATAGGGTTAGCACGTGTTTCTAGTAATGATAAAGTTTGAGGTAAAATGTTTTCTGAAACAAAAAACTTATTGATTTTTGCTTTCTTTTGGTCGCGAGATCTTACTGCAAAAAGTAAGCTCATAGCTTCTGCAGCTGCCGTACTTTCATCTAAAAGCGATGCATTTGCTAATTCCATACCTGTTAAATCGGAAACCATGGTTTGGAAGTTTAGAAGTGCTTCAAGTCTTCCTTGAGCAATTTCAGCTTGATACGGAGTGTATGCTGTATACCAACCTGGGTTCTCTAAAATGTTACGTTGAATAACGGCTGGTAGGATGGTTGGGTGGTAGCCTAAACCTATGTAAGTTTTATAGGTTTTGTTAAGTTTTGATAATTCATGAATATGTGTCAAGTACTCTTGCTCACTCATGGCGTCATCAAGATTTAACTCATTTTTTAATCGGATGTCATCAGGAACAGTCTCATAAATAAGTTGATCTAATGTGTCTACTCCAATAGTTTTTAACATGCGATTTTGGTCATCTTCTCTAGGACCAATATGACGTTGTGCGAAAACATTTGTATTCATTAAAAAGTTGTGTTGAATTTAGGCTGCAAATTTACGGAATTATTAATGTTTAAGTGTTAATGAAAATGAAAGTTTTTAACCAATTGGTTTTGTTATTAACACTTTGTGTACTTTTGTTATATGCGATTTATGAAACAGGTATTTGATTTTTATTTAGACTGTAGTGTCCATGTTGCTTTAGCGGTCTTTTCGTTAAGTTGGATGACCTTAATAGAATATGATATACCTTTTGATGCTCCAGTGTTATTTTTTATATTTTTTGCGAGTATTACGGGTTATAATTTTGTAAAATTCTTTGGATTGGCAAAGTTTCATCATCGTAGGCTTTCTATTTGGTTGAAGCGTATTCAGGTTGTTTCTCTTGTCAGTTTTTTATTGATGGGGTATTTTGCTTATGAATTGCAAGCAAAAACATTGATGTTGCTAGCGGGTTTTGGGCTTGTAACATTTTTGTACGCTATACCATTTCTGCCTAAAAAAATGTTTGTGGATCAGCAGCAGAATTTAAGGAATATCAGTGGTGTTAAAGTGTATGTTATTGCTTTGGTATGGGCTGGTGTAACGGTATTTATCCCTTTGTTAAATAACAATCACTTATTAGAAGTCACGGTTATTTGGGCTTTTATTCAGCGTTTTATACTTGTTTTAGCTTTAATGTTGCCTTTTGAAATTCGGGATATGCAGTTTGATAGCATTAAATTAGGTACCATTCCACAAAAGATAGGCGTTGTTAACACCAAGATAATGGGTGTTGTTTTAGCTGTATTGTTTTTAGCTCTGGAGTTTTTATTACCATGTAGCGGATCTATAAAATTAATTACACAGCTCCTAATTACATTGTTGTTAATAGCAAGTATTGTAATGGCAACTAAGGAGCAAGGAAAATATTATAGCGGATTTTGGGTAGAGAGTATACCTGTATTTTGGTTGTTATTGGTGCTTTTGTTTAGATAGTTCTTTTTCAAATTCGCTTTTTATTTCTAAACGCTCGTTTGTTTTTAAACAGTTAATGTTAGAGCTTTCTATAGAGTTTGAAAGCTTGGCGTTTTTCTTTACATAAGATCGGGTGACACGGCAATAGCCATATCGTAGCATGAGTTTAAATTTCTCCCAGCCTGTAGCTTCATTATATTGTGATTTATCGCAAATATGCTGTGCTTCTTCACAAGAAATAAATAGATGATTCTTTTTCATTGTCTTAATTAAACCAAGTTTGTTCCATGCATTCTGCCATAGCAGTTCGGGCTCTATGGATAATTACCCATAAGTTAGACGCTGTAATGTTTAATTCATTACATATTATTTCTGTTTCAATACCCTCAATAGTTTTCATTTTGAAAACGGTTGCTTGCTTTTCAGGTAGTTTTCCTAGGCAATTATATATAGCGTCGCCTAATTCGTTGTTCTCTAAAGTGTCTTCTGCAGTTTTGTCAAATGGGTCGGCAATACGTTCTTCTAGCCAATCGCCTTCGTCTTCTTGGCTGTTGTATGCCATGCGAACTTCTGCTTGACCTTTTTTTGAATTAATTTTACGATAGTGGTCAATGATTTTTCGCTTTAAAATAGAAACTAGCCAAGTACGCTCGCTTGCTTCTCCTTTAAAGTTTTTCATAGACTTTAATCCAGCAAAAAAGGTTTCCTGTACCAAATCCTTTGAAATTTCACGATCATTAACACGCGTTATGGTGAAATTAAATAAGTAATCTGAATAGCTATCAATCCACTGGTCTGGATTTATTTGATGTTTAGGCATATTGCTGTATCAGTAATTTTGTCAAAAGTAAGTAAAATTTATTTTTTAATTAGTCCAGCGCGTTTTAGCAAAGCATCTGGTTGTGGTTCTTTCCCTCTAAAACGTTTGTAAAGTACCATTGGATCTTCTGTTCCACCTTGTGAAAGCACATGGTCTTTAAATTTTTTAGCAACTTCTGGATTAAAAATGCCTTGTTCTTGAAAGTATTCAAAAGCATCAGCATCCAATACTTCAGCCCATTTATAGCTGTAGTAGCCCGAACTGTAACCGCCTTGGAAAATATGAGCAAAAGCTGTACTCATACAATTTTCAGGTACGTCTGGATATAATTTAGTGTTTTCAAACGCCTTTAATTCTTGAGTTTTCACGTTTTTTATAGCGGTTGGATCTTGACCATGCCAACTCATATCTAGTAACCCGAAGCTAATTTGACGCATGGTTTGCATTCCCTCGTGAAATGTAGCAGAGGCTTTAATTTTTTGTATTAAATCCATTGGGATAACCGCACCTGTTTCATAGTGTGTTGCAAAAATTTCTAATGCTTCTTGTTCGTAACACCAGTTTTCTAAAACTTGACTAGGTAGTTCAACAAAATCCCAAAATACACTAGTTCCTGATAGGCTAGGGTAGGTGGTATTTGCTAGCATGCCATGTAGAGCATGTCCAAATTCATGGAATAGTGTTGTTACTTCATTAAAAGTTAATAGCGAAGGTTTTGTTTTTGTTGGTTTAGTAAAGTTGCAAACTATTGAAATATGCGGTCTGCTATTCGTTTGGTCTTTTACATATTGTGGTTTGTAAACGGTCATCCAGGCGCCATTTCGTTTGCCTGGTCTTGGGAAGAAATCCGCATAGTAAATAGCAACGAGGTTGTTGTTTGAATCTGTTACCTTGTAAGTCAGTACATCTTCATGATACTTGTCAATAGTATCAATTTCTTCAAATTGTAACCCGTAAAGCTTTTCAGCAATAGTAAAAGCGCCATTTATAACGTTTTCTAGCTTGAAATAAGGCTTTAATTTTTCGTCATCTAAATCAAATAATTTTTGTTTTAGCTTTTCTGAATAATAAGCTGAGTCCCATTTTTCAAGTTGCTCTATATTAGCGAGGTTTTTAGCAAAAGCTTCTAGGTTTTTATATTCTTCTTTAGCCGCAGGTTTAGCTTTTTCTAGTAGTTCGTTTAAAAAGTTCTCAACTGTTTCAGGGTTTTTAGCCATGCGCTCTTCTAGAACAAAATGAGCGTGTGTTTTATAGCCTAATAGCTTGGCACGCTCAAACCGAAGTTTTGCAATTTCTAATACATTTTCTTGATTATCAAATTCATTGTTCTGAAAACCCTTGGCGCCAGAAGCGATTGCTAGTTTTTTACGTAAGGCTCTATTATTCGCATAAGTCATAAATGGAATATAGCTCGGATAATCTAAAGTTATTAGCCAGCCTGTTTTACCTTTGCTTTCTGCTAAGTTGCTGGCGGCTTCCTTGGCACCATCTGGAAGACCTTCAAGATCTGATTCGTTGGTAATATGAAGCTCAAAATTATTAGTTTCAGCTAATAGGTTCTCGCCAAAATTAAGTTTTAGCTTGCTTAGTTTTTTATCTATCTCACGAAGTTCTTGTTTTTTGTCTTCAGGGAGATTTGCTCCGTTTCTGGAGAATTCTTTATACTTTTTGTCTAACAGTGTCTCTTGTTCGGTATTTAGGTTTAGCTGTTGCTTGCTATCATGAACAGTTTTAATACGTTTAAAAAGTTCCTCGTTTAAAGTGATATCATTACTGAATTCTGATAGTAAAGGGGATACTTCTTGTGCTATTTCTTGAATCGTATCATTAGTTTCAGCAGAATTTAAATTGAAAAATATACTGGATAAACGGTCTAGTTCCTCACCTGAAAAATCTAGAGCCACCACGGTGTTTTCAAAAGTGGGAGGTTCTGGATTTGTAGTAATAGCTTGGATTTCTTTTTTAGCTTTATCTATAGCTTTCTTAAAAGCAGGTAAGAAATCACTATCCTTAATTTGTGAAAAAGGTGCTGTTTCGTAAGGTGTTTGAAACTTGTTATTCAGTATATTCATGATTATTATATTGAGACAGACGTAATAAGGTACTGTTTTTTGTAGTCTAAATTAACGTGTTTTTATGGTAATTATACGCTAACCTTAAGTATTAACTAAAATTTAAGATTATAACTTAAATTGGTTTTAGTTTTATGTGTTACTTTTGCATTAGATTTTTCATGAGAGTTTCATGCTCATTTTAAATTATTGATTAATAGCGTTAAACCTCGGCTTTCAGCCGGGGTTTTTTTATGCTATTATATTTACAGGTTTTTAGCCGATTCAATGACTTTGGCTTTTAATCCTTCTTTGTAATCAATAATATTGTTTTGGATATTGGTGTTTGATGCTCCTAATATTTGAGCAGCCAAAATACCTGCGTTTTTAGCGCCGTTAAGTGCTACGGTTGCTACAGGAACACCTCCTGGCATTTGTAATATGGATAAGACAGAATCCCATCCATCTATAGAGTTGCTACTTTTTACAGGAACCCCTATTACAGGAAGTGGTGATAAAGAGGCAATCATACCTGGTAAATGTGCGGCGCCACCGGCACCTGCTATAATGACATTAAAGCCTCTAGTGTGTGCATGCTTACCATAGTCAAATAGTTTTTCGGGTGTTCTGTGTGCTGAAACAATATCAACTTCAGCTGTAATACCTAATTCAGATAAGATATCTATGGCTTCTTGCATCACTGGAAGGTCGCTTTTGCTTCCCATTATAATTCCTACTTTACTCATGTTGTTTTCTGTTAGTTAGTGGTGTTTATTTACTTATTACTTGTATTGAACTTTTTACGGATTCGGCAATCTTACGAGCTTCGTTAACCGATTCGTTGATAATTGTAACATGGCCCATTTTTCTAAAAGGACGTGTTTCTTTTTTGCCGTAAACATGTGGTGTTACACCATTCATACCCATTATGGTTTCAATGTTTTTGTATACAACATTACCGGTATGACCTTCGGCTCCTACTAGATTTACCATAACACCTGCAGCTTTATTAGCGGTATTACCTAAAGGTAGGTTTAAAATAGCTCTCAAATGTTGTTCAAATTGTGATGTGTAACTAGCCTCAATAGTTTGATGTCCGGAATTATGTGGTCTTGGAGCCACTTCATTTACTAGAATGTCATCATTTTCTGTTTGAAACATTTCTACGGCCAATAATCCTACATGGTTAAATGCATTAGACGTTTTTAAAGCAATATTAGTCGCTTTTTCTGCTACTGCTGGAGTTATTCTAGCGGGACAAATTACATATTCTACTTGATTGGCTTCTGGGTGAAATTCCATTTCAACAACAGGGTAAGTTACCATGTCGCCATTAGGGTTTCGTGCTACAATAACAGCTAGTTCATTTTTAAAGGGAATCATATCTTCAGTAATACACTCTACGTTTGGAAGGTCTTTTAAGTCATTCTCATTACGGACAACTTTTACTCCGTTGCCATCATAACCAAACTGTGCACTTTTCCATACAAAAGGAAATTGAATAGCATTGTTGTTAATTGCAGTTTCCATTTCTCGTTTAGACTCAAATCGCTCAAAACTTGCCGTTGGGATAGCCTGATCTAAATAAAATTGCTTTTGTATGGCCTTATTTTGAATAAGACGAAGGGTTTTTGATGCAGGATATACCTTAACGCCTTCTTGTTCTAAAGCTTCTAATGCATCTACATTGACATTTTCGATTTCAAAGGTTAAAACATCTACTTCTTTTCCAAAATTATAAACGGCATCATAGTCCATTAAGTCGCCTAAAGAGAAATTATTGCAAGCAATTTTACAAGGAGCTTCAGGGTTTGAATCCAAAACATGAGTGTGGATATCAAATTTTCGCGTGTCGTTTAATAGCATTTTACCTAATTGACCGCCGCCAAGAATACCTAATTTAAATTCTGAGGAAAAGTAATTCATCTGTTTTTCGTTAAAAGTTAGATTGTAACTTGAAAATTAATTTAAGCACAAAAATACAAATCATTGGTCTGCCAAAAAACTTATTTCTCAACAATATATACTAGAATTCGCAAAACGTTAATCAAATGATTATCTTTGCTTTTCTAAAATTAAAAACAGGTGATAAAGCTTCATGATTTATATTTTAAACCGTTTGTTTCTGAAGAAGAAATAGCGGTTGTTGTAGAACGAATGGTTCACGAAATTGCAGATCAATTAGGCGATGAAATTCCCGTGTTTATTGGTATTCTTAACGGTTCTTTTATGTTTGTTAGTGATTTCGTTAAGAAATATCCGAAACCATGCGAAGTAACCTTTATTAAGTTAGCGTCTTATGAAGGCGTGAAGTCTACTGAAGATATCCAACGTTTAATAGGTTTAACCCAAGATTTAACTGGGCGTACTGTTGTTATTTTAGAAGATATTATAGATTCTGGAAATACCTTAGCTGAGGTTCATAGAATTTTTAAAAATGAGCAAGTAAAACAACTTATAATCGCCACATTATTTTATAAACCCGAAGCTTATAAAAAAGACTTTAAGTTACATTTTGTAGGTATGGAAATCCCTAACAAATTTATTGTAGGTTACGGTTTGGATTATGATGGTTTAGGGCGCGATTTACCTGAAATATACCAACTTAAAACAACACAACACATGACTAATTTAGTCCTATTTGGACCTCCAGGAGCAGGAAAAGGAACACAAGCAGAATTTTTAAAAGAAAAATATAGCCTCGTACATATTTCTACAGGTGATGTTTTTCGTTTTAATATAAAAAATGAAACCGCATTAGGTATGTTAGCTAAATCTTACATGGACAAAGGCGAACTTGTACCAGATGAGGTAACTATTGATATGCTAAATGCTGAAGTAGAAAAAAATGCAGATGCTAAAGGATTTATTTTTGATGGTTTTCCACGTACAAATGCTCAAGCCGATGCATTAGATAAATTAATGAATCAAAAAGATTCTCAAATTAACGCAATGATAGCTTTAGAGGTTGACGATGAGGTTTTAGTTCAGCGTTTATTAGAACGTGGTAAAACTAGCGGGCGTACTGATGATGCCGACGAATCTATTATTAGAAATCGTATTAAAGAGTATTATAATAAAACTGCTATTCTTAAAGATTACTACTCTGAGCAAGATAAATATTTTGGAGTTGATGGCGTTGGAAGTATAAATGATATTACAGAGCGTTTAAGTAGCGTAATTGATAAATTATAATTGAATATTTGCACCTAGTTTTTGGATTAGGTGCAAAATCAATATTTTTAAAACAATCCCTTAAATGGGACTATACCGTGTTTAAGCTTAAAGTTTCTTGTTGAAATGTTAAGTTTTAAATTTATAAATCACAGATAATTATGACTGAAGGAAATTTCGTGGATTACGTAAAACTGTATGTGGCCTCCGGAAATGGTGGAAAAGGTTCTGCACATTTACATCGTGAAAAATATATTGAAAAAGGTGGCCCCGATGGTGGTGATGGTGGTCGTGGTGGTCACGTTATTATTCGTGGGAATGAAAACCTATGGACTTTATATACCTATAAATTTAAGAGACATTTTAAAGCTGAACACGGATCTCATGGTAGTAAAAGTAGAAGTACCGGAGCAGATGGGGCAGACGTTTACATGGATGTACCTTTAGGAACAGTTATACGTGATAAAGAAACGAACGAAATTCTTTTTGAAATTACTGAACACGCTGAAGAACGCATAATAGCCAAAGGCGGTATGGGCGGTCGTGGAAATTGGCATTTTAAATCTTCTACCAATCAAACTCCGCGTTATGCACAACCAGGTATTCCAGGAGAAGAGGTAGAAATTATTCTTGAATTGAAAATTCTCGCCGATGTAGGGCTTGTTGGTTTTCCAAATGCAGGGAAATCTACACTACTTTCTGTTGTAACTTCAGCAAAACCAAAAATTGCGGATTATGAATTTACTACTTTAAAACCAAACTTAGGTATTGTTGAGTATCGTGATCATAAATCTTTTGTTATAGCTGATATACCTGGAATAATTGAAGGTGCAGCAGAAGGTCGTGGTTTAGGGCATTATTTTTTACGTCATATTGAGCGTAATTCGGTATTGTTATTTTTAATTCCTGCCGATGCAGATGATATTAGAAAACAGTACGATATTCTATTAGATGAATTACGACGTTACAACCCTGAAATTTTAGATAAGGAACGTATTGTTGCAATTTCTAAAAGTGATATGCTTGATGATGAGCTGAAAACCGAACTTAATGAGTATTTAGACGGTGAATTACCAGTTGATTATATGTTTATATCATCAGTAGCTCAACAAGGGCTTTTAGAGCTTAAAGATAAACTTTGGGGCTTATTGAATGATTAAATTGTAAATGAAGAAGAAGATTAAAGATATTGTTGAAGTCAATGATAATCTAGGAAGTAAAATATTTGCTTTCGCTATTCAGGCTTTAATTTTAATTTCTATAACAACGTTTACTTTAGAAACGGTTCCTACCTTAGAGCCTGATACACGTTATATTTTACGAATTATTGAAGCAGTAAGTGTTCTTATCTTTACTGTTGAGTATTTTTTGCGCATTTATGTAGCAGATCGTAAGCTGAAATTTATTTTTAGCTTTTTTGGAATTATCGATTTGTTAGCTATTCTGCCTTTTTACCTCTCTTTTGGGATAGATTTACGTTCTTTAAGATCCTTAAGGCTTTTTAGGTTATTTCGTGTTTTAAAACTCGTCCGTTATAACCGTGCATTAAATCATTTTATGCATGCTATAAAATCGGCTAAAGAACAGATAGTGTTGTTCTTATTCATTACATTAATTTTAATATATTTTTCAGCAGTAGGTATTTATTATTTTGAAAGTGAAGCTCAGCCTCAGCATTTTTCATCTATTTTAGATAGCTTATGGTGGGCTATCATTACATTAACAACCGTTGGTTATGGCGATGTGTATCCTATTACTGTTGGAGGAAAAATATTTACATTTTTTATTCTACTTATCGGTCTTGGAATTGTAGCAATTCCCACAGGTATTATCTCTTCGGCTTTAACAAAATCTGTTGATGAGAAACCTGTTTAATTTTATACATTTATAATAAAAAATGAAATCACTAAAATTACTTTTACTGCTTACTGTTTTTACAGCTTGCGGAGTTACTGTTGATTATGATTATCAAAGCGGGACTGATTTTACACTGTATAAAACGTATAATTATTTTGATGATATGGAAACAGGTTTCAGTCCTTTAGATGCTAAACGCTTTTTCCAAGCTTTAGACTCTGCACTTCAAAAAAAGGGATTACAATATTCAGAAACACCAGATTTTATTATTGATGTAGCTAGTACAACCTATCAGTCTGCCCAAACAAGTTCAGTTGGAATGGGAGTTGGTAGCGGTGGCGGTGGTATTTCAGTTGGAATTCCCGTAGGGCAAGGAAGTATTTCAAGGCGTATTGTTCTCGATTTTGTTGATTCGGGAGTCGAACAACAATTGTTTTGGCAAGGAGTAGCTAACGAACCTTCAGTTCCTGAAAACACTCCGGATGCACGAACCGCTCAATTTGAAATTGTAATTCAAAAACTACTTGAAAAATATCCACCTAATAAGTAAATTACTGCTTAATAACTTTTTTTGTAGCTAAACGTACGTTGCCATTATATATGTGAACCATATAGATGCCTGTAGCTTGCTGACTTATGTCAATGCTATTTGTCACGCCTTGGTCTAAAGATTTATTTAATATGTTTTTGCCATCCATACTGGTTAGGACTAAACGTAATTTATTAAAATCGGGACTATCATATTTTACGTAAAACTGATTGTTTGAAGGGTTTGGGTAAAGTGAAATAGTAAATTTATTAACTTCCGAAGCGATATCAGAAATACCTAATGTAGAATTATCGATACTCCAGGTAACAGTGTTTACGTGAACTGTTTCATGTTGGTTTACACGAACCAAACTACTATTGTCTGTAACTGCAACAGTAAGTGTATTTATTCCTTCGTTTAAATCGGTTTCAGCTACTGAAATCATATCTAAAGCTGTTGAGAATTCCGAGCCATTTAGTGTCCATGTGCTTTCCAATGAGTTTGTTGTAGGCGAAACTAATGTTAAGTTGAAACTAATAGGATATGTAGATGGGGCTAATGATAGGTTATTAGGTGTGTAGGCATCAATTGGTGATACCAAATCATGAATTCTTTCTATTGTTCCTTCGCTACATACAGGGCAAAAAGGAGCATTTAAGAAGCGCATTTTACAATTTTGATGAGGTCTAAACCACGTCGCTGGAATGCCAGAACTACCATGGCTGTAAATACCTACATTATTACTACCGTACCAATTTGTCCATCTTACTTGAGTAGGATCTGTTTCTTGTGTCATGTTTATGGCTTCTTCAACAAAAGCATCACCAGGGTAGTATTCATCTTTTAAATTTACCAAAGAATGTCCTATTTCATGAATAGCAATTTCAATTCCATTTTCACCAGTTGAAGCAAAAGGGAATGTTCCTCCGCTTCCACCATAATACGGTGAATTAACTAACACTAAAGCCTGATCGTATTCAGGAAAGTTTGCAGCCAATACATTTGTAATAAGTGGATAGTTTGATGAAAACAATAAGCGATGTACACCATAACTATCATAAGAAGATCCAAAATAATTGTCAATATCACTAACAGGAACACTTACTGTATTTTCGTCATTAGCGGTGCCCGGGTGAGAAGCTCCACTTTCATTTGAAATTACTTTAACAATATGAACATTAAAATAATTCGTGTATTCGGTATATGGTGATTGACTGAAAAATGTGTCAGAAAAATGTATAGCATCGCTACGGAAGAGTTCCATTTCTCCTGCTGTATAGCCGTCTCCAAGGATAACTAAATTAATACGTTTGTCGTTATCGCCAGTGTTTTTAATAGTTTCTACTTCAAAATCATAAGTTTGAGCAAATGAGTTTGTTAAAAGTAAAGTAAATACAATAGCAAGTAATAGTTTGTTCATCGTAGTTAAAGCTTGGTTATAATGTAATTGGTAATTTTAGAATTTGTGATGATACGTATTCTAGAATATTTAATAACTTCTGAATACGGCATTCTAAAAGAAAAGTCTGTATGCTCTAATATAATCTGTTTCTTCTCTAAATTCCCATCATCATTAACGTATTCTATGACATTATTTAATGGATTCTTGATATATAAGGTTTCAATCACGTTCAAATCTTTATCTAATAATTCGCAAACTAAGTTGTCCGGTTTGTCTAAAATCTTCTCTTGATGAAAGCCTTTAATGCGTCCTTTTGTAGTTAGATAGTTTAGAAAGTTGATCTCAGGACTTGAGTTAGGAATCTTTTTTATATTATAATTGAAAAATACCATACTATCTGTTGGTTTTTCAGTTTGCATATTTCCTTGAGCGTTTACAGAACTTGTAAAACTAAAGAGACAAAGGCATAAAATTAATAGGTGTTTCATCATCAATTTAATTACAGGTGTAAATTTAATCAATTCAATTATAATTGATTGTGGAATTCTAGTTTTAAATTAATTTGCTTTAAAAGAAATAAAAATTCTATTAGTATTTTTATGAGTTAATTCTCTTTTGGATGTAGTTACTTTAAAATAACTAGGATTAGTTATCTTTGGATAATAGATACTTACCGAATGAGAAACTTACTCCTTTGTTTATTATTTCCTGCTTATTTAATGGCGCAACAGCCTTTAGATGCTGCAGCTGATTTATTAGATAAAAAACGATACAAGCAAGCCGAGCAAAAGTTACAGGCTTATGTGGAATCTAATCCGAGTAATTTGCGAGGTATTGAGTTATTAGGAGATGCTTACGGTTTTCAAACCAAATGGGATGAAGCTATTACGCAATATGAAATTTTAGTCGAGACACATCCAGATAATGCTAATTTTCAATATAAATATGGCGGCGCTATGGGTATGAAGGCTTTGGAGGTTAATAAGTTTAGTGCCTTATTGTTAATTGATGATGTTGAGGAGGCTTTTTTGAAAGCAGCTGAACTAAATCCCGAACATATTGATGCTCGTTGGGCTTTGGTTGAGTTGTATATGCAATTACCAGGTGTAATTGGCGGAAGTATTAAAAAATCATTAAAATATGCAAATGAGCTAGAGCGTTTATCAGAAGTTGATGGGTATTTGGCTAAAGGCTATATTTATGAATATGATGATGAACCAGTGTTAGCTGAGAAATATTATAAAAAGGCTATTACTACTGGCGGGTCTGTAACTTGTTATGATAAGTTAACGCATTTTTATGAAAACCAACAGAAGCCTAATCAGGCTATTTTAACTATCGAGGCTTCGAAAGAAAAACACAAACGCAATGCTGTGCATTACCAAATAGGAAAAGTTGCTGCCGAATACAATGTGCAATTAAATAAAGGTGAAACTTGTTTAAAGACTTATATAGCTAATTATTCGGTTGAAGATGGTGTTCCTGTAGCATGGGCTAATTATAGATTGGCACAAATTTATAAGCATCAAAATCAAAAGGAAAAAGCACTAAACGCTATAAGATTGGCAATTTCAGAGCTTCCGGGTATAGAAGTTTTTAAAGATGAAAGGCTGAAAATAAATAAGCTATAAATACGAAAGTTTAAAAATTGAAAAGCGCTTAAAAGCTAATATGTTATTGCCTAAAATAGATTTGCAATATAATTTTTTGTCACAAACGCCAGAGGAAATTAATAGTTTTAATACATCAAATTATAAAAGTGGCGTAACCATGCGCTTTCCATTGTTTCTAAGAAAAGAACGTGGTGACTTAAAACTAACAAAACTAAAAATGGAAAACACTTTTTTAGATATAACATTATCCAAACTAAGTATTAAAAATAAGGTAGATGCTATTAAAAATGAATTAGACTCCTATGTCGTTCAAAACGATTTAATAGCTAAAATGATTCAAGACTATGAACAATTAGTGGCAGCTGAGGAGTGTAAATTCACATTAGGTGAAAGTTCTTTGTTTTTAGTGAATTCTAGAGAAAGAAAACTAATGGATGCTCGGTTAAAAGCCATTTTATTAGAAAATAGTTACTTTGAAACTAAAGCCAAGCTATTTAATAATTTTGCAGTTAGTATTTAATAACTAAAAAGGAACAGATTCCTGAAAATTAGTGAAATTCAGGTCAAAAAACTATCTTTGAAACATCTTCAAAAACAAAACATGAACGTACATTTTATAGCTATTGGAGGTGCTGCTATGCACAATTTAGCCATTGCATTACATAATAAAGGCTACCAAGTAACAGGTAGTGATGATACCATTTTTGATCCTTCTAAATCTAGACTAGAAGCTAAAGGGTTATTGCCTGAAACTTACGGTTGGTTTCCTGACAAAATTAATTCAGATTTAGACGCTATTGTTCTAGGTATGCATGCTAAAGCAGATAATCCGGAGCTGTTAAAAGCTCAAGAGTTAGGCTTGAAAATTTATAGTTATCCGGAGTTTTTATTCGAACAATCTAAAAACAAAACCCGTGTTGTTATAGGTGGTAGTCATGGAAAAACAACTATTACTTCTATGATTTTACACGTTATGCATTACCATGATCGTGATGTAGATTATATGGTTGGTGCCCAACTAGAAGGTTTTGATGTCATGGTAAAATTAACGGATGACAATGATTTTATTGTTTTAGAAGGTGATGAGTATTTAAGCTCTCCAATTGATAGAAGACCAAAGTTTCATTTATATAAACCTAATATTGCATTGTTAAGTGGTATTGCTTGGGACCATATTAACGTGTTTCCTACCTATGAAAATTATGTAGAACAGTTTAGCATATTTGTAGATTCTATTGTTAATGGTGGTAGCATTAATTATAATGAAGAGGATGCTGAAGTAGTTCGAGTGGTTGAATCAAGTGAAAATCCAATTCGTAAAATAGCTTATCATACACCAGAATATACCGTTGAAAATGGAGAGACACTTTTGGAAACACCAGAAGGACCATTACCAATTGAGATTTTTGGAAAACATAACCTTAATAATTTAGCAGGAGCTAAATGGATTTGCCAACACATGGGAATTGATGAAGACGATTTTTATGAGGCTATTGCAACTTTTAAAGGCGCAAGTAAACGTCTAGAAAAAATAGCAGAAAGTTCAACAAGTGTTGCGTATAAAGATTTTGCACATTCACCTTCTAAGGTTTCTGCAACTACTAAAGCTGTAAAAGCACAATATCAATCTAAGGAGTTAATAGCTTGCTTGGAGCTACATACTTATAGTAGTCTGAATGCCGAGTTTCTAAAAGAATATAAAGGTGCTTTAGATGCTGCCGATGTAGCCGTCGTATTTTACTCGCCTGATGCGGTTGAAATTAAGAAGTTAGATGCAGTAACTGAAACACAAATAGCAAATGCTTTTGAACGTGATGATTTAGTGATTTTTACCGATCCAGAAAAGTTTAAAAATTTCTTGTTTTCTCAAAGTTTTAAGGATAAAGCTTTACTCTTAATGAGTTCTGGTAATTATGGTGGTTTAAATTTTGATGCCGTTCAAGACTTAATAGCGTAAAAAAGTAGTTAATAGTTTTTGTTTTAATACTAAGGTTTAAATTTTGACGTTATTGTTAATATTATAACCATAAACCATAACTGTCTGAAATAAAATTACGTTTATTAACCATCTAAAAACTATTAAATATGTTACGTAATTTTTTAATTATTCTTCTTTTAACGTGTGTTTTTTCCTGCTCATCAGATGCTGATGACACATTAAATACTTCAAATCAGTCAAATGATTCAGGCTTCTACGCTCTAAAAGTTGGAAATTGGTGGGTTTATAAGAAGTTTAGTCGCGATAATTCCAATCAAACTTTTGAAGATACGGGAGTTATAGATTCCGTTCGTATTACAGGGACCACAGAGATAAACGGAAAAACCTATTTTCAGTTGCACACTAAGACTACGGGTAATGAAAGTAATAACCCCATATATGGCGAAAATGGTGAACGTACAGAACTTGTTAGGGACTCGTTATCGTATTTAATACAGGATAGTGGCGCTATAATGTTTACTTATTTAGACTATAATGAACGTGTAGTAAGTACCAACGATTGGGGGAATATTTACGAAACATCCTATCCGGATGAGGTAAGCACAACGGTTCCTGCTGGCGATTTTATCTGTGCTTACTCAGAACGCTATGCAAAATCTCCTGAAGGAGAGCAATTTCCAGGACTAGATGTTGTAAATTATGCCGAAGGAATAGGGCTTGTTTTTTATACGTATTCATTTGTAACGGATGCGAATCATGTCATGGAAAGTCGTTTAGACAGTTATCTTGTACAATAAGTAAAACAAAAAAAGCCTTTTCTTAAATATTAGAAAAGGCTTTTTTTGATATTAAATATGGATACATTTAATTTAGTAAAAAAACTCATGAAGTTCCGTAGATAATTTTTTGCCACGTTTTTTAGCTTGATCATCATAGTAATAACCAATTAAGGCTCCAAATATAGACCCTATTGTTAAGGAAAAAATGCCAAACAAAAGCGTGCTAATTAACCCTAAAGAGAACCCAATATATGTATAGTAATACTGCGGCGTAATATTGTATTCTACTTTTATGAATTTTAAGAATTTTTTCAATTCCGTTTTTACATCAATAAATTCTTTATCTAACTCGATGTTTTGTTGTAGTAAATCGAATTCTAAATGTAGTTTTCTTAAATCAGATTCACTAAAGGATTTAAATTCTAATTCATGAATAACTCGAATAAGTTTTTCACTATACTTTTTGTTTTTTAAATCAGTTGTCTCTTTTCTAAATTTTGTTAAATAATCTATTATTGCTGCTATTTCCATGAGGTCATATTTTCAACTATTATGTATGCAAGGTACTAATTATTTTTAAGTTAAGTTGTTCTACAATAACACCTATAAGTCTGTTAATTAGTTTGATAACTTTGTTTCGTGTTATCTCTTAAAATTTCTGCTTTAGTCTTTGGATAATAGCGAATCTAAAAACTGTCCTAAATGTATTTGATTATGCGTTATCATTTCAGTTTTTGCTAATTCAAAATCTTCCGTGTTTCTGTTTTGCGATAATTTAAATTTACCTTCCCAATCTGTTATGGTTACTTTAAATCCCTTGACGTAACTGATAAATTTATCCATTCTAGGGTCGTTTTTTTCTAATTTGTACGTACCATTTGGTTGTTCTAATGTATCCGTCATTCTTACCATACTTTCTTTTATTGCTTCTGGGTCTTTAATTTCTGTTACAAGGCCTTTAAGGTGTACCCTTACATAGTTCCAAGTAGGGAGTTGTTTGCTTTTGTATATACTAGGAGATATATAACATTGCGGACCAGCAAAAACAATGCTAACTTGGTTTTGTTCTTTTAGTACTTTAGAATGCGGGTTTAAGGCATCTATATGTCCAATTAAGGTATTGTTTTCATAAATTAATGGTAAGTGCGAAATTATAGGTTCGTTATCTAATACCGATACAAGCATGGCCAATGGGTAGGTTTTTATAACTTGTATTAAGTGTTGTTTGTTGTCGTCTTGATGTATAGTAGGAGGGTAGTTCAAAATAATTTATTCAGATTTATACAGAATAGCTGTTTTTTACAGTCATAATTTATTGCAGTTGAAATTTACAATAATTATATTTAACCTATGGGCAAAAAAGAAGCTTCATTATCAATAAAAAATTGGTCTCAAGACGATCAGCCTCGCGAAAAACTACGTGATAAAGGCAAGGCAGCTCTTAGTGATGCGGAATTGGTAGCTATTATAATTGGATCTGGTAGTCGTAACGAAAGTGCTTTAGAGTTATGTAAGCGTATTTTAGCAAGTGTGGATAATAATTTAAATCAGCTTGGCAAACTGAGTTTAACAGATCTTATGGCTTTTAAAGGTATAGGTGAAGCTAAAGCCATTGCTATTGCTGCTGCCATGGAACTGGGTAGAAGGCGGAGAAGCGAAGAAGCTCTAGAACGTAACATTATAACATCTAGTACCTCTGTTTTTGAATTAATGCAGCCCATTATTGGCGAACTCCCTCATGAAGAGTTTTGGATTATTTACTTAAACAATTCTAATAAGGTACTGCAGAAACAACAATTAAGTAAAGGCGGAATTACAGGCACGTTAGTAGATGTTAGATTGGTGCTTAAAAATGCATTACAATTTGGAGCTGTGAGCTTAATTTTAGTACACAATCATCCATCAGGAACATTAAAACCAAGTGAAGCCGATAAACAGATTACTCAAAAATTAAAAAAAGCTGGAGAAAGTTTAGATATAAAAGTTTTAGACCATCTTATAGTTACTGAAAAGGCTTATTTTAGCTTTGCAGATGATAATTTACTTTAATGATCCTCATTTATACGCATAAAATAACACCTCGTGTGAAGTATGCATTTAAGCATATATTTACAAGAATTTTGGGTATACCGGTTAACTTTACAACTACCGTAGAAGCATTTATATCTCATAATTCGCTTAAAATTTCCTACACCAAACAACCTTTGGGGAGTGAACTTTTTATAAAAAGTCATGACTTGTTGTTTGAACAAGGTTTATCAGATGTTGAGGTGCAAGTACAAAACTGGGAGGAAACTAAGTGCTTTTTTTTTAGCACCGATAAAAGTTGTATCCCTTTTGATATTTTTGCGGCTACTTTTTATTTGCTGAGTCGTTATGAAGAGTATTTGCCGCATGTAAAAGATGAGTACGGGCGGTTTACTGCAAACGAAAGTTTAGCCTATGCCAATGGGTTTTTAAAAAAACCAGTAGTTGATATTTGGGCCTACAAGTTTAAAAAAATACTCCAAGAACAATATCCCGATTTTCAGTTCCCTGAACGATCTTATAGTATAAAACCTATCATAGATGTGCCTTCAGCTTATAGTTTTAAACAAAAGGGACTCATGCGAACAATAGGAGGGACCATCCTAGATATTACAAGTCTTAAGTTTCATAGGGTTTATATGCGGTACATGGTGTTACTCGGGTTAAAACATGATCCTGATGATACATTTAAATATATTCTTAATAGGCAGAAAAAACACAAAAGTAAATTCCTTTTCTTCTTTTTAATAGGCGATTATTCCACTTACGACAAAGGAATTGCCTATCAGAAAAAAGAATTTATTTCGCTTATAAAGCAAGTAGCCGATTATTGTCATGTGGGACTAAAAGCATCTTATTTTGCTTTAAATAATATGGCTATTCTAAAAAAAGAAAAACAGCGTATTGAATCTATTACTAATACCTCGTTAATAGCTTCAAGAAATTCATTTTCTAAATTGAATTTCCCTAAAACGTTTAGAAACATGTTGGAATTAGAAATTTTAGAAGATTATACCATGGGCTATGTTAATCATGCTGGTTTTCGTGCTGGTACTTGTACCCCCTTTTTCTTTTACGATTTAGATTTTGAAATACAAACGCCTTTAAAAATTACTAGTTATCACTTAATGGATTATACATTGTTAAAACATCATTCATTGTTAGATAAAAAAGAAGCATTACAACGTCTTATTAGCGAAGTGAAAAAAGTTAATGGTGAGTTTGTACCTGTGTTTCATAATTATACCTTTAGTGATATAGAGCGTTGGAAGGGGTTTAAAGAATTGTTTAATTTAATATTAGATTCAGTAGATGAAGCTTAAAGGCCTAACCGATATTTTTTTTGATTTAGACCATACCTTATGGGATTTTGATAAAAATTCAGCATTAACATTTGAGAAAATTTTCAAAGAGAATGGCGTTCAGATCAATTTCATGAACTTTATTGAAAAATACGAACCTATAAACTTTGGATATTGGAAGTTATATCGTGAAGAGAAAATAGATAAAGAAACATTACGTTATAGGCGATTAAAAGATAGTTTTGACGCCATTGATACCGTTGTTGCAGATGCGGTTATTCATAAATTATCAGACGATTATATATTATATCTATCTTCGTTTAATCATTTGTTTGAAGGAACTTTCGAACTTTTAGACTATCTAAAACCACACTATAGGCTACACATTATAACTAATGGTTTTCATGAAGCACAACAAAAAAAGCTTGAAGGGTCTAAAATTGCTAGTTATTTCTCAACCATTACAAACTCAGAATTAGCGGGTGTTAAAAAACCGAATCCTGTTATATTCGATTTTGCTTTAAATCAAGCTTTAGCAAATAAAGCATCAAGTTTAATGATAGGGGACAACCTTGAAGCTGATGTTTTTGGTGCCCTAGATTTTGGTATGGATGCTATTTGTTTTAACTATCATGGCCTGAAAATTGATGATAGTATAAAACAGGTTACAAAATTGGTGGATTTAAAGGCCTATTTGTAATTTTGATGTATATTTATTTTTTAATTTTTTAAGACGTTATGATAAAAAAAATCAGCATATTATTTGTTCTATTTATTACTTTCCAGACTGTTTTTTCACAAAGTGAATTAGATTCTTATAAGTATGTTATTGTTCCAGTATCCTATGATTTTACATCGGAGCCAGACCAATTTAAATTAAACTCACTAAGTCAGTTTTTATTCGAAAAATATGGGTTTGAAGCAATAATGAGTAATGAACCATTACCTCAGGATTTAATTAATAACGGATGCTTAGCTCTACGTTCAGATGTTATTAAGGAGTCTACTATGTTTGTCACTAAGTTAACTATAGTATTAAAAAACTGTAATCAGGAAATTGTGTACACATCTGCACAAGGTACCTCTCGAGAAAAGAAGTTTCAAGTAGCTTATAATTATGCTTTAAGAGAAGCTTTCGATTCTTTTAAAACACTTAATTATTCATACAAACCTACCGAGGCACCTAGTTTAAATGTTCCAGTCCCAGTTCAAGCTTCAGTAGCACCAGTTGCAGTTTCCACTTCAGCAGTTGCAGATTCAGAAAATACTACAAATGATGTTTTAACAGCAGTAGCCAAAGGATTAGATTATGAGTTAGTTAATGCTAAATCCGAGGTTGTTTATACGCTAATATACTCAGGTAAACCTGAATTTTATATGGTTAAGGATTTACAAGCCACTGTTTACAAGCAAAATGGAAAATGGGTTATGGTTAAAAAATTGGCAGATGGTAGTCTAAATGTTTCTGTTTTAAATACAGATTTTTAATACCCATACTTATCCTTCCAACGTTGTTTTAAAAATTCGCGATGTGCATTTTCACGTGCATTATTTCCGGGATCATATAACTTTGTATTGCTAATTTCATTAGGGAGAAATTCTTGATTTGCAAAGTTGTTAGTATAATTATGAGCATATTGGTAGTTTTCACCGTAGCCAATTTCTTTCATAAGTTTAGTTGGTGCATTTCGTATTGATAAAGGAACACTTAAATCGCCCGTTTCTCTTACCAATTGCTGGGCATTATTAATAGCCATGTAGGCAGCATTACTTTTTGGAGAACAGGCTAAATAAGTTATACATTGGCTTAAAATTATACGAGATTCTGGGTTTCCTATTGTTGAAACAGCTTGAAATGTATTATTTGCTATAACCAAAGCAGTAGGATTGGCATTACCGATATCCTCACTTGCTAATATTAATAAGCGCCTTGCAATAAATTTTACATCCTCACCACCTTCAATCATTCGTGCCAAATAGTATACCGCTGCATTTGGATCGCTACCACGTATAGATTTTATCAGTGCCGAAATTATATCATAATGTTGTTCGCCTGTTTTGTCGTATCTAGCTGTATTGTTTTGTACCCGGTTTGTTACCAAGTCGTTTGTAACGACTATATTATCTGATTCATGTGAATTGACAATCAGTTCAAAAATGTTTAATAGCTTTCTAGCATCACCACCAGATATTCTAATCAAAGCTTCGGTTTCCAGTAGTGTTATTTGTTTTTCCGATAAGTAGGTGTCTTTTTCTATTGCGCGGTGTAGTAAGGCCTCTAAATTTGCTTTATCAAATGCTTTTAGTATATATACTTGACATCTTGATAATAATGCAGGAATAACCTCAAAACTGGGGTTTTCAGTTGTAGCACCAATTAAGGTTACCCAACCTTTTTCTACAGCTTGTAATAAAGAGTCCTGCTGCGATTTGCTAAAGCGATGTATTTCATCAATAAATAGGATGGGGTTTTTAGTTGTAAATAAACCACCCGACTGTTTTGCTTTATCTATAACCTCACGAATATCTTTAACTCCTGAATTAATGGCGCTTAATGTGTAAAATGGCCTATTAGATTCTGTAGCTATTATATTTGCTAATGTTGTTTTACCTATTCCCGGTGGTCCCCATAGTATAAGCGAAGGTATTAATCCTTGTTTTATTTGATTCGTTAGAGTACCATTCGGGCCAATTAGATGGCTCTGACTTATATAGTCTTCTAATTTTTTAGGTCTTAATCGTTCTGCTAATGGTTCATTCATAATGTAAATTTAAAACATTTTATATGGCTTTGTATAACCGTTTTAGAAGATTTTAATCTTTTCCCTGTAATTATTCCATGATTTGATAGACTGACAATATTTCAAAAAAACAATTAAGGTGCATAATTTGATATATTTATAGTATGAATCATTCCGAAGAGTTTAAGTTTTCAAATAATGTTGTTTTAGTGCCTGTAATGTTGGTGTTAAGCATTTGGCTTGTCTTCTGGTTTGAAATTCGCTTTGGATTTAATTTTACTAAGTTTGGTGTTTACCCACAAAAGATTTTTGGTTTACGAGGTGTTTTGTTTAGTCCTTTTATACATGGTAGTATTACGCACTTGTACCATAATACCATTCCGCTTTTCGTTTTAACAGCAGCTTTATTCTACTTTTATAAACAGATGGCTTGGAAGGTTTTAATTTATGGTATTATTTTATCAGGGCTTTTAACATGGGGTATAGGAAGACCTTCTTATCATATAGGAGCAAGTGGTTTAATTTATGTTTTAGTTAGTTTCCTTTTCTTTAAAGGAATTTTTGCAAAACATTTTAGACTTATAGCTTTATCTCTATTAGTTATCTTCCTTTATGGTAGCATGATTTGGTATGTTTTACCTATAAAAGAAGGCATGTCTTGGGAAGGACATTTATCAGGGTTAATTGTAGGTTTATGTTTTGCTTTTATTTTCAAAAAGAACCTTCCAAAAGTTGCAACATACCAATGGGAACAACCAAATTACAATGAAGCTGACGATCTTTTTCTACAGCACTTTGATAAAGATGGAAACTTTATAGAAAGTCAAACAGAACTAATAGAAGAAGATGCCAAAATAAATATGACAGCGGAAGATATATCTGTAAACTATATTTTCATACCAACACCAAAAGATGATGATTTAGGCTAAGCGTTGACGTACTACCTCATATAAAAAGGCACCACAAGCAACAGACACATTTAAGGACTCTATGGAACCTAGTAATGGTAATTTTGCCTTATTATCTACTAACTTTAATACCGATGGATTAATACCACGTCCTTCATTACCCATGATGATAGCGGTAGGTAGTTTAAAATTGACATCATATAATGTATCTTTGGTTTTTTCTGTTGCTGCAACAACATTTATTCCGGATGCTTGTAAATGAAACATAGCATCTTTAATATGATCTACTCTACAAATGGGCATTTTAAAAACAGCACCTGCGCTTGTTTTTATAGCATCACCGTTTATTGGAGCACTTCCTTTTTTCTGAATAATTATGCCGTTAACACCGGTACATTCTGCGGTACGAATAATAGCTCCAAAATTACGAACATCACTTAATTGATCTAATAAAAGAAACAATGGTGTTTTTCCAGACTCTATAACATTCATAACCAAATCTTCAATGTCATGATAAGCAATAGGTGATATTTGGGCAACAGCTCCTTGGTGATTTTTAGAAGTTAACCTGTTTAATTTTTCAACAGGAACATAAGAAGATGTTATGCCTTCTTTTCTAATTAAGCTAGTTAATTCATGAGCTAAACTACCTTGTAAACCTTTTTGAATGAATATCTTTTCTATGGTTTCACCTGCTTGTATAGCTTCTATAATAGCATGTAATCCGAAAATTTGAGTGTTGTTTTCCATGGTGTAAAGGTATAAAAAAAAGCGCTTCTAAAAAGAAGCGCTTTTAATATAAAAAATAGATTATTTACTATTCTTGAGCAACTAAGTTACCGTCTTTATCATAAACTGTGTATAAACCACCGATTACTTCTACAACTGCAACTAATTTTTCACCAGCACCATCTTGTAAAATACCACTTACATCATCATAAGAGAAATATAAATCTCGGTATGAGATACTTGTTTTAAACTGACCTGTTTTAGCAATTTCTACTTCAATAGGAATAGCAAAACTACCAATTAATGATTCATCATCATCAAATCCTAAATCAAAAGACCACATGTCAACATAAACTCCGTAAGTACCATCAGCTAATACAGTAGTGTTACGAACGTTAGTTTCATTTCTACCAGTAACAACGTATTCTGGACAGTCACCAGTGAAAGCAAATACAGGAGCAGCATCTAAAAATACATCGAAATCAACAGAACTACATAAACTAGCTGTAGCAGAAAGAATTTCGTCATCATCCGTATAAGTAAATGTCTCACCTGTGTCATTATCAGTAGCTTCTATTATATTCTGTTTCAGGTAAGTGATAGTTTCATTTTTATCCCAGCTTAAACGTAAGCCCATGTTATCATCTGTATAGTTATCTACATCAATTTTAATGATATCACCACCTGTCATTAAACCATTACCATTTCTAGTACTAGATAGTTTAAAAGTGTATTCTTCTGTACCTTCAATATCTAAATCCAAAACGGCATTGATTTGAAAAGTATAAGAACTTGCATATGCAGGTACTTGTATTAAGTATCCTTCACTACCTAAACCATCATCTAATGAAGTAGGAGCACTAGGATCACTTGGGTCGTCACCAACCGTGTAATCTGTGTTATCACCACCTGAAATCATTTCAAGTTTAAAGTCTAAAGTTTCTTTGTAAGGTGTATCTGTAGTTAATGTTACAGTTACACTTTCACCTTCTGTAATAGAAGTAGTAGAAACACTCTCTATAGAAACTAAAGATTTTGTTTTAAATGCATAATCCGAATCATCATCTTTACAAGATGAAAAGCTCCCTAAAACTAAGGCAGAAAGCATTAATTGTTTTATATATTTCATTTTATTTTTAATTTAATTATTAGTTAATGCTTATTGTGGAGTCAAAATGACAAGCCAACCTGAATAAACGTCTTGAATACCAAACTGTTCGAATACTAATGTACCTGCTGCATCATTTACATAACCAGGAACACCTTGAATAATTTCGTTAGAGAAAGGCCAGTCTGTAAATATTAATTGACCTGCACAAGCATAGAAATATGATGTATAACCACTAGTTGGCCATCCAAACATAGAACTCATTTGGTAATTACCAGCACCTAAACTAGTAATAGTAAATGTTCCACTTGTATTTCCTGATGCTGTATAAGTACCAGCTAAATCAGTTCTACATAATTGTAATTTAACAATAGTAGATTTTAATTGCTCACCAATTACAACATCACCTGATGTTGTAACTTCAGTTAAGTGAAGTACAAAGTATGTAATTCTACTAGCGTCTAAAGCATCATTGTATACATAAGTATCAATTAAATCAAAAGTACTATTTGCAGGAATTGTAGATTCAAGAGTTGTATCAATTAAATCAAAGTGTGTTCCTTCAACGGCTTCATCTACAAAATCCGTAAGTTCAGCTGATCCATCTTCTAAAGCTAATCTTTGGTCTTTAGATAAACTAAAAGTAGTAGCTAATTCAGTTGCCGTTAATCCTAAATCATCAATAGAACCTAACTCATAGGTCATTGTTGTTTGTGAATTGGCAGGTAAACCATCGTTACCTCCTAGTAAATGTACTGGGATTCCAAATTCAAAAGCTTCACCAGTTGATTGTACAAAATTACCTAATGTAACATCATCCTTAAACCCTACGATTCTTGATAAATCTGTATCTTGAGTTAAGTTTTCAGCCTCGTCATCTACTAAACAGGAGAAGCACATAGCTGACGCCATAATGGCTGTTAAATATATTTTTAAATTTTTCATATTTTCTATTTTTTTTTAATTATTGTGCCCAGAAAGGACCAGTTGCAAATACATCAGCTCTTGTTTGATCTGGTACGTTTGCTGAGTTTGAAATGTACTCATCAGAAGGATACATTAAACGCTTAGGTCTTGTTGATGACTGAGCAGTTAAAGCTAAAGGAATATCATTTGGATATCCAGTTCTTGTGAATTCAATCCAAGATTCGATAGCATTGATACCATTGGTAGCAATCCATTTTTGTCTCATAATAGCCTCGATCTTATCTTCATCAGAACCTACCCATCCTAAACCAGCTACACTTGGTGCATAACTTGAACGATTAGCTCCTAATAATTGGAAAGATGCATCAATAGCAGCTTCAAAACTAGCTTCAGCATTTCCTGGGATGTAACCTTTTAATTGTGCTTCAGATTGTAATAATAAACTTTCAGCAGCAGTCATTACATAACCGTCTTGTGAAGAGTCAATTAATAAACCTAAACCTAGAGGAGATAATCCTGGAGGCGAGTTATCTGCATCAGCACCTTGAACAACACCTATAACAGAACCACTACCATCATCAGCTTCGTCGTATAAATAGTTTACACGATCATCACCTGAGTTGATAAGGAAACTTACAGCATAATCAGTCGCTCTAACAAAGTTATAATTAGTTGTTGGAGTCGTTTCGTTATTTGAGTAACCATAAGTCCCGTAGAAAGGATTTTGTTGTGCTACATTTTCATTAGAGTAACCTGGGTTAATAGTTGCATCATTTATTAAGAATGCAGCTGTTTGCATATCAGCAAACCTTGGTGTAATAAATGCTAATGACTGTGCATCACCATTTTCAGCACCTGTAGACATACGTAATAAGATACGTAGTTTTAAAGTATTAGCAAAAGCTAACCAGCTAGACATAGATCCGTTAAATACGATATCTTCACTTCCAACAGGAACTACATTTACACCAGCACCATTAATCATATCGATAGCTTCATCTACTTGCGCGTAAAGCGCTTCGTAAATAGCACGATCATCATCGTATGCAGGAGTTAAGTTTTCAATTCCTTTATGTGCTTCTGTATAAGGAACATCACCATATAAATCTACTACATATTGTAAGTAGAAAGATTTAAGGATTTTAGATATTGCTTTATGATTGTCGTAATCAGCACTTGGGTAATCTATAATCGCTTGAAAGTTGTATGTATTTCTAAATAAACCTGTAAAGATTGTATTGTAAAAATTGTTGTCTAATGCTAATGAAAACTCTTCAGAATAGCCACCTGTAAATGAATTTACGTTGGCACCCCAATTGTTCATCATAACATTACCCAATTGGTTCATAGTAGTAGCTTGAGTTCTATATGTATTAGAGATTGCTCCGGCTAAAATTAAATCGGGTGTCACATCATCTGCTGCTGGAGAATTTGGATTGTCATTTACATCCAAGTAATCGCTGCATGAAACAGTAATCGCGAAGATTACTAGTAATAATAATTTATATTTCGTTCTCATGTTTATTTTTTAAAAAGTTAAATTAAGAGTCATACCATAAGTTCTTGTAATAGGATACTGACCTGTTACACTTAAACCTTGATCATTACCAGAACTTCTTCCGATTTCTGGATCTGCATAACCTCTGTTTTCTTCAGGTAATACTGTAAATGGATTTCTTGCATTAACACCTAGTCTTAAGCTAGATAATCCTACGTTTTTCAACATTTCTTTTGAAAAAGCATAACTTAAAGACAATTCTCTTACTTTAAATGCAGTTGCATCTAACACGAAGTTTTCACTTACACTTCTATATTCATTAGAGAAGTAGTTTAAGTAATCAGAGTAAGTTGTACCACCTGTAATTACGTTTGTGTTAGCTTCATATACTGGGTTTGCATCTGTACCTGTGTTGATTGCAGAATTAGGGAAAATAAATCCTCTACGTCCACCTTCAGCAGATTCTTCTAAGTGACCAGACCAAGCTAACCAATCTTTAGTACCAGCCCAGAATTGGTGACCAGTTCTATAATCCATTACAGCAGCAAGTCTAATACCTTTGTAGTTTACAGCAGTATTTAAACCAACGATGTAATCAGGAGTTGACTTACCTAATACTTGAAATGAACCAGTTTTTAAAGGGTTACCAGTTGTTGGATCAACTAATACACGTCCTTGATCATCTCTTTGGTATGCAGTACCTTTAATTAAAGGAAACTCTTCACCTTCTGTAGCAAAAATTCCTATATCAGCAAATGCAGCTAAAGCCACCTCTGATGAATTATCAGAAACTTTGTCGATAACTGTTTTTGTTGTAGAGAAGTTGAAATCAAGATCCCAACGGAAATCTTTAGTTCTAATTGGCGTTAAACCTAAATCTACTTCAAAACCTGAGTTAGTAGAAGATGCAATATTTACTGTTGTATTTGATAAACCTGAAGCAGCAGAAGTTGTAATTCCTGTTACTAAGTCAGAGTTTTTAGTTTCATAGATAGAGAAATCTAAACGAATTCTATCTCCTTTAAAGAAAGCTAAATTAACATTTAACTCGTAAGACTCAACGAACTCATTCACTAATAATGGATCAGCAATTGTTGTGTCTAATACAAAAGAGTTTAATGTTCCAAATGGGTAACCAGTTGCTTGGTTTAAAGTTGAGTTAATTTGGTAAGGTGACACACGGTCATTACCTACCTTAGCCCAGTTTGCAGAAACTTTAGCATAGTTTAAGATACCACCATCTTTTAATCCTGGGAATGCATTTGTAGCTACAAATGATAAACCTACAGATGGGTAGAAGAATGAGTTACGATCAGAAGCTAATCTTGATGTCCAGTCATTACGTCCTGTTACAGATAAATATAAGTAATCTTTCCAACCTAAATCAACACTTCCTAATAAAGAAAAACGACGATCTCTTTGAGTATAGTTACTCGCAGTTGGGATACCTGTTGTGTTATCAATGTTATAATAACCAGGGATTGTTAAGTTACTACCTGATACTGCTGTGAAAGTGTATAGGTTATCTTGGATGTTGTTACCTAATAAAGCTGTTAATGAAAGATCATCAGTTAACATGTAATCAAAGTTAACAAAGATATCATTGTAGATATTTGTTTCTTCACTGTTGCTTTGACCAAACTGAGAAATAGTAGAGTGATCACCACCACCAACACCATTCAGGTCTATGTATTCATTAGTGTAGTTTCTAGATACATCTTTGTAGTTACGAACACTACTGTTCATTACAACGTTAATGTTATCGTTAATATCATACTTAACATTCATTACACCGTTCATTCTAGTAGTATTACTAAAGTTTCTGATGTTTTCTCTCATCCAATATGGATTAAGGTAGTAAGATGTCCAGTGACCTTCGTTACCTGAGTTTTCAAATTGCTCAACAGGTACGTTAGACGCTGTTTGTAATAATTCAGTAAATAAAGTAGAAGACGTTGTCTTAACTGAAGACGTATTATAAGTTACGTTACCTCCAACATTCCATTTACCTAATTGCTTGTTAGCTTTAAATAAAACAGTTGTTCTGTTTAACTCATCACCTTCAACGATAAACTCAGTTTGTTGGTTGTTAACAGAAAGTAATACGTTTCCTGTGTTATCACCAGCAGAAAGTGTTACACCATTTTGTAAAATAGTACCAGTCTTAAAGAATTCTTTAATGTTGTCACTATCACCAGTGTAAGGAGCCATGATATAAGAACCATCAGCTTGAGCTAAACCTACAGGTTGTAAAGTTCCATCAAATTCTGGACCCCAACCACCATTTTCGTAAGTTACGTGATTACCATCCCATCCTTGACCATACATAGTCTGACGTTCTGGAACAAAGGCAACATCTTCAAATGAGATTGAAGAGTTTACAGAAACTTCAATTTTTTCATTTGTAGATCCACTCTTAGTTGTAACGATGATTACACCATTAGAACCTTGAGAACCGTATAATGCACTACCACCGGCACCTTTAATTACGTTTGTAGACGCAATAATTTCTGGCGCTAAGTTAGCTAAAGTGTTTGCAGTAGAGATTACACCATCAATAACAATTAACGCTTGGTTGTTACCTGTTAAAGAACGGTTACCTCTTAATACAATTCTAGTTGTTTGGTTAACACCATTGTTTGTTGTGTTAATCTGTAAACCAGAAACTTTACCAGTTAAACTCTGCACGGCGTTAGGGTTAGATGCCTGTGTAAGTTCTTCAGCGTCTACCACTTTCGTAGCAGCTGTAAGCTGACCTTCAGTTCTTTCCACACCCATAGCAGTAATAACCACTTCTTCAAGTGCCTCACTGTCTACTTCCATTGCAAAGCTAATGTTGTTAGATGCTCCAACAGTCATTTCTTTTGTTGTGTAACCGATAAAGGAATAAGTAAGTACAGAACCAGTACTCGCATTGATGGAGTAATTACCATCGAAATCCGATTGTGTTCCAGTTGTAGTACCTTTTACAATAATATTAACTCCGGGAAGAGGTAGTCCGTTTTCATCGGAAACCGTTCCTGAAATTGTTTTGTCTTGCGCAAACGTAAGTTGCACAACAAACGCTAGAAATAGCGTTAAAATTCCACTAAACTTTGTTTTCATTTTGTATTTTATTTGAATTAGTCTATGCCAAAAATCATAATAAAAAGTTAATTAAACAATAAATAAGGGTTAAAATTTCAAATTATTTTCAAATCTAATCCTTTTTATGCCCTATTATTCTTAAAAAACTGCAGTTAAACTTAAATGAATTTTAGAATTGGATAATTGAAAAGCTTGTGATTCATTTTTTCCATTTGCATAATTAAAACGAAGTAGTCCAGCTTGGGTTTCTAAACCAAATCCAAACCCAAAACTATATAGTTTTTCTTTTTGTGAAATTGTTTGGTTTTCAAAGTATGCCAAATCGATTATGCTGTGAATGTATAAGTTAGAACTTAATGAGTAGCGGTATTCGGTTGCTAGTAGTGCGTAAAATGTAGCGTTTAAACTGTTTTCTTCAAAGCCTCTTATTGAATTTATACCACCAAATCGAGCGAGTTCATTTTCTAGGTAACTTTCTGAAAATAAACCAACACTTGTTGTTTTTAAAAACAGGTTGTTTTTATAATTAAGGTTAAAAATTTTAAATGCGTTAATAGAATACTGTGTTTGGCTTGTTTTTGTGTTTTCTGCAGTTCTGTTTCCAAAACCAGTTTCTAATTGTATTTTGGCATTTTGTTTAAATAGTCGGTTGTCGGTTACTGTATTTATATATTGATATCCAATATTGTAAAATGTGGTTTCGTAATCTTTTATAAAAGGATTTAGGTTTGTGCTACTTAGTAAATTGTTCGACTTAATGGAATTTATGCCTACTGAGAATTGATTTTTTGGGTTGAGTTGATAGTTTAGTTTTGCAGTTTGTTCGGCAGTTGTAAAAGAGGAGTCTCTTTTTAGAATGTTTAATTGTAACTCGGTTCCTAAAGGTGTATTAAATAAATAAGGGATAGCGAGATTTACATTAAATGATTTTTGATCACTCTCATCGCTTCGGTATGCTAATGAAAATGTTTCGCCAAAATTCAAATTGTTTGTTAAGGCTAAATTAAGATAGCCTGTAATTTCCAATTTGTTGGTTTCTTCATTTGTACCAAAACCTAAAAAACCATCAAACGCATTGCTTTTTATTTTTTCGATGTATACATATAATATGGTAGAGTCCTTACTAAATAAAATTTCGGGTTCTTTTATCTGTTTTGCAAAAGCAAGTTCGGTAAGTTTGTTGGTTTGGTTTTTTACTTCTGTTAAATTAATGGGTTTTCCTGTTTTGAGTTTTAAATAATGTTTTAAATAGGAGCGTGGGAATTTTTCGTATCCTTTTATAACAATTTTATCAATAAAGCGATTTTTTGTTTTATTAATGATTTTCAATTCGGCGCTTATAGTCTTGTTGTCTGTTTTTTTAATGTTTACTGTTTTTAGTTGACTAAAAGGCTGACCGTCTTCAGAAATTTTTAAATTGATAAAGTTGAGTGTTTCTTCAAGGTTTGAAATTGACACTGTAAAATATTTTTTTTCTGTATTTGTATCTAATTGTTTCTGTAAGCTTACAGGAAGTGTTTTATCGTCAAAATATATATGAGCAGTTTTGTAAATGTTTCCCAGTGTTATCTCGGTACTGAATGTTGAATCGTTTTTTTTTGTAACAGGAAACCATTCCGCTTCTAAATAGCCTAACTTGGTTATTGTTTTTTTTAAATTATTTAGTTCTTCTGTTATGGCATTGTAGTTTTTGTGTTTCTTACTATAACCTAATGAGTCTATAATGCTGTTCTTATTGGTGTCAGTTTCCTGAATTTCCAGGTAAAAATTCTGCCCTAACAATCCAGAGGTTGCACAACAATATATAATGATAAATAAAATGAGAAATCGGTACACGGAAATTTGTAAGTGTTTGAGTTGTAAAACTAACGGAAAAAGAACAGTTTTGATATAATTATGGAAATGATTTTTTATGTTGCTTGAAAATTAATGGATTATGATTTGAATTATTGAATTTTATTACTACCTTTGCAGCCCTCTAAAGTGAGGATTTAATAAAAATTATATAGAAATATATGCCAACAATTTCACAATTAGTACGAAAAGGAAGAGCCAAAATAACCAAGAAGAGTAAATCGGCTGCTTTAGATTCGTGTCCACAAAGACGTGGTGTGTGTACTCGTGTTTATACAACGACACCTAAAAAACCTAACTCAGCAATGCGTAAGGTAGCAAGGGTTCGTTTAACAAACGGAAAAGAGGTTAATGCATACATCGGTGGTGAAGGACACAACTTACAAGAGCACTCGATAGTATTGGTTAGAGGTGGAAGGGTAAAAGATTTACCAGGAGTTAGATATCACATTGTACGTGGTGCCTTAGACACAGCAGGTGTAGCAGGTAGAACGCAACGTAGATCTAAGTATGGTGCAAAACGCCCTAAGAAGTAATTTAAAACTTTAAGAAGAAGACATGAGAAAAAGACAAGCGAAAAAAAGACCGCTTTTACCAGATCCGCGTTTTAACGATCAGTTAGTAACTAGATTCGTTAATATGATGATGTGGGATGGTAAAAAGTCTGTAGCTTTTAAAGTGTTTTACGATGCAATTGATATCGTAGAAGAAAAAAAGACAGATGACGAGAAAACGGCTTTAGAAATGTGGAAAGACGCTTTATCAAATGTGATGCCTCACGTAGAAGTACGTAGTCGTCGTGTTGGTGGTGCTACATTCCAAATTCCAATGCAAATCCGTCCAGACCGTAAAGTATCTACTGCTATGAAGTGGTTAATTAACTTTGCGCGTAAGAGAAATGAGAAATCAATGGCGTTACGTTTAGCATCTGAAATTTTAGCAGCAGCTAAAGAAGAAGGAGCAGCGGTTAAAAAACGTGTTGATACACATAAAATGGCTGAAGCAAATAAAGCATTCTCACACTTTAGATTTTAAGAAATGGCAAGAGATTTAAAATTAACAAGAAACATAGGAATTGCAGCTCATATTGATGCTGGTAAAACAACAACAACTGAGCGTATTCTTTTTTATACGGGTGTATCACATAAAATTGGTGAAGTTCATGATGGAGCTTCAACAATGGACTGGATGGAGCAAGAAGCTGAAAGAGGTATTACAATTACTTCTGCAGCAACTACTTGTGACTGGACATTCCCTAAAGAGAATGGTGTGCCAACAGCTGAAGCACAAGATTACCACTTTAATATTATTGATACTCCTGGTCACGTAGATTTTACCGTAGAGGTAAACCGTTCATTACGTGTATTAGATGGTTTAGTATTCTTATTTAGTGCAGTTGATGGTGTTGAGCCTCAATCTGAAACTAACTGGAGACTTGCTGATAACTATAAAGTTCCAAGAATTGGTTTCGTTAACAAAATGGACCGTCAAGGATCTAACTTCTTAGGTGTTTGTCAACAAGTTAAAGACATGTTGAAATCTAACGCTGTGCCAATCGTTTTAAACATTGGTGATGAGATGGACTTTAAAGGTATTGTAGATTTAGTTAAAAACCGTGCTATTGTTTGGCATGATGATAACTATGGTTCTACATTTGACGTTGTTGAAATTCCTGAAGAATTAAAGGATGAAGCACGTAAATACAGAGCTTTATTAATTGAAGAAGTAGCATCTTACGATGAGAATTTATTAGAAAAATTCATGGAAGATGAAGATTCTATTACAGAAGAAGAAGTGCACGCTGCACTTAGAGCTGCTGTAATGGATATGGCTATCATTCCTATGGTTTGTGGTTCTTCTTTCAAAAATAAAGGTGTACAGTTCTTATTAGATGCTGTTTGTCGTTACTTACCATCTCCATTAGATAGAGATAGTGTAGTAGGTACAAACCCTGATACAGATGCTGAAGAAAGACGTAAGCCTTCTGTAAAAGAACCGTTTTCTGCATTAGCATTTAAAATTGCTACCGATCCTTTCGTAGGACGTTTAGCATTCTTCCGTGCATACTCAGGACGTTTAGATGCAGGGTCTTATATCTTAAATAACCGTTCAGGTAAAAAAGAACGTATTTCACGTATATATCAAATGCACTCTAATAAGCAAAATGCTATCGATTTTATCGAAGCAGGAGATATTGGAGCAGCAGTAGGATTTAAAGACATCAAGACTGGTGATACTATGTCTGATGAAAAACATCCAATTGTATTAGAATCTATGGACTTCCCAGATCCAGTAATTGGTATCGCGGTTGAGCCTAAAACTAAGGCAGATGTTGATAAAATGGGTATGGCTTTAGCTAAATTAGCTGAAGAAGATCCAACGTTTACAGCAAGAACTGATGAAGCTTCAGGACAGACTATTATTTCTGGAATGGGAGAGCTTCACTTAGATATCATTGTTGATCGTCTTAAGCGTGAGTTTAAAGTAGAAGTAAATCAAGGTCAACCACAGGTTGAATATAAAGAGGCTATTACACAAGCTGCAGATCATAGAGAAGTTTATAAGAAACAATCAGGTGGTCGTGGTAAGTTTGCCGATATCGTATTTACGGTTGAACCAGCAGAAGAAGGAAAAGTAGGATTAGAGTTTGTATCTGAAATCAAAGGTGGTAACGTTCCTAAGGAATTTATCCCATCTATTGAAAAAGGATTCAAAATGGCTATGGTTAATGGTCCTTTAGCAGGTTACGAAGTAGATGCTTTAAAAGTAACTCTTAAAGATGGATCTTACCATGATGTGGATTCGGATCAACTATCTTTCGAATTAGCTGCTAAGTTAGGATTTAAAAATGCTGCTAAAGCTGCTAAAGCTGTAATAATGGAACCAATCATGAAGCTTGAGGTAATTACTCCTGAAGAAAACATGGGTGACATTGTAGGTGATTTAAATAGAAGAAGAGGTCAAGTAAGTGATATGGGTGATAGAGCAGGTGCTAAAACTGTAAAAGCTACAGTGCCATTATCTGAAATGTTCGGTTATGTAACAACATTAAGAACATTATCTTCAGGTAGAGCAACATCTACAATGGAATTCTCTCACTATGCAGAGACTCCATCTAATATATCACAAGAAGTAATTGCAGCGGCTAAAGGCGTTGAATCGTAAATCTTAAGAAAATGAGTCAAAAAATCAGAATAAAATTAAAATCTTACGATCATAATTTAGTGGACAAGTCTGCTGAAAAGATTGTAAAAACAGTAAAAAGTACAGGTGCTGTAGTAACGGGGCCAATTCCATTACCAACACATAAGAAAATTTTCACTGTATTACGTTCACCACACGTTAACAAGAAGTCTAGAGAACAATTTCAATTAAGCTCTTACAAGCGTTTACTTGATATCTATTCATCGTCTTCAAAAACAATTGATGCTCTAATGAAATTAGAGTTACCAAGTGGTGTAGAAGTAGAGATTAAAGTTTAAGTATAAACTTACATGTCCTTGACGATGGTTAAGGAAAAACGGAAAAATACACTTCAAGGCTGAAACGTATTTTTCAGCCTTGAATATTTTTAGGATGAGTCGCGAATCATCCATAAACTAATAAGCAGGACAAATCGCGAGTTGTCCATAATTTAATAAAGAATAATTATGTCTGGGTTAATTGGAAAAAAAATCGGTATGACCAGCATCTTCGATGAAAATGGAAAAAACATTCCATGTACAGTAATCGAAGCTGGACCATGTATCGTTACCCAAGTCAGAACTGAAGAAGTTGACGGTTATAACGCTGTTCAACTTGGTTTCGATGACGCGACAGAAAAAAGCGCTACTAAAGCTGACATCGGTCATGCTAAAAAAGCAGGAACTTCTGTAAAACGCAAAATCGTTGAATTCAAAGGTTTTGATGAGGAGTACAAGTTAGGAGATGCTATAACAGTTGAACACTTTACTGAAGGTGAGTTTGTAGATGTATCTGGAACTTCAAAAGGTAAAGGATTTCAAGGTGTTGTAAAACGTCATGGTTTCGGTGGTGTAGGTCAAGCTACTCACGGTCAACATAACCGTTTAAGAGCTCCTGGTTCTATTGGTGCAGCTTCATATCCTGCAAGAGTATTTAAAGGAATGAAGATGGCAGGTAGAATGGGTACCGATCAAGTTAAAGTTGAAAATTTAAGAGTTTTAAAAGTAGTTGCTGAAAAGAATCTACTTGTTGTTAAAGGATGTGTTCCTGGACATAAAAACGCTTATGTAATTATTAGAAAATAATGAAAGTAGCAGTTTTAGATATAAACGGAAAAGACACAGGAAGACAAGTTGACTTGTCTAAAGATGTGTTTGCTATTGAGCCTAATAATCATGCAGTTTATTTGGATGTTAAACAATATTTAGCAAACCAAAGACAAGGGACTCATAAAGCAAAAGAGCGTGCAGAAATTTCTGGTAGTACACGTAAGATAAAAAAACAAAAGGGAACTGGTACAGCTCGTGCGGGTAGTATTAAGTCTGGTGTTTTTAAAGGTGGTGGACGTATGTTCGGACCTAGACCTAGAAACTATAGCTTTAAGTTAAATAAAAATGTGAAACGATTAGCTCGTAAATCTGCTTTTTCAATTAAAGCAAATGAGAAATCAATAGTAGTATTAGAAGACTTCAATTTTGATTCTCCTAAGACTAAAAATTTCACAGCAATTTTAAAGGCTTTAGACCTAGAAAACAAAAAATCTCTCTTTGTGTTGGGGGCATCAAATAATAATGTATATTTGTCGTCACGCAATCTAAAAGGCTCTGAAGTGGTAACTGCTTCAGAAATAAGTACTTACAAGATTTTAAATGCAAGTCAAGTAGTGCTTTTAGAGAGTTCTTTAGAAGGAATTGAATCGAATTTAAGTAAATAAGAAACAGATGAACATCTTAATTAAACCTATAATCACAGAAAAAGCGACTGCAGATAGCGAGTTAAGAAATTGCTATACTTTCGCAGTGAATACGAAGGCGAACAAGGTAGAGATCAAAAAAGCGGTGGAAGCTGCTTATGGCGTTTCTGTTGAAAAAGTTCGTACTATAAATGTCCGTCCAGATAGAAGTACTAAGTTTACAAAAACTGGTATTCAACATGGTAAAACAAATGCTGTTAAAAAGGCAATTGTACAACTGGCGGAAGGTGAAATGATTGATTTATACAGTAACATGTAATTAAAGACAACAAAAAATGTCAGTAAGAAAATTAAAACCAATCACACCAGGACAGCGATTTAGAGTAGTAAATGGGTATGACGCCATTACTACTGATAAGCCGGAGAAAAGTTTATTAGCTCCGAAAAAAAGGTCTGGTGGTAGAAACAGTCGCGGAAAAATGACTATGCGCTACATAGGTGGTGGTCATAAGAAAAGGTACCGTATTATCGATTTTAAACGTAACAAAACTGGAATTCCAGCAGAAGTTAAGTCTATCGAGTACGATCCAAACAGAACAGCGTTTATTGCGTTGTTAAATTACCAAGATGGTGAAAAGGCGTATATCATTGCTCAAAATGGTTTACAAGTAGGTCAAACTATAGTTTCTGGTAACAGTAATGTTGCTCCAGAAATTGGGAATGCTATGCCGCTTTCAGAAATTCCATTAGGAACTATTATTTCTTGTGTAGAATTACGTCCAGGTCAAGGTGCTGTTATGGCAAGAAGTGCTGGAACATTCGCACAGTTAATGGCTAGAGGTGAGAAATTTGCAACAATTAAGTTGCCTTCAGGTGAAACACGTTTAGTGTTAGTAACTTGTATGGCTACTATTGGTGTTGTTTCTAACTCAGATCATCAATTGTTAGTATCAGGTAAAGCTGGTAGATCAAGATGGTTAGGTAGAAGACCTCGTACGAGACCAGTAGTGATGAACCCTGTCGATCACCCAATGGGTGGTGGTGAAGGTAAGTCTGCCGGTGGTCACCCACGTTCTAGAAATGGTATACCTGCTAAAGGTTATAGAACCCGTTCTAAAACAAAAGCGAGTAATAAATATATTGTAGAACGTAGAAAGAAATAATAAGTCATGTCAAGATCATTAAAAAAAGGACCTTACGTTCATTATAAATTAGAGAAAAAAGTGGCTATTAATGTTGAGAACAACAAAAAAACAGTAATCAAAACCTGGTCTAGAGCTAGTATGATTACACCTGATTTTGTTGGTCAAACAATAGCAGTACACAACGGACGTCAGTTCGTACCAGTGTATGTTACTGAAAACATGGTAGGACACAAGTTAGGAGAATTTTCACCGACACGATCTTTTAGAGGTCACGCAGGTGCTAAAAATAAAGGTAAAAAGTAGTAAGCTATGGGAAGTCGTAAAAAACAAATGGCAGACGCTATTAAGGAAGGTAAGAAGCAAATTGCTTTTGCTAAGCTTAATAACTGTCCTACATCACCGAGAAAAATGCGTTTAGTAGCCGATTTAGTAAGAGGTGAACGCGTAGAGAAAGCGCTTAATATTTTAAAATTTAGCCAAAAAGAAGCCTCTAACCGTTTAGAAACTTTGTTATTGTCTGCAATTGCAAACTGGCAAGCTAAAAACGAAGATGCATCTATTGAAGAAGCTGAATTATTTGTTAAGGAGATTCGCGTGGATGGTGGCTCAATGTTAAAGAGATTGCGTCCAGCACCACAAGGTCGTGCACACAGAATTAGAAAACGTTCAAATCACGTAACTATCGTGGTTGGAGCTAATAATAACACACAAAGTTAAGATAGAGATATGGGACAAAAAACAAATCCAATCGGAAATCGCTTAGGAATTATCAGAGGATGGGAGTCTAACTGGTACGGAGGAAACGATTATGGTGATAAACTTGCCGAAGACGATAAGATCAGAAAGTACGTTCACGCACGTCTATCTAAAGCTAGTGTTTCACGAGTAATTATTGAGCGTACGCTTAAACTTGTAACCGTTACTATCACAACAGCTCGCCCAGGTATCATTATTGGTAAAGGCGGTCAAGAGGTAGACAAGTTAAAAGAAGAGCTTAAAAAGATTACTGGTAAAGAAGTTCAAATAAACATATTTGAAATTAAAAGACCGGAACTTGATGCGTATTTAGTTGCATCTAGTGTGGCTCGTCAAATTGAAAATCGTATTTCTTACAGACGTGCGATTAAGATGGCCATTGCTGCAACTATGAGAATGAATGCTGAAGGAATTAAAATTCAGATTAGTGGTCGTTTAAACGGAGCTGAAATGGCACGTAGCGAGCATTACAAAGAAGGACGTATTCCTTTATCAACCTTTAGAGCCGATATTGACTATGCTTTAGTTGAAGCACATACTACTTATGGTAGATTAGGTGTTAAAGTATGGATCATGAAAGGTGAAGTATATGGTAAGAGAGAACTTTCTCCGCTTGTTGGATTATCTAAAAAGCAAGGAAAAGGTGGACGTGGTGGAAACAGAGACAACAAACCTCGTCGTAGAAAGTAATCGTTTAAAGAAAAGAAAGAATGTTACAGCCTAAAAGAACAAAATTTCGTAAGCAACAAAAAGGACGTATGAAAGGTAATGCCGGAAGAGGGCATTTACTATCAAGCGGTACCTTTGGTATAAAATCACTAGACACTAGCTTCGTTACAGCTCGTCAAATAGAAGCAGCACGTATTGCCGCTACACGTTTCATGAAGAGGGAAGGATCTATCTGGATAAAAATATTTCCAGACAAGCCTATCACAAAGAAACCTCTTGAAGTACGTATGGGTAAAGGTAAAGGTTCCGTTGAATATTGGGTAGCTGTTGTTAAGCCTGGTCGTGTACTATTTGAAGTCGGTGGTGTACCATTAGACGTTGCTAAAGAAGCATTAAGATTGGCAGCACAGAAATTGCCAGTTAAAACTAAATTTATAATTGCTAGAGATTACGAAGCATAATTTATTTGATACTATGAAACAATCAGAAATTAAAGAATTATCTGTAGCCGAGTTACAAGAGAAACTTGGTGAAACAAAGAAGAGTTATTCAGAAATGAAATTAACTCATGCAATTTCGCCTCTAGAAAATCCAATTCAGTTGCGCTCTGCTAGAAGAACCGTAGCGAGAATTGCAACAGAATTAACTAAAAGAGAATTACAATAATTCTGCAGAAAGATGGAAACAAGAAATTTAAGAAAAGAACGTATAGGAATTGTTACTAGTAATAAGATGCAGAAATCTATTGTGGTATCTGAGGTTAAGAAAGTAAAGCACCCTATGTATGGAAAATTCGTGTTAAAAACAAAGAAATATGTTGCACACGATGAAACAAACGATTGTAACATTGGAGATACTGTAAAGATCATGGAAACAAGACCTATGAGTAAATCTAAATGTTGGAGATTAGTTGAAATAATTGAAAGAGCGAAGTAATTATGTTACAGACTGAATCAAGATTAAAAGTAGCTGATAACACCGGCGCGAAAGAGGTTTTAACCATTCGTGTTTTAGGTGGTACTAAAAGAAGATACGCTTCTGTAGGAGACAAAATAGTTGTTTCTGTAAAAGATGCAACACCTAATGGAAACATTAAAAAAGGTGCTGTTTCTACTGCAGTAGTTGTACGTACTAAGAAAGAAGTAAGAAGACCAGACGGATCTTATATAAGATTTGATGATAATGCATGTGTTTTATTAAACCCAACGGGTGAAATGAGAGGTACACGTGTTTTTGGTCCTGTTGCTAGAGAACTTCGTGATAAACAATTCATGAAAATTGTATCATTGGCACCTGAAGTGCTTTAATGAAAAATAATATGACAAAGCTTAAAATTAAATCAGGAGATACCGTAAAAGTGAATGCTGGAGACCATAAAGGTGCAGAAGGTAAAGTACTAAAGGTATTAATAGATAAGAACAAGGCGATTGTTGAGGGTGTTAACATGGTGAAAAAACACATGAAGCCAAGTGCTCAAAGCCCTCAAGGTGGAATCGTTGAAAAAGAAGCAGCTATTCATATATCTAACTTGTCTTTATTAACCGCTAAAGGTGAAGAGACTCGTGTTGGATACCGAATGGAAGGCGACAAAAAAGTGAGATTTTCTAAAAAATCAAATGAAGTAATATAGTTATGGGATATACACCGAGACTTAAAGAAGAGTATAAAGGCAGAGTAATTGCTGCTCTTAAAGATGAATTTGGTTATAAAAATGTTATGCAAGTACCTAAGCTAACTAAGATAGTATTATCTAAAGGTGTAGGTGCAGCAGTTGCAGACAAAAAGTTAATCGACCACGCAGTGGAAGAATTATCAACTATAACAGGACAACGTGCAATAGCAACAATCTCTAAAAAGGATGTTGCTTCATTTAAATTACGTAAAGGTATGCCAATTGGTGCTAAAGTAACTTTACGTGGTGAGAAAATGTACGAATTTTTAGATCGTTTAATTACATCTGCTTTACCACGTGTAAGAGACTTTAGCGGAATTAAAGCTACAGGTTTTGATGGTAGAGGTAATTATAATTTAGGAATTACAGAACAAATTATATTTCCAGAAATTGACATTGATAAAGTGAACAAAATTTCAGGTATGGATATTACATTTGTAACAACAGCAGATACTGATAAAGAAGCAAAATCATTATTAACCGAATTAGGATTACCTTTTCAAAAGAATTAAGATATGGCTAAAGAATCAATGAAAGCCCGTGAGGTAAAAAGAGCAAAAACAGTAGCTAAATATGCTGAAAAACGTAAAGCTTTAAAAGAAGCTGGCGATTACGAAGCATTACAAAAGTTACCTAAAAATGCTTCACCTGTACGTCAACATAACCGTTGTAAACTTACAGGAAGACCTAAAGGTTATATGAGAACATTTGGTATTTCTCGTGTAATGTTTAGAGAAATGGCAAACCAAGGTTTGATACCAGGTGTTAGAAAAGCAAGCTGGTAAAAATAATTAATATTAATTGGTTTCAGGTTTAATCCATAATAGTCGAGATTGAAAACCGTTACCGCAATTTTATAACTATGAATACAGATCCAATAGCGGATTATTTAACAAGAATTAGAAATGCTGTGCGTGCTAACCACAGAGTGGTTGAGATACCAGCTTCTAATTTAAAGAAAGAAATCACTAAAATATTATTCGATCAAGGATATATTTTAAGTTACAAGTTTGAAGATACTTCTGTACAAGGAACTATTAAAATAGCTCTTAAGTACAACAAAGAAACAAAAGAACCTGTAATCAAGAAGATTCAAAGAATAAGTAAACCAGGTTTACGTAAGTACGCAAGTTCTAAAGATCTTCCAAGAATTCTTAATGGACTTGGTATTGCCATCGTTTCTACATCTCACGGTGTAATGACAGGTAAACAAGCTCAGAGAGATAATGTTGGAGGAGAAGTACTATGTTACGTTTACTAATTAAAAAAGACTATAAGACATGTCAAGAATAGGTAATAATCCAGTAGTAATTCCAGATGGAGTTACAGTTGAAATCAACGATAACGTAGTTACAGTAAAAGGAAAATTAGGTGAATTAACACAAGATTTTTCTAAAGTAAGCATTAAAGTTGAAGAAGGAAATGTTGTAGTTGAGCGTTCTTCTGATAAAAAAGAAGAAAAAGCAAAACATGGTCTTTATAGAGCACTTATCAATAATATGATTGAAGGTGTATCTAAAGGATGGACAAAAGAATTAGAGTTAGTAGGTGTTGGATATAGAGCAAGTAATCAAGGACAAAAACTTGATTTAGCTTTAGGTTTTTCTCACAATATTGTTTTAGAAATTGCTCCAGAAGTAAAAATCGAAACAGTATCTGATAAAGGTAAAAATCCAATAGTTAAACTAACGTCTCATGACAAACAACTTGTAGGTCAAGTAGCTGCTAAAATTCGCGGCTTTAGACCACCAGAGCCTTACAAAGGTAAAGGTGTTAAGTTTGTTGGCGAAGAATTAAGAAGAAAAGCAGGTAAATCAGCTTAATAAGTAAGTTATGGCATTGACAAAGAACGAAAGACGATTAAGAATAAAAAGCAGAGTTCGTAAAATAGTTTCTGGTACAGAAGCTAGACCAAGATTATCTGTTTTCAGAAGCAATAAAGAAATTTATGCACAAGTTGTAGATGACGTAACTGGTAAGACTATCAGTGCAGCATCTTCAAGAGATAAGGACATTAGTTCTGCAAAAGGTACAAAGTCAGAAATAGCTACATTAGTAGGTAAATCTGTTGCTGAAAGAGCCCTTAAAGCAGGTGTAGAAACTATCTCTTTTGATAGAGGTGGATATTTATATCACGGAAGAGTAAAATCATTAGCAGAAGGTGCTAGAGAAGCAGGACTTAAATTTTAAGAAATTATGTATCAAAAATACAAAAGCGCAGAGCTAGTAAAACCAAGTGGATTAGATCTTAAAGATCGTTTAGTTGGTGTACAAAGAGTTACAAAAGTAACAAAAGGTGGTAGAGCATTCGGATTTTCAGCAATTGTTGTTGTTGGAGATGAAGCAGGTGTAGTAGGTCAAGGTTTAGGTAAATCTAAAGATGTGGCTAGTGCAATTGCTAAAGCAATCGAAGACGCTAAGAAAAATTTAGTACGTATCCCGATTATAAAAGGAACGTTACCACATGAACAAAAAGGTAAGTATGGTGGAGCAAGAGTAAACATCATTCCTGCAGCTCCTGGTACAGGAGTTATTGCTGGTGGAGCTGTAAGAACAGTTCTTGAAGCAGTAGGAGTACATGATGTATTATCTAAATCTCAAGGTTCATCTAACCCACATAACGTTGTTAAAGCAACTTTCGATGCTTTACTACAATTAAGAGACGCTAAAACAATTGCTCGTGATAGAGGTATCTCTCTTGAAAAAGTATTTAAAGGATAAGACGATGGCAAAGATAAAAGTAACAAAAGTTAGAAGCGCAATCAATCGTTCATTAAGACAAAAAAGAACTTTAGAAGCTCTAGGTCTTAAAAAAATTGGTCAAGTTGTAGAGCATGAAGCCAATCCAAACATACTTGGAATGGTAGCTAAAGTTTCACATTTAGTTTCTGTTGAAGAAACAAAATAATAATACTGAAAAATGGATTTAAGTAATTTAAAACCTGCAGAAGGTTCAGTTAAAGGTCAAGGAAAAAGAATAGGTAGAGGACAAGGTTCTGGAAAAGGTGGTACGGCAACTCGTGGTCACAAAGGAGCTAAATCTCGTTCTGGTTATTCTAAGAAAATCGGTTTTGAAGGTGGTCAAATGCCTCTTCAAAGACGTGTTCCAAAATTTGGCTTTACGAATATTAATCGTGTAGAATATCAAGGTGTAAATCTAGATACATTACAACAATTAATAGACGATAAGAAAATTAAAGATACAGTTGATTTTGAAACTTTAATGACTCTAGGTCTAATTGGCAAGAATGATCTTGTTAAAATATTAGGTCGTGGTGAATTAAAATCAAAACTAAAAGTATCTGCACATAAGTTTACTGCTTCAGCAAAAGCTGCTATCGAAGCTGCAGGAGGCGAAGCCGTAACTTTATAATCTAATTTAAGCGCATGAAATTTATAGAGACATTAAAAAATGTTTGGAAAATTGAGGAATTAAGAAACAGAATTATTGTTACATTAAGTTTGTTATTAGTTTATCGTTTCGGTGCCCAGGTTGTATTACCGGGTATCGATGCGGCGCAATTAGAAGGTTTACAAGGTAGTACTGAAGATGGTTTATTAGGTTTATTAAATGCTTTTACAGGAGGTGCGTTTGCAAATGCTTCTGTTTTTGCATTGGGTATTATGCCTTATATATCAGCTTCTATTGTTGTTCAGTTAATGGGAATTGCTATTCCTTATTTACAAAAACTTCAAAAAGAAGGTGCTAGTGGACAAAAGAAAATTAATCAAATCACACGCTGGTTAACTATAGCTATTTGTTTAGTTCAAGCACCAGGCTACTTGGCAAGTTTACCTGCTTTAGGTATTCCTACATCAGCATTTTTGTTGGGGCAAGGTGGTTTATTTTACTTCTCATCTGTAGTTATATTAGTTACAGGTTGTATCTTTGCAATGTGGCTAGGTGAAAAAATAACAGATAAAGGTATCGGTAATGGTATATCACTATTAATTATGGTTGGTATTATCGCAACTTTACCTAAGAACTTTTTACTTAATGCTTCATCAAGGTTAGAAACTAACAGTGTTATGCTAATCCTTTTTGAATTAGTAATATGGTTGTTAATTATTTTAGCATCTATTATGTTAGTTATGGGAGTTCGACAAATTGCTGTTCAGTATGCAAGAAGAACCGCTACAGGTGGTTACGAAAAAAATGTATTCGGATCAAGACAGTATATTCCATTAAAGCTTAATGCTTCTGGTGTTATGCCAATAATCTTTGCTCAAGCAATTATGTTCGTACCAAGTTTAATTGGTGGTTCATCTTTCTTAAAAGATACTGCAACAGGCCAATGGATGTCATCTAACTTTACAGATATATTTGGTTTTTGGTACAACTTAGTATTTGCCTTTTTAATTATTGTATTTACATATTTTTATACGGCAATTACAGTTCCTACCAATAAAATGGCTGATGATTTAAAACGAAGCGGAGGATTTATTCCTGGCATTCGTCCTGGATCTGAAACATCTGAATATTTAGATAAAATTATGTCTCAAATAACCTTACCAGGTTCTATATTTTTAGCGCTTATTGCTGTGTTCCCTGCAATTATTGTTAAACTTATGAATGTTCAGTCTGGATGGGCATTGTTTTTCGGAGGAACATCACTTCTAATTATGGTTGGTGTTGCTATCGATACTATGCAGCAAGTAAATTCTTACTTGTTAAATAGACATTATGACGGCTTGATGAAAACTGGTAAAAATAGAAAAGCAGTAGCTTAATACGTATACTATGGCAAAACAAGCAGCAATAGAACAAGACGGAACAATTATTGAAGCATTATCAAATGCAATGTTTCGTGTAGAATTAGAGAACGGTCACATTGTGACAGCACATATTTCTGGTAAAATGCGTATGCATTACATTAAGTTATTACCAGGAGATAAAGTGAAATTAGAAATGAGTCCTTACGATTTAACGAAGGCTCGAATAACTTATAGATACTAATAGATAGATCGTAAGGTTTATCGACACAGTTTAAAACTAATAACAAAGGAACAGATGAAAGTAAGAGCATCAGTTAAGAAAAGAAGTGCAGACTGTAAAATCGTCCGCAGAAAAGGTAGACTTTACGTCATTAACAAAAAGAATCCTAGATTCAAACAAAGACAAGGATAATTATGGCAAGAATTGCAGGTGTAGACATACCAAAAAACAAAAGAGGTGTTATCTCGCTTACGTATATCTATGGAATAGGTAGAAGTAGAGCAAAAGAAATTTTAGCAATAGCTAAAGTTGAACAAAGTACTAAAGTTCAAGATTGGACAGACGAAGAGATTGGAAACATTCGTGAAGCTGTTGGTTCTTTTACTATTGAAGGTGAATTACGTTCTGAAACTCAATTAAACATTAAGCGATTAATGGATATAGGATGTTACAGAGGTATCCGTCATAGAACTGGACTTCCATTACGTGGTCAACGTACTAAGAACAACTCTAGAACTAGAAAAGGTAGAAGAAAAACTGTTGCTAACAAGAAAATGGCAACTAAATAATAAATAGACATTAGTCATTAGAGTTTAGCCGTTAGATGAATCTGTTTGAAATAGCAATGTTTAGGATTCTAACAACTAAAAACTAACAACTAGAAACTATAATAATATGGCAAAGTCAAGTACAAAAAAACGTAAAGTAATAGTAGATGCAGTTGGAGAAGCTCATATAACAGCATCTTTTAACAATATCATTGTATCTCTTACCAATAAAAAAGGTGACGTAATTTCATGGTCATCTGCTGGTAAAATGGGATTCCGTGGATCTAAGAAAAATACACCATATGCTGCTCAATTAGCCGCTGAAGATGCTGCAGCTGTAGCACAAGAAGCAGGTTTAAAGAAAGTAAAAGTATATGTTAAAGGTCCAGGAAATGGTAGAGAATCTGCTATTAGATCAATACACAATGCAGGAATTGAAGTAACAGAAATTATTGATGTTACTCCATTACCACACAATGGTTGTCGTCCTCCTAAGAGAAGACGTGTATAATTTACATGTATAGTATATTTTTTTGACATCAACTATTTTTTATAGTTGATGTCAATATTTATATGTATATTTGCAAACTGAAAAAATATAAACAAGTATCAACGAGAGATTAACGGTTATCGAAGGATAAGATTAAGACCTTAATTCATAATCACTCTCATAACACAATTTAAAATGGCAAGATATACTGGTCCTAAAACAAAAATAGCACGTAAATTTGGTGAGGCTATTTTCGGTGAAGATAAATCTTTTGAAAAAAGAAACTATCCACCTGGTCAACATGGTGCAAACAAGCGTCGTGGGAAAAAATCTGAATATGCAATCCAATTAATGGAAAAGCAAAAAGCTAAATATACTTACGGTATTTTAGAAAAGCAATTCAGAAACATGTTTAAAAAAGCAACTGCAGCTCCTGGAATTACAGGTACTGTATTGTTACAATTATGTGAATCTCGTTTAGATAACGTGGTTTTCAGAATGGGAATTTCTCCTTCAAGAAGTGGTGCTAGACAATTAGTATCTCACAGACATGTCACTGTAAATGGTGAGTTAGTAAACATTCCATCTTACCAATTAAAAGCTGGTGATGTTGTAGCTGTTAGAGAGAAGTCTAAATCACTTGAAGCTATTACAAATTCTTTAGCAAACTCAAGCAACGTATACGAATGGATTACTTGGAATAATTCTACATCTGAAGGTACTTACGTATCTGTTCCAGCTAGAATTCAAATTCCAGAAAATATCAACGAGCAATTCATCGTCGAATTATATTCTAAATAATAACTAACATATTGGTGTTTAGCCAAAGGATTTATTCGTCTTCTTCATACTTATAAATCGCGCAACTAAACAACAATTAAAACGAAGAAAATTTATGGCAGTATTTAATTTCCAAAAGCCCGATAAAGTAATCATGATTGATTCTACTGATTTCGAAGGTAAATTCGAATTCAGACCACTAGAACCAGGTTATGGTTTAACAGTAGGTAACGCATTAAGACGTGTGTTATTATCTTCTTTAGAAGGGTTTGCAATTACATCAGTAAGAATAGAAGGTGTAGATCACGAATTCTCTACACTTGCGGGTGTTGTTGAAGACGTTACAGAAATTATTTTAAATTTAAAACAAGTACGTTTTAAAAGACAAATAGAAGATGTAGATAACGAATCTATTTCAATTTCACTTTCTGGTCAAGATCAAATCACTGCTGGTGATTTCCAAAAATTTATCTCAGGATTCCAAGTATTAAATTCAGAATTAGTAATCTGTAATTTAGATCCTAAAGTAAATGTTAATATGGAAATAACCATTGAAAAAGGTCGTGGATATGTACCTGCTGAAGAAAATAAAAAAGCTTCTGCACCAATTGGTACAATTTTTACTGACTCTATTTACACACCAATTAAAAATGTTAAGTATAGCATTGAAAATTACCGTGTAGAGCAAAAAACTGATTACGAAAAATTAGTTTTCGAAATCATAACTGACGGATCTATTAGTCCTCAAGATGCTTTAACTGAAGCCGCTAAAACACTTATTCACCACTTCATGTTGTTCTCTGATGAACGTATAACATTAGAAGCTGATGAAATTGCACAAACTGAAACTTATGATGAAGAATCACTTCATATGAGACAGTTATTGAAAACTAAATTAGTTGATATGGACTTATCTGTTCGTGCATTAAACTGTTTAAAAGCAGCAGAAGTTGATACTTTAGGAGATTTAGTATCGTTCAATAAAAATGATTTAATGAAGTTCCGTAACTTCGGTAAGAAATCTTTAACAGAGCTAGAAGAACTAGTAAATGTTAAAGGTCTTAATTTCGGAATGGACTTATCAAAATATAAATTAGATAAAGATTAATTCCTCATATTTTGCTCCTCAATAATGGGTAGTAGCAAGATGAAGGTTAAAAACAAAGGTCATGAGACACGGAAAAAAAGTAAACCATTTAGGTAGAAAAACAGCTCACAGAAAAGCAATGTTAGCTAATATGGCTTGTTCTTTAATAGAGCACAAACGTATTAACACAACTGTTGCTAAAGCTAAAGCTTTAAAGCAATTTGTTGAGCCAATGATTACAAAATCAAAAGAAGATACGACTCATAATAGACGTATTGTAATGGCTAGATTAAGACAAAAAGAAGCTGTAGCTGAATTATTCAGAGATGTTGCTCCTAAAATTGGTGATCGCCCAGGTGGTTACACACGTATTATCAAATTAGGTAATCGTTTAGGTGATAACGCTGATATGGCCATGATAGAATTAGTTGATTACAACGAAATCTATAATGCTGATAAAGCAACTAAGAAAACTACACGTAGAAGTAGAAGAGGTGGTTCTAAAACTACTACTGCACCAGCTGCAGAAACTAAAGCTTCAAACGAAGAAGAATAAAACGTTAATTTTTTTTAATGCTTAATTCCAAATAGGGTAAATTGTAAAATTTACCCTATTTTTGTTTCTAATACTTTTAAAACTAGTCTATGAAAAAAATATTTTTATTCGCGATTTTCGCTATATCAACACTAACAATATCTGCTCAAGGTTCTAACGGAGGTTTATCTAATTTACAAGGAACTCAAAGTAATACTTTAGGTGAATCTATGGATGCTCTAAATTCAAGAGGTTCTTGGTTACCTAAAATTAATAATTATACGGTTGATGGTACTCCCTTAGCTTTTGAAACGGGGAATAATAAACTAATTCTTGTTTCAAAAGACGGTAATAAATTTAACATCCCTAATGGAAACTATAATGCTCAAATAGATAAATTTGTTTCTGTTATGAGTACCGATTCTATTTATGTTTTGAATGCTGCTACTATTGATTATGCCGTTCTTAATAATAAAAAAATGAAACGTTTCAGTAGTGAGAAAAAACGTGCTCGTTACTATGAAATATTAGCAGAAAATGATGATGTTTTTATTCTAAAAAACCGTCAAGCTAAAATTAAGCAAGGTGGCGTTAATAAAATGACACAAGCTCGTACATCTAATGATAGATATTACTTGGTAGAAGATCTTTATATTAAGAATGGTGATGTATTAGAAGAACTTAAACTAAAGAAGAAGTTAATTTCTGAGCTCTTCTCAGATAAAGAATCTGAAATTAAGACTTATATTAAGTCTAATGATTTAAACATTAAGGATGAAGCAGATTTTATAAAGATATTTAATTATTATAGTACTTTATAGTCTTAACTTTGTATTTATAAAAAAAGGGTAAACGTCATGTTTACCCTTTTTTTTTGTTTTTCGTGTAATTTCTGCTGTATTATATTATAATTCAATAACTGTTGAATTTTTTTATCTCTTAGATTATGGTTATATTATGGGTAAGTTTAAAATATAACATCATGAATTTTAAAGTTTTAGCAGTATTAGTTTCTTTAGTTTTTTCAATTAATGTCGTTTCACAAGTAGTTCCAATGCGTTCAGAATCGACATTTACTATGGGGCAATCAGCAGAATTATTGCCTAATCAGATACTACCTCCTCAAGATTATTTTGGATCGTTAGGCTATATCGAAGACACTTTAAATCCTATTAATCCAAACCCTAATTCTATTGAGTACGTTTCGGGCTCTCCTTTTGGTTTTGAAGGTGATGCTAACATATTAATAATTCACACTAGTGATGATAAATATTATAAATTTAATAAAGGCAATTATAATGCTTCGACAGATAAGTTAGTCGTTGAATTAGAAAATAATATGTTTTATGAATTTGATGATAAGAATATAAAATTTGCTTTGTTAAATAAAATAAAAACAATTAAACTAACAGCTGAAAATTCAGAATCTTATTATTTCTTTGTTATCGATGAAAGTAACGATTATTCTATATTAAAGCGTATTAGATGTAAAATTACTCCGGGTACAGTAAATAAAATGACTAAAGAAAAAGAGTCTCAAGATCGATACTATGTTTATGATGAATTCTATATATACCAAGACGGTGATTTACAAGAAATAAAATTGAATAATAAAACCTTTAAATTATTGTTTAGTGAAAATGAGAAAGCAGTTAAAAAGTATATGAAAGACCAAGACCTTTCTATTAAAAATGAAGCTGATTTTTTAAAAATGTTGCGTTATAATAAAACACTATAAAAAGTAATTTTAATTTATTTCAGTTAAAAGCGGATAAACATTTTAGTTTATCCTTTTTTTTTAGCAATTTTGCAAAACTTTTTTAACGAATGAAATATAACAAACGAGAAAAAGCCATAGTTCTATTAGCAGATGGAACCATCTTCCATGGCAAATCAATTGGAAAAAAAGGAACAGCTTTTGGCGAAGTATGTTTCAATACAGGAACAACTGGTTATCAAGAAATTTTTACAGATCCTTCATATTACGGACAGCTTATGGTGACTACCAATGCTCACATTGGTAATTACGGTACACATTCAGACGAAATTGAATCTGATTCTGTTAAAATATCTGGTTTAATATGTAAGAATTTTAGTTTTAACTATTCTAGACCATCAGCAGAAGAAAGCTTAGAGTCTTTTTTTGAGAAGCAAAATGTTTTAGCTATTTCAGATGTAGATACACGGGCATTAGTGAGTTACATTCGTGATAACGGTGCTATGAACGCTTTAATATCTACTGAGGTTGATAATATTGATGCTCTTAAAGAGCAGTTAGCAGAAGTACCAGCTATGCATGGTTTAGAATTAGCTTCAAAAGTATCTACTAAAGAACCGTATTTTTATGGTGATGAGAATGCTACGTATAAAGTAGCTGCTTTAGATATAGGAATTAAAAGAAATATTCTAAAGAATTTAGCAAAACGCGACGTTTATATTAAAGTATTTCCATTTAACGCTAAGTTTGAAGATTTAGAAGCTTTTAATCCAGATGGTTATTTCCTATCTAATGGTCCTGGAGATCCAGAACCACTTGTAGAAGCGCAAGCTTTAGCTAAAGAAGTTATATCTCGAAACTTACCGTTATTTGGTATATGTTTAGGTCACCAGGTTATTGCATTAGCAAATGGTATTTCAACATATAAAATGCATAACGGGCATCGTGGTATAAATCACCCTGTTAAAAACTTATTGACATCCAAAGGCGAGATTACATCTCAAAATCATGGATTTGCTATTAATAGAGAAGAAACAGAGCAGCATCCAGATATTGAAATTACACACATTCATTTAAATGATAATACGGTAGCAGGTATAAAAATGAAATCTAAAAATTGTTTTTCTGTTCAGTATCATCCTGAAGCTAGCCCTGGACCAAATGATGCAACTTACCTTTTTGACCAGTTTATAGAAAACATCAAGAATAAATAACATATACAAACCTCAAAGAAATAGCTTTTTCTTTGAGGTTTATTTATTACGAAATCCATGTCGTAAAAAATTATCATAATACGTTCAGATAATGCTTTACATAGTTAAATGATTTCGTAAATTTACAATGCTAATTTTTTAAAACTAAAAACGAACCTTATGAGCATAATAATAGATATTCACGCAAGACAAATTTTAGATTCACGTGGTAATCCTACTATTGAAGTAGATGTTACAACAGAAAATGGCTTCCTAGGCCGTGCTGCAGTACCTTCAGGTGCTTCAACCGGAGAACATGAAGCTGTAGAACTAAGAGATGGCGGTGAAGCTTTTATGGGTAAAGGCGTTACTAAAGCCGTTAAGAATGTTAATACTATTATAGCTCAAGAACTTTTAGGAACTTCTGTATTTGAACAAAACAGTATTGATCAAATCATGATTGAACTAGACGGTACACCAAATAAATCAAATTTAGGAGCTAACGCTATCTTAGGTGTATCATTAGCTGCTGCTAAAGCCGCAGCAAATGAATTAGGATTACCACTATACAGATACATAGGAGGTGTTTCTGCTAATACGCTACCAGTACCGATGATGAATATCATTAATGGTGGTTCTCATAGTGATGCTCCAATCGCATTTCAAGAATTTATGATCATGCCTGTTAAAGCCAAAAACTTTAGTCACGCCATGCAAATGGGAACTGAAATTTTTCACCATTTAAAAAAGGTATTACACGATAGAGGTTTAAGTACAGCTGTAGGTGATGAAGGTGGATTTGCACCAAATTTGGAAGGTGGTACTGAAGATGCTTTAGATACTATTAAAAAAGCTGTTGCTAACGCTGGTTACACATTTGGAGATGATATCATGATAGCTTTAGATTGTGCTTCTGCTGAGTTTTACGTTGACGGAAAGTATGATTACACGAAATTTGAAGGAAGTACTGGCCAAATAAGAACAAGTAAAGAACAAGCCGACTATTTAGCAGAATTATGTGCTAAGTACCCAATAATATCTGTTGAAGATGGTATGGATGAAAATGACTGGGAAGGCTGGAAGTACTTAACAGAATTAGTAGGAGATAAAGTGCAATTAGTAGGTGATGATTTATTTGTAACAAACGTTGAACGTTTAGCAAAAGGTATTGAAAACGATACGGCTAATTCCATTCTGATAAAAGTTAACCAAATAGGAACACTAACAGAAACTATAGCTGCTGTAAACATGGCTCATAATGCAGGTTATACATCTGTTATGTCTCACCGTTCTGGAGAAACAGAAGATAATACAATAGCTGACTTAGCTGTAGCTTTAAATTGCGGACAAATTAAAACAGGTTCAGCTTCTAGAAGTGATCGTATGGCTAAGTATAATCAATTATTAAGAATTGAAGAGGAATTAGGAAGTGTTGCTTATTTTCCTAAAAATAAAGCGTTTAAAGTAAATAAATAAGATTTTTACTCACGATTGTGCTATGAATTTCCTTAGTATTAATCATAAATATTATCAGCGATTATTAGGTATCTAATAATCGCTGTTTTTTTTAATCAATTTTTCCAATGTTATTATTGATAAAACCTTGTTAATACACTTTAAAAATAGGTAGATATTTCGTATTTTCGTGAACCTTAATGAATAGAATTAAATAATAATAATTAAATAGATATATGGCAAACACAGCTACTTTAGAAATTAATGGCGAAAAGCATGAATTTCCTTTAATAATAGGAACAGAAAATGAAGTTGGAATAGATGTTAAAACTTTAAGAAGTTCAACCAATGGAGTTGTTACTATTGATCCAGGTTTTAAAAATACAGGCTCTTGTCAAAGTGCTATTACTTTTTTAAATGGTGAAAAAGGTATTTTAAGGTACCGTGGATATTCTATAGAAGAACTTGCTGAAAAAGCTGATTTCTTAGAAGTTGCTTATTTATTAATTTTTGGAGAGTTACCAACACAAGAGCAACTAGAGAAGTTTCATTTAGATATTAAAGAACAATCAGTTGTTGATGATGATGTTCGTAAAATTGTAGATGCTTTTCCTAAGTCAGCACATCCAATGGGTGTTATTGCTTCTTTAACAAGTGCATTAACAGCTTTTAACCCATCTTCTGTTAATGTAAACTCAGAAGAGGATATGTACAAAGCTATTGTTAAAATTCTAGGTAAATTTCCAGTGTTAGTAGCTTGGACATTTAGAAAGAAAAATGGATTGCCACTAGATTACGGAGATAAGAATTTAGGTTATGTTGAAAATATCTTAAAAATGATGTTTAAGCAACCTAATGAAGAATATCAATTTAATGATGTTGTTGTTAATGCTTTAGATAAATTATTAATTCTTCATGCAGATCACGAACAAAACTGTTCTACATCTACAGTTAGAATTGCAGGTTCATCTCACGTAGGTTTATTTGCATCGCTTTCTACTGGTATTTCTGCTCTTTGGGGACCACTTCATGGTGGTGCTAATCAAGCTGTTTTAGAAATGCTTGAAGCTATTAAAGAAGATGGTGGAGACACTAAGAAATTTATGGCTAAAGCTAAAGATAAAAACGATCCTTTCCGTTTAATGGGCTTCGGACATAGAGTTTATAAGAATTTTGATCCTAGAGCTAAGATTATCAAGAAAGCAGCCGATGAAATTTTAAATGATTTAGGTGTTGAAGATCCTATCTTAAATATTGCTAAAGCTTTAGAAAAAGAAGCTTTAGAAGATTCTTACTTTGTAGATAGAAAATTATATCCAAACGTAGATTTCTATTCAGGAATCATTTACAGAGCTATGGGAATCCCAACAGATATGTTTACAGTAATGTTTGCATTAGGTCGTTTACCAGGTTGGATTGCTCAATGGCGTGAAATGCGTTTAAATAATGAACCAATTGGTAGACCTCGTCAAATTTATGTTGGTGAGAACACAAGACCTTTTGTTTCAAAAGATAACCGCTAATTTTTAAAACATAATATTAAAAGCTTCATTTTTTATAGATGAAGCTTTTTTTTGCGAAATAATTAACCTCGAAATTTAGTTAAAAGTATATGATAAAGCTTAATGTAAATAATGAAACCTCTCGTTTACGAGCGGTTGTTTTAGGTATAGCTGAAAGTAACGGTCCAACTCCTTTAGAAAGTGAAGCCTATGACCCAAAATCAATAGAGCATATTAAAGCAGGTACCTATCCAGTAGAAGCCGATATGGTTAAAGAAATGAAAGCGGTTGAAGCCGTTTTTGATAAATATAATGTAACGGTTTACAGACCTAAAACTATAATAGATTGTAACCAGATTTTTACCAGAGACATAGCTTTTGTTATAGGTGATACGCTTTTTAAAGCTAATATTCTCCCTGATAGAGAAGAAGAGCTGGATGCTGTCCAACATGTTATTGATCAATTAGATCCGAATAAAGTAATTAGGCCACCAGAAGCTGTACATGTAGAAGGTGGAGATGTCATGCTTTATAACGATCATATTTTTATCGGTACCTATAAAGGAAGCGACTATAAAGACTATATAACGGCTCGTACCAATATGGAAGGTGTTCAATTTATAAAAGAATTTTTTCCGGATAAAATTGTAAAGGAATTCAATTTAGCAAAGTCAAATACAGAGCCTCGTGATAATGCTTTACATTTAGATTGCTGTTTTCAGCCAGTAGGAAAGGGTAAGGCTATCATTTATAGAGGTGGATTTCTTGAAGAAGCTGATTATTTGTACTTAGTTAATTTAATAGGAGAGGAGAATCTCTTTCATATCACACGTGATGAAATGTATAATATGAATAGTAATGTTTTCTCAATTTCGGAAGATGTTGTAATATCTGAAAAGAATTTCACACGACTTAATACATGGTTGCGTGAATCAGGTATTACGGTTGAAGAAGTACCTTATGCTGAAATAGCTAAACAAGAAGGCTTATTACGTTGTAGTACTTTACCGTTAATCCGTGATTAAATCTTTTTTTTAAGACATACCATTTTCTGGTTTTACTAGAAAACATCTTTAATACATTTAAAAGCACCTAATTAGTCTCTTATAATAGTTAAATATACGTACTTCACGTTTATGCTATTTCAGATTTATTTAGGTGTTTTTTTATACACGATATATTTGTACGTCAAAATAAGAAGTTTTTATAATACAATTAATGTTTCAGTATTAATAGGACTAATTGATATAACAGATAATTGTTACAGTTGCTGTTTCTCCAACACGAAACGAACCAAAATCAGGTCCTATGTTATAATCGTATCTATTTATTGTTAGCTGTCCTTTAAATGTGTTTTGTTCAAAAGTAAAAGGAATCGTAACTTGATTTGTTATCCCGTGCATATTGATATTTCCAATTACTTCATAGCCTTCTGCAGTTTTGTTAACCGAATTAGAAATAAAACATATTTTAGGGTAAGCAGCAACATCAAAATAATCTTCTGATTTTAAATGCGTATCCCGGTTTTTATTTCCCGTTTCTATAGAGGCAGCACTAATGCAAATATTAAAATTAGCTTTGCTAAGAGTTTCTTCGTGGAAATTGAAATCACCTTTCATGTCTTTAAATGTTCCAGATACTTTAAAAATACCGCCTGTTGAAATTTTAAAAGTTACTTCAGATTTATCGTTATTGATCTGCTGTGCTTGCGAGACTAAAGACATACATAAAAAGCAAATTATAACGAAACAAGATGTTTTCATTCTATATGTGTTTTTTTTAATGAGACCTGTATTAAAAATACAATTTTAAAAAGTATTTTACAGTATATAGAAAAAGGTATTGCTTAATTTTATGAAAGATAAGTTAATATAAGCTTGTATAAACGTTCTTTGGTAAATGGTTTTGTAATATAATTGGTCATTCCGCTATCTAATGCTTTCTGTATAGCTGTTGATGTAACATTTGCCGATAAGCCAATAATAATAACTTCTGAATCTTCCTGTCTTATGATTTCAGTTGCCTCATAGCCATCCATTTCAGGCATATGTATATCCATTAACAACAAATTATAAGTATTTGATCTAAATTTATCAATTGCCAATTGCCCATTTGAAACGGCATCTACTTGAATGTCTACATCCTCTAAAAGCTTTTTTAATACTAGAACATTAACTTGATTATCATCTACTACTAAAACTTTCAAATGTGGTAATTTTAAATTCTCATAGGTTTCTTTTATTGTAAATGAGTCTTCTTCACTAATTGGTAATAATGCCGTAAAAGTAAATTCACTTCCTTCATTCAAGGCGCTTTTTACACTAATAGATCCTCCTAGAAGTTCGGCAAATTCTTTACTGATAGCTAAACCTAATCCACTGCCTTCATGTTGTTTTTTAAGACTATTTTCTATTTGTGTAAATCTATTAAATATAGCTTTTAGTTTGTTTTGAGATATTCCAATGCCGGAATCTTTAATTCTAATGATAATACGTAATTTATCATCTATTTTTTCTTCTTCATAAAATATTTCAATGCCGCCATTTGTTGTAAATTTTAGTGCGTTTTTTAAAATATTGGTTATAATTTGATTGTACTTACTTAAATCACTAAGCACATTGTGGTTATTATGTTTAATGATGTTTAAACTTAAACCTAGTCCTTTTTCTTTAAAATGATATTCATAAGTATTGGATAATATTTGGAGTTGTATGACTGGAGAAAATATTTTTTTATTCAAAATCATTTTTCCCGATTCTATTTTATGAATTTCAAGAATGTCATTAACAATAGCTAACAGGTTATTTGAAGAATTATCCATATGCGCAATATACTCTTGTTCTTTAGTGCCAAGATTACTGCTTTTTAAAATTTGTATAAATCCAAGTATAGCATGTAAAGGTGTTCGAATTTCATGACTCATATTAGATAAGAAGTCTGTTTTTGATTTCGATGCATTTTCTGCTTTAAGTTTCTGTAAGTTCAGATGTTTATTAACTGCAGCCAATTTCTTATTGATATTTAAAACACGTTTTGTGGCTTCAAGTGCTTTTAGGTAGAAATATATAAGCATGCTAATCAAGAATGCGAGTATAATACCAAATATTAATGTGTAATTTATAAAAGTACGTTTGTTGGTAAAGAACAATAAATCATTTGTTGGGTATAAATTTAGATGCCAATAATAATTATTTAAACGTTTAACGTCTAATTGTTGTTTGTAAATAAAGCTAGGGTCCGTTTTAGCTTTATTTTGCATATTATGATTATAAATTAAAGTGCCTTTATTGTCATAGATTTCTATGGCATAATCTTTAAGCTGATTTGCGAAATCAGTAAAATCATAAGTAAAATCCATACCAGCAGTAACAGTTCCCTGAAACTTATTATTATAATATGTAGGAATATCTACTAAGAACGCTTTGCCTCCTTGTGTTAATTCAGACCAGGGTGTTATGTTAATGGTACTATCTTTACTATGTAGCAGCCAATCGGTATTTCGGTACGCTATTTTTGAGATATCTAAATTTAATGCTGATTCATTGCCTTTTAAAGGATTTATCTTTTTTATAATCATTGAGCTATCAATCCATTCAATAAAGCGTATAGCTTGTGATTGTTCAATAACCCGATTAGCATCGAGATCCCAGAATTCATGATAACGTCCTTCAGTAAATTCTAATCTATGTTTGAGATTTGCAACCTTAACAATTTCTTCAGTTATAATGGTCGTGAATTTTTCAGAACTAATTTCTCCCGTTTGTTGTATTTGCTGTTTTGCCCATACTTGGTAGTCCTCTACAGATTTATCCCAAAGGGTAAATACAAGTATGGTAGTAAAAATAAACGCTAAGAATGGTAGTAAAAATGTTCTTTGAACAATTTTATTATAAATACTAGATATTAGGACTTCCATGGGACTTTAATGAAGTGCTAAAGTATCAACTAATTATATATAAAAAAAAAAACTGCTTGAAAAACAGTTCTTTTTAAATGTATTAATATGTTAAATCTTCTATTTTGTTTCTACAAAAAGTCCAGAATCGGTTTTTTCAACTGAAGCAACTTTATTTTTGGTTAAGTCTTTAATAGCTTTATCCCATTTTTTATTACTCAATCCGGAATTTTCTTTTAAATCGGTAAGTGAAATTTTACCTGATTTTTTTAATATGGCTAAAACGGCTTTTGCATCTTCACTAATGGCTAGCGGTTTTTTCTCGGGTCTCATTTGTGGGAAAAATAGAACTTCTTGAATAGATTGGTTGTTTGTTAAAAACATGATTAATCTATCCATTCCTATTCCCATACCTGATGTAGGAGGCATACCGTACTCTAAAGCACGTAAAAAGTCGTAATCTATAAACTCGGTAGCTTCATCGTCACCTTTAGCAGATAGTTTTAATTGTTCTTCAAAACGTTCACGTTGATCTATAGGGTCATTTAATTCAGAATAAGCATTGGCAATTTCTTTACCACATACCATTAATTCAAAACGTTCTGTTAGTTCTGGATTATCTCTATGCTCTTTACAAAGCGGGCTCATTTCTTTAGGGTAATCGGTAATAAAGGTTGGTTGTATATAATTCCCCTCACACTTTTCTCCAAAAATCTCATCAATTAGCTTTCCTTTACCCATGGTTTTATCAACAGATATTCCCATGTTTTTAGCTGCTTCAAAAATTTCTTCCTCTGTTTTACCGGTAATATCGAAACCAGTAAAATGTTCAATAGATTCAGCCATAGTAACGCGTGCATATGGTGCTTTAAAATCTATTTCATGTTCTCCAAAAGTAGCTTTAGATGTTCCGTTTACAGCAATGGCACAATGTTCTAATAATTGTTCACAGAAATCCATCATCCAATTGTAGTCTTTGTAGGATACATAAATTTCCATAGCCGTAAATTCAGGATTGTGTGTACGATCCATACCTTCGTTACGGAAGTTTTTAGAAAATTCATAAACACCATCAAAACCACCAACTATTAAACGCTTTAAATATAACTCATTAGCTATTCGCATATATAAAGGAATATCTAAACTGTTATGGTGTGTAATAAATGGTCTAGCGGCAGCACCTCCAGGTATTGGTTGTAAGATTGGTGTTTCAACTTCAAAATAACCAGCATCGTTAAAAAAGTTACGCATGGCATTAAAAAGTTTGGTGCGTTTAACAAATACCTCTTTTACATGCGGGTTAACTACTAAGTCAGCATATCGCTGTCTGTAACGCTGCTCCGGATCGGTAAAAGCATCATGAATTTTTCCTTCAGCATCCTCACGTGGTTGTGGTAATGGTTTTAGTGTTTTACATAGCAATGTAAAATCTTTAACCATAACTGTTTTTTCACCAACTTGAGTTGTAAATAATTCGCCTTCTAAGCCTATAAAATCACCAATATCTAATAGTTTTTTATAAACTGTATTATATTTGGTTTTATCATCACCAGTGCAAATTTCATCTCTATTAAAATATACTTGAATTCGCCCCTCGCTATCTTGGAGTTCTGCAAAACTTGCATTTCCTTGTATACGTCGCGACATTAATCGACCAGCAATAACAACCTTTTTTCCTTCAGCAAAATTTTGTTTGACCTGTTTAGAAGTTTCCTCTACAGGAAATAAATCTGCTGGATATGGGTTTATTTCTAGCTCACGTAATTTTGCAAGCTTTTCTCTTCTTACAATTTCTACCTCTGATAACTGCGACATATTCTTTATTAAATAAGTTATTTTTTTGAAGCAACAAAGATAATTACTATTCGTTAGGATTTCAATATAATGTAGTGAAAATCACTGTAACATTTTTATGCTTTTGGTTACCTATAATAACATCAATCAATAAATCAAGATTACTATGAGTTTATGGCGTGTTTTACTAGCTATTTTTTGTCCACCGTTAGCGGTTTTAGATAAGGGCTGCGGTTCTATTTTAATTGTATTCATTTTATGGATATGTGGTTGGGTGCCAGGTGTTATAGCGGCACTCGTTATTTTAAATAACCCTAAAACATAAATGTCGTACCTTCGTGTCCTAAAATTTATGATACTATGTCGCGTTTTTATGTGCTATTTATTTGTTTGTTAACCCTGATATTTTCGAGTTGTAATTTTACGGAAGAGATTACTTTTAAACCTGATGGTTCGGGTGAGTTTATTATGCATTATGACATGAGTGAAGTTATGGGGATGCTTAAAGAGATGGGAGGTGAATCTTCTGAAGACGAGAATAAGGAAAAACAAAAGCTAGATAGTGTTGTTTATTTTAAAGATCTCTTATCTGAAAAAGCAGATAGTATTTCACAGCTGCCTCAAGCCGAACAAGACAAACTTAAGGACTTAAAGGATATTATTATAAAAATTAAAATGGATGAAGAAACTGGAGCTTTCGACTTTGGATTTGGATCTACTTTTAGTTCATTAGATTCTTTACCTCAAGCTTTAGAGAATATTGATAAGGCTAAACAATTTAATTCGAAAGATAACCAACAGTTTTCAAAACTTGAGACTAGTGCTGTGGCGAAGTCGGCTAAAAATATGCTTAATTATTTAGATTACTCTTATGATGGAAAACGGTTTTCGCGAAAATTAAAAGACGACTATAAAAAGTCTAAAGCCGATTCGGATGCACTTAAAGCTGAAATTGAATCTATGGGAGCAGACTCCAGAGAAACTTTTGAGAGTATGACTTATACGTTAGTTTATAGTTTCCCGAAACCTATAAAAAAAGTTTCTAATAAAAAGGCTATAATTAGTAAAGACCGTAAAACGTTACGACTAACATTGAACTTTTTAGAAATGTTTAAATCGCCAGAAAGCATGAATCTTCATGTGGTATTAAAAGACTAGTTGTTTTGAATAAAAAAATTGAATTACAAGAATTAGGTCAACGTGACTATAAGGAAACATGGAATTATCAAGAAGATTTATTTAAGCATGTTGTAGATGTAAAGGTTAAGAATAGGAGAGAGAATGCAAATTTAGAAACACCTAATTATTTTTTACTGGTTGAGCACCCACATGTTTATACACTTGGTAAAAGTGGTGACATATCTAATCTTTTAATTTCTGAAACAGAATTAGAAGCAAAAGGGGCTACGTTTTATAAAGTAAATAGAGGAGGTGATATAACCTATCACGGACCCGGACAAATTGTAGGGTATCCAATTTTAGATCTAGAAAATTTTTTCACAGACATTCATAAGTATCTACGTTTACTAGAAGAAATGATAATTCTTACCCTAGCCGAGTATGGTGTTAAAGCAGAACGTAGTCCTGGAGAAACAGGTGTATGGCTTGATGTAGGTACGCCGTTTGCAAGAAAAATTTGCGCTATGGGTGTACGTGCTAGTCGCTGGGTGACAATGCATGGTTTTGCATTAAATGTAAATGCCGATTTAGGCTATTTTGATAACATGATTCCTTGTGGGATTCGCGGTAAAGCTGTCACGTCTTTACATGTGGAATTGGGCAAAAAACATGTTGATGAAGCCGAAGTGAAAACAAAATTATTGAAACATTTTACCGAATTATTTGAAGCAAATTTTATTGCTAAAACCGTTACATCTTAATTGTAACTAGTTTAATTCTTTTTTAGAATAGGCCTTAAGTTTTAAAAAAGGATTGGTAGATCGGTTTTTAAAACCATGAATTCCTGAACTTATAATTAATATTATAGCTGCAATTATAGCCGTAATATAAATAGTTTGTTGTTCAGGTTTATTGGCAACGGCAATAGCTGTTAAGGCCCATGCGCCAACTAATGCAAACTCTCTCATGTTACGTTTCCAAGTTACAATTAGGTTAATAGCTGTGGCTATTCCAATCATAATTACAGTCCAAGTAATCGGTGATAGCCCAAAGCCATTCCAATTATTCTGTTTTAAAACTGCCGATACATTTGCAATACTTGCTACAGTTATCCACCCACTATAAAATGTAAATGGCCACCACAAAAAAGCTATGGTAGAAATAGGAGCATCCCAAAGTTCCATGTCAGTTTTAATGACTATCCTAAGTATGGCAGCTAATAGTATTAAGATCAATACACATGATAAGGTTGTATAGCCATAAATCCAAGCTAGTACCCAAGCGCTATTGGCAAGGCATGATATTACAAAAGACCATCCTATTTTCAATATAAAATCGTCATTCTTAACTTGTGTAAACAAACTACGACTTTGGTAAACAATAAAGCCTATTAGTAGTAGGTAGATAAATCCCCAAATAGAAAAAGCATATCCAGCGGGTGTAAATAAAGTGTTAAGTGATTTTGATACATCACCTATAGTAGTATTGTTTAGATAACCAGTATTAGATAAGTAGTTTATAAATATGGTAACTACTAAAGCGAGTATATTGCTTATTTGTAATGTTCTTTTCATGATCTTGTATTTAAATGCATTTAAATTTAAAGAAAACCTGAAAAGATATTAATCCAATAACTAAAAAATTGGTCTGTTATATCCGTTAATCTTCAGCATTAAAAAATACTTTGTAATAAAACATTTTCTTTTCTTCATCATACCCACGTGTTAGGTATTCGCTAGAAGCATCAGGCGCATCGATATCTAATTTAATTTGAATGTTTGTATCGAGCTTAATTTCAGTTTTTAATTTTTTCTTCTCTTTATTAACTACCAAGTCAGATATATCAAATTGATTTCGGATAACTAGGTTTTTATCACCTTCAAAAGTTTTCTTATAATCGTCAAATAAAGCTTTGTGTTTATCCTCTTCAAACAATTCTTCTTTGAAGTTTTCAACGTTTACTACTTCATGCTCTTTAAAGAAATCTACCGTTTTGGCAAGGAATGTATTTTGCTCCTGGTTTCCGTAGGATGTTTTTAAAATATCTTCAGAAAAATCTTTACATAATTCAATATACTGTTGGGTATGACTGTTAGCATCATCAGCGTATTTAATATTTAAAAAGTGATTGGTCCAATATTGCGTATCATAATTATTGTTATCCGCACTAAAAATAATACGTCCTTCCGTGTCACTTTGGTTTAAAATTAAACAGCCCTTATCAACCTTTTTACTGCTAATTCCTTTTTGTACTAAAACATCGTAACTGTTATCTTCTAAATAGGTTTGAAAGAAGTTGATTTTGTTTTCAATTTTAAAAATACCAATAGCATTGGTTGTCATTTCGTTAAACTCAATACCTTCAAAAAGAACAATGATAACATCGCCCGTTTTTATTTGTGCAGAATTTGATTGCTCAAATAAATGTTTAACAATATGCTGAGAGGTTTCTATAAAATTATCTTCGTCAGCAAATATTTGAGAGCTATAAGTATTTATTTCATTAAGAGAAATATCCGCATGATGATTAAAACGATAGGATTGCACCGCAGAACCAAATGGACGTAGTAAAAAAGGAAGCATTAGTTCGTAACTGGCTTCATCAAAAATAACTTCTTTTTCGGAAAAAGCGTTTTTAGTACTGTTGTGTTTATTTCCAACTTTATGGATTATACATTTGGAAATGGATGCGTTTTTACGTGAAATCATAGTCTTAAAATTCAGATTACAATACTAATCATTTCAAGGCAAAAAGGCATAAAAAAACCGAAGCTTTTAACTTCGGTTTTTAGGGAATTGTTAGGAAGGATTATAATTCTAGATTGAAATGATTTATGACTTCTTCATAGGTCATTTTAAAATAATTAAGGTTGGACGTTTTTCCAGAACCACTTGCAGGAATAATGATGTATCTGTATTCAGCAATTCCAGGACCACCAAAGGTGCCAGGGTCTCCAGAGCCACTTACATTTCGCATTTTAATAGTTAAGTCGTTTATGCTATAGCGAAAAGAAACTGTTTGTCCATCAGGATCAGTTCCTGTTATGTTCTCCGTATAAGGTAACATATAGTTTTGTGTTTCTGTAACGACAAAGCGTGTGTAAACTAATACAGTCCCATTATCAACAATATCTTGCGATATTTCAGAAACAGTTATTGGATAGCTTCTATAGTCTATGCCAAATTCATTAGTTAAAGGAGTCCAAACAGCTGTGTCAAACTCTATCCAGCCAGAGCTAATAACATTTGCGTTTCCATCTTGACCATCTGATCCAGCTGGTCCTTGTGGTCCAGGTGCGCCATCATTGCCATCTTCTGGTGAGCAAGAAAAACTAAAGGCTACTAAAAAAGCAAGTAATACAAATTTCGTTTTAGACATCATTGTTTGAATTGTTTTTGAATGTGTTTTCATAATTGTTATTTTTAGTTTGTTTTTATTTAATGTGTTTAATTTCTAAAAGGTTAACACCTAGATTTAAATGTGATTTATTTTTACTTTATTATTGAAGACTAATTCAAAGCATTATAGTTTTAAAGCTGTAGTAGTACGCCAGCATTAATAATAATTTGCTCATAATCACTAACCACATACTTAGGTTCCAAATACACACTTAGTTTTTCTGAAAATTTCCATCTACCACCTGCGCCTATATTTACACCAAATGCGCTGTCACTTACTTCATAGGTGTCATAATAAAAACTATAATAGGATACACCAGTTTTGTAATTTGAGTAATTGGCTCCTATAAGTGGGTAAACTTGAAGTTTACTTTCAACAAGGTCAAAATTGTAATGTGCATTTAAGTCGACAGCTAATGTATTCTGATTGTAGCCATATAAGCTGCTACCAAAAAAATACGTGACACCCGGGGCAATTGCTATCGCATCTGTTATATGTAAGACGCCTTTAACTGTAATACCTGGTCCAGAAATTTTTTCATTGTATGCTAGACCTCCGCCAATAGCTATTTGTGCTTGCATGCTAATACTTGCTGCGAGTAAAAATAGACCGGTTAAAAGAAGTTTGTAATTTTTGACTGATTTTGATTTTAAATGTTTCATGTTTTTAATTATTAGATTTTAATAGTGTTTGGTTTTAATGCGATTTGAATAACAAGGGTTAACACGCATTTAATTTAATTAGCATTAATTCTGTTTTTTATAATTCCATAATTCGCCAAATCTTACCTGTTCTGCCCGCGGTTCCTGCTCTTGATCCACCAAATACCCATAGCTCATTATTAAAGATTAAGCTGAAATGACTATTAATTTCTTCAAGGGGATTACTGTTGGTATACTTAAACCAGTTTTTTAGGTCTGATGAATAATAAATGGAGTTGGTATGTTCGGCAGTAGAAGTGTGTCCGCCAATAACAAATATTTTATTATTAAAAACGGTAACCGTATGTCTTTTTAATGCTGGAAGCGTTGTACTTGTTTGTGTAACTAATTCCCAGTTTACACCATTATTACTTCTCCAAATGTCATTACTGAGTTCCGATGTAATTTTATCACCTCCAATTACAAACATCATGTTATCTTTTACAGCGGCCTTGTAACGTTTCAAAGCGGGGAAGGCATTTGTGTTTTCTGCAGTCCAATTTATAGCATCCGTAGTAGACCAAATTTGTGTGTTACCAGTATTCATATTTATACCTATAACATACATTTTGTTATTGAATACTAATGTGCTATGTCCGGAAACAGGGCCAAAAGGCGCATTTTCTAATAGTCTTGTCCAATTAATGCCATTATCGGTTACCCATATATCACTAAGTATATTATCGGCATTATCACGTCCACCAATTAAATACATTTTTCCATTATAGACACTTAAAGTATGTTCATGTCTTCCTGAGGCTGTAAGGGTCCCTTCCGTATAAACTGTTGACCAGTTAATACCATTATCACTTTTCCATAATTCATTAGTTGAATCACCTTCTTCAACATAGTCGTTGGAGCCTCCAAAAGACCATACTACACCATTAAATACGGTCATAGCATTATTGGCGAAATCTCCCATTTGATCTTGATTAGTAGTTAAATCAAATTCTAAGTTAACTGTCTGAGGTGTAGTAGGGGCTAAAACAGGTTCGTCATCAGTACTGCAATTAAACAGAACTAGCGAAGCCAAAATAATTTTAAATAAGCGATTTGTTTTACGTAACATAATTTGTGTTTTTTATGATTTGTATTACTTTATACAGGTCACGTAATAAAGGTTAACATCTAAGGTGTATTTTTTTTATAATTCAGAATACTTAGAAAAAGAAGAGGCTTTTATTAAAAAAAGTTAAATTAGCATTATGGTGTTAACCTTTTTAATTTTAGTGTATTAAATGGAAAACCAACAAGAGAACATAAGTGTAGAAGATTTAAGGCAAGGTTCCGAAACGCTATTCAGGTTTATATATGAAAGCAATCGGGATAAATTTTTAAATTTTTCTAAAAAATATACGTTATCACATAGTGATGCTGTTGATGTTTATCAAGATGCCTATATTATTTTTTATAATAATATTATGGAAGGTAAAATTGAATCATTTACAAGTTCTATTTCAACATATTTGTTCAGTATTGGTAAGTATTTAATATTTGATAAAATGAGAAAGAATAAAAAGACTACCAACCCCGATTTCGATTTGTCACTTCTTAGAGAACACGAAACGTTGGTTGATGGTCATTTAGATTTAGAAGGAAATAATTTGACCACAGAGCAAGAATTATTGAAAAAACATTTTGCGACTTTAGGTAATAAATGTCAGGAACTATTAACACTTTTCTATTATCGAGGTTTTACCATTAAAGATATAGTATCAGGAACTGAATATACAAATGAGAATGTCGTGAAAAGTACGAAGTCTAGATGTATGAAAACACTTAAAGAACGGATAAATAATAGCGGGAATACCAATGACTAATAAAGACTTACTATATTATTATTTTTCGAATAGCTTAACTAAAGAGCAGGAGCACGTTTTTAATGAACGCTTAAAAACGGATGCCGATTTTAAGTTGCAGTTTGAGTTTGAAAAAAACTTAAAAGCAGTTATTAAAAATGAAGAAAGTAAAAAGCTCAAAGTTAAATTACAAGGTTATGAAAACGAATTGCAAGCTAAAAATAAGCCAACTTATAATTATAAGTATTTAGCAGTAGCAGCCTCCTTATTAATATTGTTTGGCTGGTTTGGTTATAACACGCTTTTCAGTACTGATTATTCAAATTTATACGCAACTAATTATAATGAATACCCAAATACGGTATATACCATTACTAGAAGTGAAGATGAAAACACTTTAGAACGCCAAGCTTTTGTAGCTTATGAAACACAAAATTATAGAATTGCACTTCAGAAGTTTGATAGTATTCCGGAGCGTGAACAAAAAGAGTATGTGAAGTTTTATAAAGCGCAAGCATATTTAGGCTTGAATGAAACAAAAAAAGCAGAGCAATTATTTTTAGAAATTATAAAAGCAGATACCAAGTTTGTTGCAGAAGCTAGTTGGTATATGGCACTAATAGCAATTAAAGACTCACAGAAGGAAAAAGCCAAAGTATATCTTAAAAAACTAACACGTAATTATAGTTATAATAAAGAAAAGGCAGAAGCTTTACTTGAAGCACTTAGGTAGTGTTTTGTTTTCGGAGTTTAAAAATCAAGATTACTAATAATATACCGATTACTAAAGCAAGTAACCAATATACATAATTGGATTCTACTATAGCTTGTGTATCTCCAGATAGAACAAAAGCCGACCAATAATAAGGGTGTGATAAGGAGTTATCTTTATTTTCATTTAAAAAACGTAGTTGTGCTTTCTGTAAAGCGACCTGTTTTAAATTACCTTCAGATAAGTTTTTGTAAAAGGCATCCATTATTTTTAAAGAAGACGCGTCATTAATTTTCCACAATGTGCTACAAATACTAGAAGCACCGCTAAAGTAAAAGCCGCGTGCCAAACTAATAAAACCTTCTCCTAGATTTAAATCGCCAATACCACTTTCACATGCACTTAATGTTACTAAACTACTATTTATAGATAGGTTATATAAATCACTTACATAAAGTAGATGATTTAAATTTTTGTTTGGTTGAAAGGCCAAATACGAGTATTCCGGATGGTTATTATTTAAAACTGCATGGGTAGCAAAGTGTAATATGCCAAAATTAGCACTTTCACTATTAAAGTTCTGCAGTGTAGCTTCGTGATCTACATGAGCAGTACCTTGAAAATGCTTTAAGACTGAGGAGGCCTCTTTTTTATTATGAGCCAATGGAAGTAATCCCTCGGTTTCAGCATCATCAAAACTAGGTGCAAAAGCAAGAATATTTGAATTTGTGATTTTCTTTTGAGATAGCTGTGTCAATAATGTAGCAGAATTAGCATAGCTAATAGCATGGTTTAAAATCAGGTATTGCGTGGATCCGTTGGTAGACAATGCTGAAAAAGGTAGGTAGTTTAGTTTTCCATCTGGAATAATAATGAGTTTCTCTTTATGAATTCCATATAATGTAGATTGTAGTAACTGTTCGTACAATTGGAACGAGAGGTTGTTTAACGTATCTAAGTCAAATTTCGGATTATTTAAGGCGTTATAAACTGTGCTAATAGAATTATCTAAACCTGTATTGCGGTCAATGCGTTTAAAAACTTTGTCTTCATTGGTTATGGTAATGCTATAAATAGCCTTTGAACCATAAAAATAAGAAACAATTGCTGTTTGTGAGTCTAAAAACTTTTGAAGTTGTGATACCGAAATCACATCAGTATTATATTTTAAATTATAATAAGCTTTATATTTTGTTTCAATAGTATCAATTAGTGAGTGATAAGTTTTGGTTGTTTGAAACAAGGCATCTTCTAAATCAGGCGTTTTTTGTTGGTTAAGTTGTTTACTAATATAGTTTATTTGAGATTTTAATAGATTTTCTTTTTCTGTAATTTCATTAGGAATATTGGCATATGTAGTAGCTTGTGATGCTTGCATAGCATCCATTAATAAAACCGCTTTGCTTTTTTCAAAAAAATGAAAGGCTTTACTTATTAATGAATCTTGTTGATCTGATTGATATAAATTATATGCAGCTTCAATACCCGATTCAAAAATAGGATAGGCATTTTCAATTAAAAAGAGTTTATCTGTATTATTTTTAAAACTAGGTTTTAAACTGTCTAAAGTATTTATAGCTTGGCTTACACAAGTTAAACTTTCAGGAAATAATGATAAGCTATTTAAAGCTTTCGCTTTATTATTCTCTGTTTTTAAACGTGTACTTTGGTTAATGGTTGATGTAACGCTACTCGTTTCTAATTGTAATTGAGCCAAATTATAATACACTATGGCTTGTTCTGCTTGGTTGTGCCTAGCATGTAATAGGCCTAATTTATTATAAATTTCAGCAACATCATTATGTGGTTTGTTCTGCCACTTTTTCTGAACTAATTGTAAGGCTATTTGAAGCTCATCAGTAGCCAGTTCAAAATTATGTTCAGCCTCATTGATTTTAGATTTTGCTTCATGATAAATATACCTTTTGGGATGATTTTCAATTAGGTGATTTTTTATGACCTTTAGATAATAACGAGCGCTATCTAATTTTGCAACTTGTAAATAGTTTTCTAATAAATGATTCGCATCTGTAATAATGCTGCTGAGGTTTCCTTGGTGATTAATACTGTATTCTAATGATTTTTTAAAATATTTATTAGATGTAGCTATATCATTTTCATTTTTTAAAACCTCTGCTAATAAACTGTAAGTGCGATTAATCTTTATAATATCGTTTGCTTTCTTAATTTCTAAAAAATGAATGTTTTTTTTGTAATATGCTTTCGCTAGTTGATATTTCCCATCGTTAACATACATTTTAGCAATAAAACTATAGGCGCTTGATAATAAATCAATTAAATACATGTTTAGATCTGATTCAGCAACATCCTCAATTGACGCTATTATAGATTGAAAAGACTTTCTAGCCTGGTCATAATCGTTTAGCCTGAAATAATAGATGCCCTTGTCTAAAGCTATCGAATTTATATAGATTCTGTAATTTTCATGGTTTTTAAAGTTTCTGTTTTCTGTTATTATCAGAGAGTCTAATTGATTTAAGTTTGCACGCATTTTCTTTAAGTTGTAAAAATGGGCAGCTGTTTTATTAGAAAAACTAATACTACTAAACATTATTTCAAAGTCATCATGCTTTTGAGCTTCTTTATTTATGGCGTTAAAATAGTAGTAAGCAGAATCTTCCTGAGCATACATATGTTTGTATGCCTTGAGGTAAAAGTTAGTTATTTTAGTATTATAAATAGAATCGGTTTTGTTTTGTGCTATACTAAAATTGGTAAAACAAACTATTAGGAAAATGTATAGAATTGATTTCATATAAAAAAAGTCTTCAGAATCACTGAAGACTAATTTACAATTATTTTTCTTGAAGTTCCTGTTTTAAGGCAGGTTAACAAAGTTAACATCTATAGTATAACTTTCACTATCACTCTGTATGGTTAATAATGCATGACCAGTAAAATTTGTGCTTTCAAAATCTAATGTTTGAAAATGCCCTGTGTTTTGTGTATTTGGAATACTGTTAACATTAGGGTCCGTATTTACCGGTACTAAGTAGGATTCATCTTCGTAATCTTGAATAGAGATTAATAAATTATCGGTGCCTGGCATGTAAACTATATTTCGGATGCTATTAAATAAATCTAAACATAGGCATGGCGATGGCGATGGAGGAATAGGAGGAATCCTAGGGTTTATTAATTGAAAAGCTGTTGATGGTGAAGGTATACTAGCTATTTCACTTTCATTATCTTCAATTTCTGCATTAGCTTCATTAATGTTATCCTGAGCTTCATCATAACCAGGGTCATTAGGAGATACTTGTTCCCACACCGTGATATTGTTTTCTAAACGTATGTTCTCGGTTTGTAGATAATAAATCCTCAAATCCCCTTCGTAAACATAGTTGGTTTCTGTTAAGGGATTAGCCGTTTGTTCGTTTGATTCTTCAGGGGTGTTTTCTTCACAACTGAGAAAAGAGAAACTAAAAGCAGATAAAATGAATAGTACTAAAAGCTGTTTTTTCATAATTTTTAAAATTTAAATGTTCTTTGCTTTATTAATAGGAAGAATATTATAAAGTTAACATTTTAAAGCTAAAAATTATAGAAAACCACAAGTTTTTAAGGTTCAAGTGTTTGATTTTTAGTGTATTTCATAAATCAAAATACTGTTGTTATCTGCTTTTGTTACAAATTCAAGGTTACGTCCTTTATCAATATTAGCCATATCAATTTCCGAAGTTCCATAAACCGGGAAGTTTGGTAAAAGTTTCGCATTACTATCAAATAAGTACACTTTTTGGGTTTGTTTATCGGTTACAGAAACATATATTTTATTATTCAAGTAAAAAATATTCGGTTTGCTATAATCACCATAATCCAATTCATATGTCTTACTTTTAATAGTCAATCTATTTTCAGATAGGGCAACTAGTGTTTTGGTTGTAGTTACTAAACTATGTAAATCCGTTAAACCTAAATCTTGAGTTGCGGTGTTACCTTTAGTATCAATCGTTACTAACTTACCTGAAGTTGTCGTTGTTGCAAAACTATTATTATAAAAGTATACAGGTCCTTTAGCAAACTGGTAGTCTTTTTTAGGTGTAATACGTGTTTTTCCTACACGGTCCAAAATATATAACTTATTGGCTGTTTTGAAAATTAGATAATCTTTTCTACCGATTCTAATATGCTGAGGTTGGTGAATTAAGTTACTTGCAGCCTTCGAGAAATTAAATCCTTTAACCGATTTTCCTTTACTGTCTAACATAATAATTTCTGATCCTTGTGTTACCAATAAACGGTACTTGCGGTTACTGTCGTAATCAAAAACTGATAAAGGTTGCGTAATTGGATCATTAAATTTTAGTGGGAAAGGTTTTACTTCTTTTCCGTTTCTATCTAAAACATATAACCTGTTTGGAGTAGTGAAAGCTAACTGCAAACGACCATTTCTATACATATCCATTTGTTGAATATCACCTAAAATAGCACCTTGTAGTTGTTTCTTCCATAAAATTTTACCACTACTTGAAATCAAATACAAGTTGTTTTTTATGTCTTGTACAACAATTTCTTTCTCATTAGTAATATGGTTTGTTACTAATTGTGGTCCATTTAAAATATCGGCATCTATTTTTATGGAAGCCAATTCGCTAATTCCTTTTTCAAATGTGCGAGATTTTCCTTTTTGAATAACCGCATTTAAGTGGGCGAAATTTGTATCATATATAAACTGAATTCCAGTACTATTAAACGCACCAACTTTTAAATCTAAACTATCTTTAATATTTCTATTTATAAGAACCTCTAGGTATTCTGGACTTACAACACTTAGTATGGATGCTTCATCACTAAATTGCTCTTTTAGGTTTTTGTAATGGCTACGAGAACTAAATGTGGTTTGGTTTTTATAACTGGCTATTATGTTATGAATAAAATCAAGGTCGTCTGCAAAAACAATATAATTGTCTATTATAAAATACTTATTAGCTTGGTTAAAACTTATAAAAGGAGCGAAGGTTTTAGAAAACAAATTAGCATGACTATAATTATAGATATCAATTTCGCGGTAGCTTTCTATAAGATCCTGATCATTTAATAAAGCATCTTTAGTTATGAAAATATCTAATGAATTTAAAACGACAGCTTTATTTTGACCTTCATAAATAACACCAGCCTCAATAACATTGTCAAATAATGAGGTGGTTAGTGTAGTGTCCGTTTGCCTATAGTTGTTGAGGTTATTATTGAATAGCGGAAAATCGTTGAATGTTATACTTAAAAAGCCATCACTGTTTGCTGGGGTTATGTTTGCAAGCTTGTTTTCTTGAGGAGTTGTATTTTTAAATACATCAATTAGCTTTTTTGATGAATCGGCAGATTTTATAACACCATTTAACTTTAATGCATTCTGTTCAATATTAATGTCTACAAATAGATAATCAGTAAGGGTGTTGGTTTGTAAAGTTTCATTTATAAAAAAACTATTAACAGTTTGATCTTGTTCTTTATTTATAAAAACAGATAATTGGTTGTCGGTATCAGATGCATTAATCAATAATTCTATTTGTGGTTGTATTTTGGCATCTTCAAGCGTTTTTTGTAATAAGTTTTGACTAGAAGCGGCAATAAAAATATGGTCCTTAATAATACTAAAAACCGTTTGAGATGCTACCGTACTTTTTGTAATACTATTGTTACCGTATTTTAAGGTTTCAACGCTGTAGTTTGGTAAGGAGTCTATTTTAAATAAGTTGTCTTTAAGTGCTGTAACAACTGAAAAACCTAAACTATCACTTTTATCTTTAAACAGTGAAAGATAAACATCGTCTTCCGTTTTTAAATATTGTAAAATATCTAATTTACTTGACAGGTTTTCATAAGCAGCACTAGTGCTTAAGGTTTGTAAAAAGGCATTGTTATTAATGTTGCTTTTTAAACTTGCAATGTTTTTAACTTTAATAATGGCTGTAGCATCATTACTTAAATAATCTATTAATTTGGACTTGTTTTTTGAAGGATTGCATCCCAAAAATAACAAACCTAATATGCATAGTAGCCAAGTGTTTTTCATGTAAGTAAGAATTTATACAAACCTACATAAATAATTTAAGGCTTTAAAATGAATACTAACCGAAGTTACATTTCTAATTTCAGCTGTTCTGGTAGTAGTTTAAAGGATTTTCTATGGTATTTTGTTGGACCGTATTTACGTATAGCTTCTCGGTGTTCTTTTGTTGGATAGCCTTTGTTCTGCTTCCAGTTATACATGGGATATTCTTCGTGTATTTGTTCCATATAAGCATCTCTGTTGGTTTTGGCTAAAACCGAAGCTGCAGCTATGCTTAAATATTTAGAATCTCCTTTAATTATAGTTTCAAAAGGAACCGATTTATAAGGTTTAAACTTGTTACCATCAACAATTATAAAATTTGGTGTAGTGGTTAAAGCGTCTATGGCTTTGTGCATGGCTAAAATAGATGCATTTAAAATGTTTATTTCATCTATTTCTGCAGGTAAAATATGTGCAAAACCAAAACAAAAAGCTTCTTCTTCTATAATAGGTTTTAGTATATTACGTTTTTTTTCAGATAGTAGCTTTGAATCGTTTAAGATAGAGTTTTTAAAATCTGCCGGAAGTATTACAGCAGCAGCAGTTACAGGTCCTGCTAAACAACCACGTCCAGCTTCATCCGTACCGCATTCAAGTGAAAAATCTGAATATTGTAATTTTAGCATGTAAATTATTCTTAATATAACAAGGTTATTATAAATTGTCAATACATTTGCAAGGTCGAAAAAATAATTATGAGGAAACTAATTTTAATCGCTTTTTTAATATTTGGTGTTAATTTAATGCAAGGTCAAATAGATCAATTTGGTAATGATCAATTGCGTGAAAGAAATTCACAGTATGGCGATTCGCTTTCAAGAGGATCAACCGAAAGCACAAGTATTAAAGATATTAAAAATCCGGATGCTAAAATAGAACAGTATCTTATTATTTCACACCGAAACGATACTACTTATGTCGATACGACTTTAACCATTCAGAAAGAATATAAATTTAATTACCTACGCCGCGATAATTTCGAGTTATTACCGTTTTCTAATGTTGGTCAAACCTATAATTCTCTTAGTTACACCTATAAGAAAGATGCCTTAATGCCTTTGTTTGGTGCACGAGCGCGTCATTTTAATTATATGGAAATTGAAGATATTAATTATTATGAAGTGCCAACGCCTTTTACGGAGCTCTATTATAAAACGGCTTTTGAGCAAGGTCAGCAGTTAGACGCCTTTTTTACCGTTAACACATCAAAACAGTTAAATTTTTCTATTGCTTATAAGGGATTACGATCTTTAGGTAAATATCAACACATACTAACTAGTACTGGTAATTTTAGATTCACCACAAGTTATAAAACTAAAAACAATAGGTATATAGCTAACGCACATGTGGTAATGCAAGATTTAATGAATGAAGAAAATGGAGGCGTTCAAGATGATAATATACCGTACTTCGAATCTGGTAATCCCGAATTTATAGATAGAGGTGTTTTAGCTGTTAATTTTGAGGATGCCGAGAACATACTAGAAGGTAAACGTTTTCATTTAGATCAAGCTTATTACCTAATTAAGAAAAACGATTCCTTAGCTAATAATACACTTAGTCTTACTAATATTATCTCTTTTGAAGATAAATACTACGAGTATACACAAGATAATGAAACAGATTATTTTGGTGAGGCATTTCAGTCTTCTGATTTAAGAGACCGTGTAACACTCGAAAATTTCAATACCAAGTTTGGTGTGAATTATAATAGTCGCACTTTAGGTCAGTTAGAATTCAATCTCGGATACACTAATTTTAATTATGGATATGACCAAGTTGCGCTATTAGACGATACCTTTATTACTAATAGACTTAAAGGAGATGTTTTAGCTATCGATGGTGTTTACGATAAAACTATAAAAGGCTTTAATTTACATGCTGAAGCTGGTTTGAATATAGCGGGAGATTATGATGGTAATTATTTCTTAGGTCAGGCATCCTATCGTTTAAATGATAACCTATCATTTGGTGCGCATTTAAATCAGAATTCAAGAGCGGCTAATTATAATTTTCAACTCTATCAAAGTGTCTATACTAATTATAACTGGCAGAATAGTTTAAAAAACACCAAAACACAGCAACTAGGTTTTTTTGTTAATTCAAGTTTCTTCGGAAGCATAACAGCAAACTTTACTAATATAAACGACTACACGTATTTTATGAAAGATACGAGTGTCGACTTAGTAAAGCCATTTCAAGCAGATGAATCTATTAGTTACTTTAAGTTGAAATGGGAGAAGGGGTTTAATTTCTTTAAAAAGTTTACATTATATAATACTATCATGTATCAAAATGTACAAGATGATGGAATGATTTTTAATGTACCCGAGTTTACTACTAGAAACACCTTAGTATATTCTAATAGGTTTTTTAAAAATGCCTTGTTTTTACAAACAGGAATTACATTTAGTTATTTTAGTAGTTATAAAATGGATGCTTACGATCCTTTGCTGGCTGAGTTCTATGTGCAAAACACAGAGGAATATGGAGACTTCCCTAGGTTCGACTTTTTTATTAATGCAAAAATAAGCCAGATACGTATTTATCTTAAAGCAGAACATTTCAATTCCGCGTGGACAGGTTATGATTATTATTCAGCACCAAATTACCCTTATAGAGATTTCACGGTAAGGTTTGGAGTTGTCTGGAACTTCTTCCTGTAATAAGTTTTAATAGAACCACAAGGTTAATCTGATTACTGCTGAACTATAAAGTTTGTACTTTATATATACATAAATAGGCTAAAACAACTATTGTCTGGGAAACTAAGATGATAGTTGTTTTAGTTTATACTGTATTTAGCAATTAATACGGCCGTACAATTCTCCAAAATTCCCATATACTATATATATGTGTCCTATTAATAATAGGTAAAACACTTAAAATCGTGATGGAGTAGTAGCCGTTCCAACAAGCAGGTTATATATTATAGGTTATAAATAGGGTGAGTTATTAAAGATACACAGGTCTTCTTTAAAAAACATTATTTGTAAGTACCTGGTTAGTAGCTAATAAAAAATAAAACAGAAATA